>JAEXAJ010000213.1 GCA_023458215.1 Bacteroidota bacterium
AACCATCCCACTACGATAGCCATAGCATATCCACCCCGTACCAAAGGGATGAAACGCAGCATATAGGTTATTTCGGGTGAGAAAGTCCAGCCCATATAAGCAATGATGTTTTGATAAGGTATAGCTACCAGCAAGAAAATGAAGTGCGTGGATACATAACGTAATTTGTTGTCTGCCAGAAACCATTCCAGCACAAAGTCCGCCATAAATAAGGCACAAATCCATAACTGCACCTTCATGTATACCGATTGTTCGTAAAAAGGAATTCCTTTGAACGTATCAACCGAAATACTGATAACTAAGAATAGCGAAAGTAGCAGAATGATGACATGTAATATGCCATAAATACCTTTCTCTCGCATAGCAAATTCTGATAGAGCCATTTTCATAATGATGTCCTATTATAAAGTTATGAGTTATAAGTTATAAGCTATTTGTTGGTATGTACCGTAATCTGCAAATAACTTATAACTAATAACTCATAACTATCAAAGAGTTTATTCAGTAATCGTCACATTGTCACCGTTGAACACCCCTAGATTGAGCTTGTTCATGATGAACTTGATTGCTGCTTGGGCTTTAACGGAGTTTCCTGCTACGTCCAAAGGAGGAGCGAAGGCGGAAACACCCATTACTCCAGGCAATACAGCCATTACGCCACCGCCTACACCACTTTTGGCAGGAATGCCGGCAGTGTACATCCAGTCGCCTGAATGTTCGTAGAAACCGACGGTAGAAATCATGGATGTAATTTTAGGAGCTAAGCTAGCTTCAAATACTGCCTTTTTGGTGACTGGGTTTACACCACCGTTAGCAACAGTTCCGGCTGCCACTGCCAGCATTTGGGAAGTAACGCCCAATGAGCATTGGCGGGTGTACAGGTCGAGTGCCAAATCCGGATCGTCATAGATGCGGTTGTAGTTCTTCAGTAACCAGGCAATAGAGCGGTTGTTGAAGTTGGTAGCCGTTTCCGATTTGTACAATTCGTCAATAAGCTGCGGAGCAGAGCCACACAGATCGGTTATGTTTTGGACAATAGCTTCCCATTTTTTGTCGGAGTTACCTACCGGCTGCACCATGGAGCAAGCAGAAATAGCGCCTGCATTTACCAACGGAGTAGAAGGGTGGTCATTTTCCAGCAAAATGGCTATGATGGAGTTGAATGGCAGACCTGTAGCGTCGGCGCCAATCATGTCCAATACCTTTTGTGCACCATATTGGCGCAGGATGAGGATTGCGGTATGTACCTTTGATACAGATTCAATGCCGAAGTGGTAATCCGTATCACCGATATTAATTGTCTGACCATTCATCAGGCAAATGCTGAGACCGAATAGTTTGGAGTCAATATTGGCAAGGTAAGGAATATAGTCCGCATTCTTACCTCCGGTTTGCCCTTTCACTTCGTTATAAGCGGCTTGGGCAACCTCTTTAATTTGCGAAATAGATATTTTCTTTTCCATAAATTCCATTATTTTTTCTTACGACGTCCTCCGTGGTTAAAAATTTTAGCTTCTACGGGCAAATTCTTGTCTTGAGCGATACGTGTAGGAGTCGGATAATCCAGCTTTTCCAGTGCTGTGATAGCATTCTTGATGTCACCCAGCAACATGTCTGCCATATCACGACTGAATCCCTGACGTACAACGACGCGCATTACTACGTAATCTTCCAGTTTTGAAGGCAATGTATAAGCAGGTACCATCCAGCCATTCTGAGACAGCTTGTCTTGCAAATCGTACAATGTCCATTTAGCTGTTTTGGCATATTCCGGTTTCAAGTACCAAATGAACAACGGATTAACTACTTCTTTGGCGTAGTTTACGAATGGAGCCAGCTTGCCTATTTCATCATGGATGTATTTGGCAATGGTCAGAGAGTTATATTGTACTTCTTTGTAACCTTGGAATCCTAAGCGGATGAATTGGTAATATTGTCCCAGAATTTGAGCGGCAGGACGGGAGAAGTTTAAGCCGACTTGAGTAATGTTAGCGCCGAGGTAATTAACGCTGAAGGACATTTCTTCGGGCAGATATTCTTTGCCTTTCCAAACAACCCAACCCAGACCCGGATAAACCAAGCCGAACTTGTGACCGCTGACGCTGATAGAGAGTACCCATTTCAGGCGGAAGTCCCATTTTGTATCAGGATAGAGGAACGGAAGGATAAAACCGCCACTGGCAGCATCTACGTGGATAGGAATGTCATAGCCGGTTTTTGCGTTGTAAGCGTCCAAGGCTTTGTCGAGAGCTTCAACATCGTCGTTCAGGCCGGTCCATGTGACACCTTGGATAGGTACGATGCAAATGGTGTTTTCGTCACACATCTTCAAAGCTTCTTCGGGGTCGAGTGTGGTCTTGTCTAAGGTCAAAGGCACTTCACGCATCTCAATCTGCCATAGTTGGGCAAATTTTTCCCATACCACCTGAAAACCGGTTGAGATAACGAAGTTCGGTTTGTCAAACGGTTTACCTTGAGCCTGACGTTTTTTACGCCAACGCAGCCAAGCAGCTACACCACCCAGCATACAAGCTTCTGACGAACCAATGGCAAGTGCACCTGTTTTCCAAGTGTCCTTTTCGGGAGAGTTCCACAGGTTGGCAACAATATTGATACATTTACCGTTCATAACAGCGATGCGCGGATATTCTGTTTCATCAATATAGTTGATGTTGATGGCTTCGTTCATCAGCTTGGTAGCATATTCGTCCATATAAGTAGTAACGAATGTAGCCAGATTCAGGCGCGGCTGTGTTTGAGCGAAGGTCTCATCTTTCACCATTTGGTAAGCGATTTCCGGTGTAGTGGGTCCATCAGGAATTTTCTCTACAGGCGAGGGTTGTAACATACGGTTTGAACCGAATACTTCAGTTTTGGCATCTCCTTTTCTGAAATTCAAATCTTCCATATAACTATAAGTTTTTAAAGGTTTAGGCGGCGGGGCGTTTCCCCGTCGAATTTTCCACAACAACGATGATTACTCCGGAAAGTTCCGGGGTTTTACATTATTTGGCGTTTATTAAAGGAGGTGAAAGAGGAAATGAGGGTATAAAAACAAAGACTCCGGGATGGAACTTTATCCATACCGGAGTCTTTTTGCATATATGTTGGCCTTTTATAGTGTTATCGGCTCATACTTTAGGGCGAATACATCAGCCACCGCCTTGTAGGTCACTTTGCCTTCTACTATATTTAGTCCCAATGCCAGTGCGGGATCATCCTTGCAGGCTTGTTTCCATCCTTTGTTTGCTAAAGCTACGGTATAGGGCAATGTAGCATTTGTCAGTGCCATGGTAGAGGTGAACGGTACGGCACCGGGGATATTGGCTACGGCGTAATGTACGATACCATCTACTACGTAGGTCGGCTCGCTGTGGGTGGTAGGGTGGGATGTTTCGAAACAACCACCCTGATCGATGGCTACATCCACGAGCACGGTGCCCGGCTTCATCATCTTCAACATCTCTTTGGTAATAAGATGAGGCGCTTTATCGCCGGGGATGAGTACGGAACCGATTACAAGATCTATGTTCGGCAACTCCATCTTGATGTTATGGGTAGAAGAATAGAGTGTTTTTACATTTTTTTGCAATACTTCGCTGAGGTAGCGCAGACGAGGCAGGTTGATATCGGTTATTAAGACCTCGGCACCCATTCCCGCAGCTATCTGTGCGGCATTGGTTCCTACGATACCACCACCGAGGATAAGTACACGTGCAGGGCGAACACCTGTTACGCCGCCCATCAGTTTTCCTTTTCCACCTTGAGGCTTTTCCAAAAAACGGGCACCTACTTGGGTAGCCATGCGTCCGGCTACCTCGCTCATCGGGGTGAGTAGGGGCAAGTAATGGTCTTTTTCTTCTACGGTTTCGTAAGCTATGCAGACAGCACCGCTTTCAATCATGGCTTCGGTCAATAATTTATCGGCAGCAAAGTGGAAATAAGTAAATACCACTTGTCCTTTTTTAATCAGTTTGTACTCCGGTGCGATAGGTTCTTTCACTTTGACGATCATGTCGGCAATGGCGTATGTCTCCTCGATGGTCGGTAAAGTCTTTGCACCTACGGCGATGTAGTCATCGTCAGAGAAACCGCTGTTTGCGCCTGCTGTCGCCTGCACATATACTGTATGACCTTTTTTCACCAACTCGGCTACTCCGGCAGGGGTCATTCCTACGCGGTTCTCATTGTTCTTGATTTCTTTAGGTACTCCGATAATCATAAACTTAAGAGTTTAGGGGTTAAACGTGGTGCAATATACAAAAAAGGAAAGCACAATGTTTTCGTGCTCTCCATGTTTTGCAGCAGAATTTAGGTTTTCTGCTTACTATTTGCTAGTTATTTGTTGAGAAGTGGCGTTACAACTCTTTATATATTCTTTGAAAAACAAGACAAATCTAAGGAATGTTTTCCTATTTGTATGGTGGAGATAGGGATTATTTTTATCTTTGTCTGCGTTAATGAGAAAGAAGTTATTACAATGAAATTATATACAAAACCTTTTATTTTGTCTCTTTTGTTTTTGGCTGGTGGAGTGCATGCACAAGAGACGGCTACATTTACTCCTCCTTTTGATTTTCCTATCACCTTTTCCGGTAATTTCGGTGAGATACGCGCCAACCATTTTCATGGCGGACTTGATTTCAAGACAGGCGGTACTATTGGTAAACCTGTACGTGCATTGGCAGATGGTTATATCTCGCGCATTCGTGTAACCCACGGTTCGGGGTATGTACTCGATGTGGTTTACAATAACGGCTATTCGACGATCAACCGCCATCTTAGCGGCTTTATGGGGGAGATAGCTCGCAAAGTAGAGGAACTGCAATATGAGAAGGAAAGCTGGGAAGTGGAGATTGTTCCCGAAGCGAATGAATATCCGGTAAAGGCAGGCGAACAGATAGCCTGGAGTGGAAATACGGGTTACTCTTTCGGTCCGCATTTACATCTGGATGTTATCGAAACAAAAACGGATGAGTATATAGACCCGTTGCCTTTCTTTATGGATAAAGTGAAAGATTCTACTGCTCCGCGTGCCGAAGGCATCATGTTATTCCCCCAGCCGGGCAAAGGTGAAGTGGAAGGTAAACAGGCTCTTCAGGCTTTTCCTGCAAGGCCTCTGAAGCCTATTACTGCTTGGGGACTGATAGGTGCCGGTATTCGTGCCTACGACTATATGGACGGAGTGCACAATAAATATGGTGTAAAAACTGTCATTTTGGAGGTAGATGGTAAAGAGGTATTTCGTAGTGTAGTAGATCGTTTTGCGTATGAAGAAAACCGTTATATCAACTCCTGGACACACGGTCAATACATGAAATCTTTCATAGAACCCGGTAACCGATTGCGCCTGCTGCAAGCCTCTAATGGAACCCGTGGCTTGGTGGATATCAACGAAGAGCGTCCTTATCAGTTTGTTTATACCCTGAGCGACGCATTAGGCAATACATCCAAAGTCCGTTTTACGATACAAGGAAAGAAAGTAAATATACGTCCGGTAGAACATCGTGAAAAGTATATCTTTAAATGGGATAGGGTGAACTACCTTCAGGAACCGGGCTTGGAACTTGTCGTTCCTAAAGGCATGCTTTACGACGATGTCCGGTTGAATTATGCTGTGCGTGCCGATAGCGGTGATATTGCTTTCACTTATCAACTGAACGATGTTCGTGTCCCCATGCACGGGGTTTGTGATTTGCGCATCGGGTTACGCCGTCGTCCGGTAGAAGATATGACGAAGTATTATGTGGCCGGTGTCACAGCACGTGGTGGAAAATACAGTATAGGAGGCAAGTACGAGGATGGTTTTATGAAAGTAGGCATTCGCGACTTAGGTACCTATACGGTAGCTATTGATACTATTCCGCCTGCAATAACTCCGGTCGGTCAGGCTCAGTGGGGGCGTAACGGGCGTATTGTTTTCAAAGCGAAAGATAAGGAAACAGGCATCAGCAACTACCGGGGAACTATCGACGGGAAATATGCCTTGTTTGGTAAACCGAATTCTATCAGTGGTGATCTGGTTTGCGAACTCGATTCGAGACATGTGGAGAAAGGGGGTAGCCACGTAGTGGAAATGACTGTAACCGATGGTTGTGGCAACCGTACGACGGAACAATTTAATTTTGTGTGGTAATTGAAAAAACATGTATAATAATAATCTGATTAAAAGTATGAAAAGTAAAAGACTGACTCTTTCCATCTTATTTGTGGTAGCGGCTGTGGCAAATGCGCTGGCTTGTACCAATCTTATTGTAGGAAAGAATGCCTCGACAGACGGCTCAACCATCGTTTCTTATTCTGCCGACTCTTACGGACTGTTTGGCGAATTATATCACTATCCGGCCGGTCTGCATAAGAAAGGTACTATGATTGACGTTTATGAGTGGGATACCGGCAAGTATCTGGGACAGATAGAACAAGCCCGTCAGACGTATAACGTGATTGGCAATATGAACGAATTCCAGCTTACGATTGGTGAAACCACCTTTGGCGGACGTCCTGAATTGGTTGATACTACCGGTATCATCGATTATGGAAGTCTGATTTACCTCGGTCTGCAACGTTCGCGTACCGCTCGCGAAGCCATTAAGGTAATGACCGAACTCGTACAGGAATATGGCTATTATAGCAGTGGTGAATCTTTCACTATTGCCGATCCGAACGAAGTCTGGATTATGGAAATGATTGGCAAAGGCCCGGGAGTGCGCGGTGCCGTATGGGTGGCCGTACGTGTGCCCGATGATTGTATCTCTGCCCATGCCAACCAAAGTCGTATCCAGCAGTTCAATATGAATGATAAGGAGAATTGCATGTATTCTTCGGATGTCGTATCGTTTGCCCGTGAAAAAGGTTACTTTGATGGAGTGAACAAGGATTTCAGCTTTGCCAAAGCTTACGCACCGCTCGACTTCGGCGCCCGCCGTTATTGCGAAGCCCGTGTGTGGAGCTACTTTAACATGTTTACCGATAGAGGCAACGAATTCCTACCTTATATATTAGGTGAAAATGATAACCCGATGCCATTGTTCCTGAAGCCTAGCCGTAAAATCTCCGTGCAAGATGTTAAGAATGCCATGCGCGATCATTACGAAGGCACTCCTCTCGATATCAGCAAAGATTTCGGAGCAGGTCCTTATCATACTCCGTATCGTCTTTCTCCGTTGTCATTCAAGGTAGGCGACCAGGAGTATTTCAATGAACGCCCTATTTCTACTTTCCAATCCGCCTTTGTTTTTGTGGCACAGATGCGTTCTACAATGCCCGATGCCATTGGTGGTGTACTTTGGTTTGGCACTGACGATGCTAACATGACCGTATTTACTCCGGTATACTGCTGTTCTACCAAAGCTCCCGTATGCTATACTCGGGTAGATGGTGCCGACTATATCACTTTCTCCTGGAATTCTGCCTTTTGGATTTACAACTGGGTGGCCAACATGGTTTACCCGCGTTACGACCTGATGATAGGTGATGTACGTGCCACTCAAACAGAACTGGAAACGACCTTCAATGATGCCCAGGAAGGTATTGAAGCCGCTGCCGCCAAGCTGTTGGAAAAAGACCCTGCCAAAGCCAAAGAGTTCTTGACCAATTATACCAACATGACTGCGCAAAGTACCATCGATACCTGGAAGCGTCTTGGCGAATTCTTGATCGTAATGTATAATGACGGCGTTGTAAAACGTGTGAAAGACGGTAAATTCGAGCGTAACTCCATCGGTCAGCCTGCAGGCGTGATTCGCCCCGGATATCCGAAAGAATTCCTCGAAGAGTATGTTAAGCAGACAGGAGATAGATATAAAATGCCTGAATAATATTAGGATATTTGAACTTAATCTTATACATTTGTGTCTTGACAAAAAGCTAATACTAACCTATATAATAATAAAAGACTTATGGAAAATCAGGAATTGATTAAACAGGTGACTGAGAAAGCAGAGAAATGGCTTACCCCGGCATACGATGCCGAAACTCAGGCAGAGGTAAAACGACTGTTGGAAAACCCCGATAAAACCGAATTGATAGATAGTTTTTACAGAGACTTGGAATTTGGAACAGGTGGTTTGCGTGGTATCATGGGTGTAGGTACAAACCGTATGAATATCTATACGGTAGGAGCTGCCACACAAGGTTTGGCCAACTATTTGAACAAATGCTTTGCCGGTAAAGACCAGATTTCAGTAGTGGTAGGTTACGACTGCCGCAACCATAGTGATCTGTATGCAAAGATCTCCGCAGATATTTTCTCTGCCAATGGTATTAAAGTGTATCTTTTTGATGATTTGCGTCCTACTCCCGAAGTATCGTTCGCTATTCGTCATTTCGGTTGCCAAAGTGGTATCAATATTACCGCAAGCCACAACCCGAGAGAGTATAACGGTTACAAGGCTTATTGGGATGACGGTGCACAGGTACTTGCTCCGCACGATACCGCCATCATCGACGAAGTAAATAAGGTGACCGTTGCCGATATTAAATTCACCGGTAACAAGGATTTGATTCAGATTATCGGTAAAGAGATAGATAAGATTTACCTGGATATGGTTCACTCTATTTCGATTGATCCCGAAGTAATAAAGCGTCAGAAAGACCTCAACATTGTTTATACTCCGCTTCATGGCGCAGGCCGTGTGCTGATTCCGGATTCATTGAAAGAATGGGGATTTGAGAATGTAAACTGTGTGCCCGAGCAGATGGTAAAGGATGGTAACTTCCCGACGGTGGTATCTCCGAATCCCGAAAATGCCGAAGCCCTCTCGATGGCTATCGCCCTTGCCAAGAAGCTGAATGCTGATATTGTAATGGCCAGCGATCCCGATGCCGACCGTGTAGGTATGGCTTGTAAGGACGATAAAGGCGAATGGGTACTTATCAACGGTAATCAGACTTGCTTGCTCTTCTTGTACTACATCATCAAGAATCGTATTGCAACGGGTAAGATGCAGTCTACGGACTTCATTGTGAAAACCATTGTAACTACCGAATTGATTAAAGCCGTTGCCGACAAGAATAAGATTGAAATGCGCGACTGTTATACCGGTTTCAAATGGATTGCCCGCGAAATCTTCCTGAGCGAAGGTAAACAGCAGTACATTGGTGGTGGTGAAGAAAGCTACGGCTTCCTGGCCGAAGATTTCGTTCGCGATAAAGATGCCGTTTCTGCTTGTTCACTGTTGGCTGAAATCTGTGCGTGGGCAAAAGATCAGGGCAAGACTCTGTATGACGTACTGATGGACATTTATGTAGAATATGGTTTCTCTAAGGAAACTACAGTAAATGTAGTGAAACCCGGTAAGAGCGGTGCAGATGAAATCAAGGCTATGATGGATAACTTCCGTGCTAACCCTCCGAAAGAAATCGGCGGTTCTCCCGTAACGCTGATTAAGGACTATAAGACGTTGAAGACTACCGATGCTAAAGGTAATGTCAGCAATCTGGATATGCCGGAAACTTCTAACGTACTCCAGTACTTCACAGAAGACGGCACGAAGATTTCTGTACGTCCCTCGGGCACTGAACCGAAGATTAAGTTCTACATTGAAGTGAAAGGCATGATGGGTTGTTCAAAATGCTATATCAATGCAAATGCTGAAGCTGAACAGAAAGTTGAGGCTGTACGTAAATCACTCGGTATCTAAATGTCTTAAATTAAGCAGTCTTCTGTTTATAGACTGCTTTTCGTAAGGATAATTAAGAAAATAATTTAACCGGAACAATCTTCAAAATTAATTGAGATTGTTCCGGTTTCTTATTGTTGATTAGTCTTGTATTTCAGTAGAATCAAACATGTTTGTAGAACACGTTCATACTTTCTATACTTCCGGCAATATTTGTATTATTGATGAGTGTCCCTGCATATTTGAAATGAAGCCTGATGAAAGTTTTGTTCATCGGCACAGAGAGGGATCGTGCAATGGTATAAAGTGTAGTAATTCCTTGTAGCTGCATCTCGTATTCCATCATTTCCAGTAGTGAACAGGATAAATTGTGTCCTGCATGCGCTTTGTGGGTGGCGAAGTCGGTCATTTCTGCATTCTTTGCCTGAAAATCAATCTCAGCAGAAGCAAGGGCTGCAAGTTCGTCTTTCTTGAATGCACCAAAATACTCGACATGCCTGCCCATAGTCTCCGCAATATAAGCAGGGTCATGAATTGGGAAAGGATAACTTTTGAATGTTTCTTCATAAAGAGATGCGATCTTTGGAATATCATTCACACTAAGTTTGCGGATGGTATATTCGGTACTAAGCAGATAGCTTTTTACATCTATCTTGTTTTGCATAAGCTGATAGAGCATTTCTAACTGACTGTCCGGGTAATCAGTAAATTGTCTGCTGGATTTCGGAAATTTTGAAATGAAGAAAGCATCTTCCTTTCCCCTATAAAAGCCTGATATATGAGCTTCGAGGATGTATCCTTTGGACAAAAACAACGGAGCAACCTGGGCGGGAACTTTACAAAATACTTTGGAATAACCATAGCGTGCTACCAAACTTTCAATCGTTTTGAAGACAACCACTGCATCCTCCTGTACAAGTTTCATCAGATAGATACGGTCGTTCAACTTTCCATGTTGAAGGACGGAAGCTTGCCCGACCCGGATGATTTTGTCCTGCTTATTCATTTCTTCTTTGTATTCTTTCATTGTCTTCAGGTATTAATGATATAGTGTTATTAGCGTCAGAGAGAAGCTTTTCTATGCCTATGGTTTCGAAGTCGTCCGAATCAGTAGATACTATTTGAAGTTTACATTTGTCACAATCATTGTTGCATATTGTTGACTGGTAGTCGTCCGGTTCGATGTAGGTGGTCATTATGCCTTCGTAATTTCTCAGAACTAATTTGTTGACCGAACGTGAAATGACGTAGTTGGGCATTATCGGAATTTTTCCGCCCCCTCCCGGTGCATCAATGACGAACGTGGGGCGTGCAAATCCGCTGGTATGTCCGATGAGGCTTTCCATGATTTCGATCCCTTTCCCTACCGGGGTTCTGAAGTGGGAGAGTCCTTCTGATAAGTCGCACTGATAGAGGTAATAAGGGCGTACTCTGTTCTGTATCAACTTATGTACGAGAGATTTCATTATTTTAGGGCAGTCGTTGATACGTGCCAGGAGAACTGACTGATTGCCCAATGGAAATCCACCGTCGGCAAGCTTTGCCAATGCCTCACGCGACGAACTTGTAACTTCGTTGGGATGATTGAAATGCGTGTTGATCCAAAGGGGTTGATATTTCTTTAAGATCGAAATAAGCTGGTCCGTTATTCTATACGGTAGTACCACCGGCATTCTTGTTCCTATGCGCAGGACTTTAACATGAGGGATTTGGATGAGCTCAGACAAAAGCCAGTCGAGCATCTCATTGGAAAGCATCAAGGGATCGCCACCCGATAGTAAGACATCTTTGACTTGAGGAGTTCTTTTTATATATTCAATCCCTGCCTTTAGTTGAGTTTTTGAAGGGATGGAATCAATATCTCCTACCTTTCGCTTGCGTGTACAATGACGGCAGTACATGGAGCAGATATTACTGACGTGAAATAGTACGCGGTCCGGGTAGCGGTGAGTGATTCCTTCTACGGGGCTGTCTTTGTCTTCTGATAAAGGGTCCAGGTATTCCGATTTTAAAGTAATCAGCTCTTCGGGACTTCCGAACGACTGCTTGAAGACGGGATCGTCTCTATAATTCTCCCGGTGGATGAGCGAGAGATAATAAGGAGTGATAGATAGCGGGAATTTGTCGAATGTCTGTCGCAGTTGCTCAGTCTCTTGGGCGTCGAACTCTATTCCGGTCAAGTATTCGAACTGTTCGAGTGTTCTTATTGAATGACGCAATTGCCACTTCCAGTTTGTCCAATCTGATATATCGGCTTTACTATCTATTTTCTGTGTGATTTCTTGTTGTCTTTTGTTGTACACCATAATTGTTTTCGTTTTTTTTGATAAGGTTGATTACTCATGATTAGCTGTTTTCTCTTTTCATAAAGATAATAAGTTGGTATCGGGAGCATATCTCATGCTTCCGGCAAGGGTGAATAATATAGATTGAAAAGATTCTTAAGAATCAATTACTGACGTTACTTTTCTCGGTTTCAGAACTCTGTTCCGATTATAAATAGGATATTCATTGCTTTAAAGGCAATACATTTTGGAATAGGGAGAGAAAAATCGTATAGCGAAGTCAATAAAGACAATTCAATTTCTCAATAGTACCTAAAACTCACTTGATTTTCACAAAGTTATAAATCAAAGAGCTTAAAAACAAGTTATTGAAGATTATTTCAAGGTTCTTAACACTCGGCAACAAGGATGATGATTCTTTATAAACGGAAGTATTAAATGAATCTGTTAAGTTTATTTGGAGTACTTTAAGCCACTTCTGAAATCCTTCCAAGTTAAATGCTGTTTTCTAAGTAACTTTCTTGAGAAAGTGATTAGAAGATTAAAAAATAATAATAATGGGTGAAAGCTCCAAGCCCGATGAACAAAGGGAGCAAAGAGAAGTTTAATATATGCAGATTGCGGTTGCACGCCGATTGGTTGATGTGAATGAGAGTCGTTTCATTCGTAGTTGTTCGTTTGTAGTGCGTGTCTTCCGCAATCTGTTTTTTATTTTCTTTTTAATTGTCAATTATCAATTATCAATTATCAATTGCTCTCCAACCACCAGTCGATCAGTTTTCTTGCGATGCTTAGTTTGCGTGGTATTTCCGGCAGATTATCTTTCGAATAGAAGCCTGCTGCGCTGAGTTCTTCGTCTTGCAGTTTGATTTCTCCACCATCATAATCGGCAATGAAGCCTACCATCAATCCACTGGGATAGGGCCAGGGCTGATTACCGAAATAAGTGATATTCTTCACCCGTAATCCGGTTTCTTCCAAGACTTCCCGTTTTACGCATTCTTCCAGTGTTTCGCCGGCTTCCAGAAAACCTGCTACCAGTCCGAAGAATGTTCCGCGGAAATTGCGTGCATGTACCAGCAGTATTTCGTCTCCTTTGCGTATCAGTACAATGACTGCTGTGGATACAGGTGGGTACATCTCATTTCCGCAATTGGGGCATTTCTTCATAATGGGATCTTTCTGTTCCATCCGCTCGCCGCAAACCGGGCAAAAACGACTATGTTCGTCCCAATATAGTATCTGGAATGCTTTTCCTCCTGCACGATATTCTTCTTCCGTAATATATTCGTAGGAAGCCCGTAAACCTATCATTATCCAGTCGTCACTTTCTGCGACGGGTTGTTCTATCGAAAATGCTTGTATTGGCTTGCCTGAAGGGGGGAGTATTTCATGTATAATTGCTTGGTTATTTACTTCTAAAGGAAGTTCCCCGCCGATGGGTACACTATATTGAACTTCTCCTTTTTCGTTATATCCTTTTTTCAAAAGCAGTTGGTCTTTGAAAAAGACAAAGCACTGCATGGAAGGTTTGATTTCTGTACTATCCATTATTTATTATTAAATATGTTGTTCTAATTGGTTTATACAATCATATCACTGCATTTTTATATATACAGCCGACTTGCCCATACCACGACGACGCAAGAAACCTTGACTAATGAAATTATTCAGTTCGTTCATAGCGGCATACGGAGTCAGATTAGTTAGCTGAATGTATTCCCGTCGGGTGATACAAATGTTTATTTTGAGGAAGTCGGTCAGTCTCTCTTTCCGCTCTTCCACGGTGGAAGTAATTTTCTTCTTTTTGCGTGACGGAGAGTGCACACGTTCTAAAACCATCTTTCTCCTGATTTCTCTTCGAAACTCGCTACTGATTCTCAGATGTACATTCTGGAAATCCACTGATTCTGATCTGATTTTTTGTTTCTCGTCATCTGTTTCCTTCAGGCATTTAAGAGAAGTGCTGAAGAATCCAAGATTGCCTACTTCTACTATATTCCCATCAGCCAGTAGATAGCAAAGATCATCGATGATGGCGTCAAGTGCTCCGCTAAGTACGTTCTTCGGCAGGTGTTCGAAGGCGGCAACGTGCTCGATAAACTCTTTCTGAGTATAAGTTCGCTTAGGACAGATGCGGGCATGCAGTGATTTCTTGCCATCTTTCCCTTTGGGTGAGGGCGTTTCGTATAGGTCGTATTGTGCGCTCATAGGTTATTATTTTCTATTAATTGTTTAGCTTCGATGAATAAAAATCTTTCTTTAAAGAAACTATTTCTTTTCTTGCAAGAAATTATTCGTTTGATATATGTTGTTTATTCATTCGACAACTGTTGAATAATCGTTCGACATATGTCGAATGAATAGAGAATGGCTGTCGAATGAATAATTCTTAGGCAACAAAGATATAAATAATAGCATTGCGGTGGATAGTTTTTAGGGAAAGAAAAAATAGATTTATGCTTTTTCCAAATTCCGTATCGAAGGTATAGTCAGCATCCATGCCGCTGCCAATACCGTGGCTACACCGCAATACAAGAAAATATTAGCTATTCCCAACGAATCGGCAATGAAACCGGTTGCAAATAATCCGATAATGGAAGGGAACAAGCTTATACTATCAAAGAGCGAAAAGACACGTCCCAGGTATTGTGGTTTGAACTGCGTTTGCATCAACGTGGTGAAGGGGCCTGAAAAGAAAGGAACGGTAAGACCTTGTATTACGGTCAATATCGCAAAAAATAGATATCCATTTTTAGGGAGCATTCCACATAGAGCAATGGTTATGCCTATAATAAAATAAGAATAACCAATCAGCATGACCTTGCGCATTTTAGGATTCCAAATACCTAATAAAACGCCACCTCCCAACATGCCAATTCCAAACAAAACCTCAATCAAACTGACTTGGTAAGCAGTTCCCGAAAAATTATGTAAGGTCATTAGCGGCATCAAAGCTACTATCGGCATGATGAAGAAGGTAACTAGAATTTCTATAATCATCAGACGGCTGATACCTCTGTTCTTCATGATAACCCGAAAGCCCTCACTCATATCCTTTAAAACGCTTTTTGCCGATTTGTTTTCTTTTTTCGGATTCGGAATGAAGACGAATAACAGTGCGGTACAAGCAATGAATGCACCTGCCACATCGAGCAACATTACTATACTCATGTCGAACGAGAGCAGCAATACGGCACCTAAAGCCGGACCTCCGATACTGCAAATGGACTGTATCGCTTGATTAACTCCTGCAATACGCATCAACTCACTTTCGGGAGCCAATAAGGGAATGGACGACTTCATAGCGGGTGTATGAAAGGCTCCACCTATCGAACGCAGTGCCAGCAATATATAGATTTGCCAGATTTCTATCGTATCGAGATAGAATAGTAAAGCAATGATTCCCGAACAAAGCGCCACGAAACTATCTGCTCCAATCATGGTCCATTTGCGGTTCCAGCGGTCTACAAAGACACCGGCAAACGGTCCTAATAATGCTTGGGGAAGCAATGCTGCAATAGTTGCAAAAGACAACACTTCTGCCGAACCTGTTTCAAGACTAATCCATAATACAAGTGCAAATTGGGCTATCGAGCTGCTTAAGATTGAGAATAGTTGTCCGGTCCATATAATAATGAACTTCTTTTTCCAGTTAGTCATAACGTTTAAATTGATAATCCCGGTGAATAGCCATAGGATGTTGATGCAAATTTATCAACTTTATGGAATCTACCAAACTATAAATCGGCTGAAACGTGGAATTGTTCGGTTGAACCATACATATTTCTCGTTGAATAACTACCTTTGCACTTATGGAAATCAAACAACGCATACAACTCCTCTTGGCAGAAATGAACCGGGGAGTCTACGAGAAAGAAACAGAAATAGGATTGTCCCTGTTGGCAGCTTTGGCAGGTGAAAGCATCTTGTTGCTAGGACCTCCGGGGGTAGCCAAGTCAATGGTGGCAAGGCGTCTGAAAGAGGCATTTGTAGACGCAAGGGCGTTTGAATACCTCATGTCACGCTTTTCTACTCCCGATGAGATTTTTGGCCCTGTAAGTATCAGCCGCTTGAAGGAGTCTGATAAGTACGAGCGTGCCATTGACGGTTATCTGCCTACCGCCGATGTTGTTTTCCTTGATGAAATATGGAAGGCGGGACCGGCGATACAAAATACTTTACTGACGGTTATTAATGAAAAGTTGTTCCGCAATGGAGATAAGGAACTGAGCCTTCCGCTAAAATTGCTGGTAGCCGCCAGTAATGAACTGCCCACTCAGGGCGAAGGCTTGGAAGCGCTGTGGGACCGTTTTCTGATCCGTGTCATCAGTACTTGCATCCGGCAGGAAGAGGCTTTTTACAGTATGTTGCTGGACGATTGCGACGATAAAGAAGCAGAAATATGCCAATGGCAAATCACCGATGAAGAATACATTGCATGGCAGCAAGAAATAAGAAGAGTCACCGTTCCTGCGGAAGTATTGTCGTGTATCACGGCCGTTCGCAATTCCTTGATGAAGGTTGAAATGCAAGAATCCGAAGTGCGTCGGGAGGTGTATGTAAGCGACCGCCGCTGGAAGAATATTGTACGTTTGCTGAAAACCTCCGCATTTATACACGGGCGGAAAGAAGTGAATATTACCGATCTGCTTCCCATTTATCACTGCTTATGGAATGAACCCGATGAATGTATTTCAATCCGGCAGATCGTGATTCGTTGCCTTTTCAACCGTTATGCAAAAGAAATAACCTCTATCACTTCTTCTTTAAAATCCGATTTGAAAGTCAGCCGGGTGCGCGAAGCGCTGGATAAAGCCCGCTTGAACGGTGACCGCCGGGATGAAGATTTGCTGATTACGGATCATTTCTATTATCAGGTAGAGGGTCATGGAGCCGGGAATACCTATATCTTCATCGTGGACTATAAAAACATGAAAGAATATAGCGCCAAGGATGCACCTGCCATCGGTGTGATGTACACTGATCCGTTGAATCCGAAGCGAACCATTATCCGCGCCTTTTCCGATACCAGCCAGATGCAAGAAGAAGGTGCCGAGCGCGTTTCACTTTTCCGTGATGACAAGCATCTTTATATGAATGGGGTCCGCTTCCCGATGAGGCGTTTGAAAAGAGGAGAGGAACAACAATTGAGCCTGGGTAATCTTTCAATAACCGACCGTGACTATGAAACCGAGTTAGAGAAGGCTGCCGGGAATATAGATAAATTGGTGAAAGACCTCTCGGAGAATATATTTGCTTCTGAAGAAGACCGGAAGGGAATTGCACAATACATAGCCACCATACGCAAAGAAATAGCTTGGGCACGGGTCGATGTACGTAAATTGCGTTACGGCGATGAGTGAAAGCCGGTATGATATCGCCTTTTACGTGCAAGTACTCGACGCGTATGTGAAGACCGGAGAGTGTGCAACAGAGAGTCGTGAACCGCTCTATGCCTATCTGCTTTCCGTAATGAGCGATGATGTAGTTAAAGTGCAAGTGCTGAATGACGAGATTTGTGCCCGTATCTTTTACGATACCATGCTTCAGTTCATTCAGTTGAATCTGGAAAAAGAGAGATATAACTTGCAAAAGAGCCAGTCGGAACGGAACGAAATGAAACTTGTTTTGGAATGGTCGATAAAGAAACGGAAAGACGGTTGGCAGGCGTTGTTGCAGCAAATTTCGGATAAGTACCGGGAATATGGCTTTGACCAACGTTTCTACAGAGGCCAGTTCGAAAACGAAGGCAAGTGTGCCGATGAGGAAATGTGGGAAAAGATGGTGGATGATTGGGAAGAAGCTTTCCAACAGAAGATGCAGGATCAGAAAAAGAAAGAAATAGATTTTCGGCGAGATGCCCTCGAACGGCGGTTGCGCTCCAACCTGAAAGATATTCCCGAATACATTCGTCAGAATGACATTGACAAGGATGAGTTTTTCCAGTCGTGGGGATTGATGAGTGGCATGTGGAACACCATTGATTTTGAACGGATACGCAAAGTAGTCCGCATCCAGCGTGAGTATCCCGAGATTGTGAAGGTGGCAAACAAGATGGGGCGCATTGCCGATGACGAAGGAAAGGATACGATGTACGTCTCCGAGGGGGACGTCTATAAACTGGAACATTCTGCCAAATGTGACATCTTGGGCATTACCGTAGGAAATGACCTCAATGCCCTGCTACCCATAGAATTGGCACATTGCGCTGATACTGAATTAGAAGACTTGTTTGTCTATAAATACTTGACGAATAAGCTTCAAACCTTTCGTTATAAGTCCGAAATCATGCAACCCGCCCGCCGTCTGGAGACTAAACCCGCCCGAAGGAGGGGCCCAATGGTGATTTGTCTGGATACCTCCGGCAGTATGGCGGGCAAACCGGAGAAAATAGCCCATTCTCTCTTGATTAAGTTATTGGAAATAGCGGATAGGCAGCAACGTAGTTGCTTTCTGATCGCTTTCTCTGTTTCAATCAACCCCATCGATATCAGAAAAGAACGGGCGCGTTTACTCGAATTCTTTTCGAAAACGGCTTGTGGAGATACCGATGCCACCCGGATGTTACAAGCTACTTTTCGTCTTCTCCGAACATCCAAAGATTATATGAATGCCGATGTACTTTGGGTCAGCGACTTTAAGATTCCGTTGACTACGCCGGAACTAATCGATAAGATGCAGGAATTCCGGGAGGCAGATACCCATTTTTATGGGTTGCAGATAGGCATTGCCGATAATGAATGGTCGTCCTTCTTCGACCGTATTTATAGGATTGGATACACTCCCTCCCGGCGTTATTAGACTTGCTTTTTTTACGATTTGATGTTCTGCGATATCCACATACCGATGTCCTGCTTGCTGAGTGCGGCTGCCATCAAGTCGGGGAATTTATCCGGTGTACAGGCAAAAGTAGGCACACCGATATTTGCCAGAAACTCAGCATGGTCTTTGTCGTAAGACGGTGCACCGTCGTCATTCAGAGCAGGCAGAACGATGAGTTGTACACCGCTGTTTACTAATGATACAAACTTTTTGCGCATCTCGCGCTCATCACCTCCTTCGTAAAGGTCGGTAACAAGTACCAGAACCGTATCTTGAGGGCGGGTAATCACTCCCTGGCAGTAGGTCAGTGCGCGTGCAATGTCCGTACCTCCTCCCAACTGTACGCCGAAAAGCAGATCGACGGGGTCTTGCAGGTCGTCCGTAAGATCTACCACAGCCGTATCGAATACCACCATCCGTGTGCTTACTGCCGGAATGGATGCCAGCACCGAACCGAATATTCCCGAGTAGATAACGGACGTTCCCATGGAGCCGCTTTGGTCCAGGCAGAGAATGATATCCTTCATCGCCTTCCGCTTTCTGCCGTAACCAATGCGTACTTCCGGGATAATCGTCTTGTAGTCCGGCTGGTAGTTTTTCAGATTCTTGGTGATGGTTGTTTTCCAGTCTATTTCATTATAACGCGGGTTCCTTCGGCGCGAAGAGCGGTTGAGTGCTCCTGTCACAGCCTGTTGGGTGGGAGCGGAGAGTTTGCGCAGCAATTCATCCACTACCTTCCGCACTACCTGCCGAGCCATTTCTTTGTTCTTTTGAGGGATGACACGACTAAGCGACATCAACGTTGCCACCAGGTGCACGTCGGGAACTACGGTTTCGAGCATCTCCTTTTCGGTCAGCAGGGAGGTGAGGTTGAGCCGTTTGATAGCATCCCTTTGAATGACCTGTACAACGGTTTGAGGGAAAAACTCACGGATATCTCCCAGCCAGCGGCTTACTTTCGGAGCAGATGAACCGAGTCCGCCACGTCGGTCACTGTCATATACGGCTTCCAAAGACTGGTCGATGCGTTGCTCCTCCAGGTTCAATGTTGCTCCTGTGCCGTCCGCTTCGTTTCCACCCAGTATCAGGCGCCATCTTTTCAGATATTCTTCTTCCATTCTTCTCTTTATTTCGTTTCAAGTCCTAATAATTGGCAAACTACAGGGATCACCCGCGCTGCTTCAGTCTCATTGTGGGTGGTATTCGTGTTTGCTTCTGTCTGTATGCCTCCCGCGCCGTATGCCTTGGCTTTTTCTCCCAGCTTGCGGCGTTCTACCGGGCTGAATTCACTGAAAGTACGTTTCAGTATGGGTAGTAGCTCCATGAATACCTCCTTGTCCTGTGCGCAAATCCAGTTGTTTACAAGATTCCATAAGTTATCATCAAGCAGCAGGATGGAGCCGGAGGAACGAAGGAAACCCTCGAACCAGTAAGCCATATCCGCCGGAGCATTGCCCACCGAGGAGTAAAAACTGAGGGTATTCTGCATTTCGTCCGGAGAAATCACTCCTTTATCGTTCAGCAGCCTTGTGGCATATCCCGACAATAAAGGATGCACGTTGACTGACGTGCGTACCTGCCCTACAAATTCTAACCACATTGTATTCAGTTCCGGATCGTTTAGCGTGGATACGGCATAGTCGGTAGATACCAACCTGTTGAGAACTTCTGTCGCTGCTTCTTCGTCGATGTTGATACAAACCAGCACTCCACCCGCAAGAATGCGTGCTATCATGGCATGGAGCATATCGCCTACTTTAGAGAAATCAAGCTCCCGCACATTGCCGTAACGGACGATATCCACCAAGTCAGGTACTGCCTGCATCATTTCCAGAATATCGGTAGAGGCGGCAGAAAGACGGTCCAATTGTAGGGTCATGGCATCTACCAAGTGCGGAAGATTGGCAGGGATTACCCGGTTAAGCAACCGGGTGAGTTCGGGAATATGTCGTATCTCTCCGGTCTGTTTCAGCAGATATTTTTGAGTGGCTTCTTCCAGTGTATTTCCCCAAATGGCTGTTTCGATGATGCTGATAATCTGTTCCGGTTTGTGATAGAGGGTCCACTTTTCTTTGAAAGTGCCTTTACCGTCTGTATATCCAAGCAGCGCCCAGTCTATATTCAGCAAGTGCAGGCGGTGGAAGAAAATGCTTCGTTCCAAATCGTTCGGCTTGCGGAGGTCGAGAGTCAGTTCTTTAATCTCGGCGGTGAAAGGAACGCGCAGACGTTTTTGTATCTTTTCCACATCTACTAAAAGAGGAACCTTCGGCACATCATCGGGCACCCTGCCCAAGCGGTTGCTGATAATAAGTTCTTCCTTTATGATCTGTAATAGTATATCGTCGCCAAAGCCCATGACTGTCGTAATAGCTTCGTTGAATTCATCCAGCGACGGAGAAGTAAGATTGCGGAGGGCTGCCGTAGCCTGTGCCAACCGTATCGTCTCAATGACATGCGCCACGGAGATATCCATATTCTTTTTGCGGAAAAGGGAGGCGGCATGGCTGATCCACAAAGTACCATCATCCTCCGGATGGCACCAGAGGTAATCGTACCACCCCGGCGACTGGATGCCTGCCCCATATCCGCTACGGAGGGAGAGGCGGTCGTAAGTCCACGGTATCCAGGTACATTCTATCTTGACTTTAGGAAGCCCTTTCAACAATTCGTTATCTTCTTTAATCTTAGGAGGAGAACTTAGCGCCGGTACATGCCATGCTCCGCACACTACGGCAATGCGTTCAAAATTTTCCTTTTGAGCTGCACGGATCATCTTTCGCATCCATGCCTCACGTAGCAAGTCGCGTGTCGAAGTATGCCGGGGGAGTTCGGTACGCAAAGCCGTAACCGCTTCTTGCACGGCTTCAAATATATCCGCATTATCTTTGCGATGTTCAACAGTCGTTTCCCACCAGGTTTCTCCGTCGGAATATCCGGCAATTTCTGCCAGATAATCAAAGGGATCTCCTAAAGTCGTTTCTATCTCTGCGGTTTCTTGCACCTCGATAGCTTCCTGCTCTTTCCCGTTATCTTCTTGTATCTCAGGCTTCTCTTCCGTATCGTCCTCTTCTGCTTCTTTCTTGGTATTGAGCGCCATAGAGTGTGCTAATGGCAAGTCGAAGAATCGTAACGGAACCTCGTTTTGCATGGCGTAGCGCATGGTCTGCCATTCCGGTGAGAATTCTGCAAAAGGATAGAACACGGCATTCTGAGGTTGGTCGGGCTGGTAAGCAAGCAGGGCAACGGGAGGCTCCATTTGCGAGTTCATTACGCACGGAACCAGCCCTTCCGCTTCGGCAGGCCCTTCCAGCAGGATGAGGTCCGGCTGCAACTCTTGCAGATAGTTCAGCACGTTCCGGCACGAACCGGGACCATGATGTCTTATTCCTAATAAATGAATAGCCATTCTCTCTCTTTTAAATGATGTCTCTCGAAGCACGGTAGATGTCTTTCCAGCCGTCACGGTTTTTAACGACCGTCTCCATATACTCCTGCCATACCACTTTATCTTGTACGGGGTCTTTCACCACGGCACCGAGGATACCCGATACCAGGTCTTCGGCATGTATCTCACCGTCACCGAAGTAACCTGCCATTGCCAGACCGTTGTTTACCACAGATATGGCTTCGGCGGTGCTCAGTGTACCGCTGGGAGTCTTTAGTTTGGTCTTCCCGTCGTCGGTAGCTCCTTGGCGCAGTTCGCGGAAGATGGTTACTACCCGGCGTATTTCCTCCAACGCAGGTTTTTCTGCCGGAAGTTGCATCACTTTCTCGAAGCTTTCCACGCGTCGGCGTACAATGTCTATTTCTTCGTCGATGCTATCGGGCAAAGGAAGGATTACAGTGTTGAAACGACGTTTCAATGCACTGGATAAATCATTAACACCCTTGTCACGGTTGTTGGCGGTGGCAATGATATTGAAGCCCCGGATGGCTTGTATCTCTTGATTCAGTTCGGGTACGGGGAGGGTTTTCTCTGAGAGAATAGTGATAAGTGTGTCCTGCACGTCGGAACCGATACGGGTCAACTCTTCGATACGTCCTATTTTACCTTCCTGCATAGCCTTCATAATCGGAGTCTGCACCAAAGCACCTTCGCTCGGACCTTCTGCCAGTAGCCGTGCATAATTCCAACCGTAGCGGATGGCTTCTTCTCCGGTGCCTGCCGTACCTTGTACAATCAATGTGGAGTTACCGGAGATGGCGGCGGCTATATGTTCGCTTACCCAGCTCTTGGCGGTTCCGGGCAGCCCGTAGAGTAGGAGGGCACGGTCAGTTACCAGCGTAGCGACTGCTATTTCCATCAATCGGCGGTTACCTATATATTTAGGTGAGACTTCAAATCCGTTTTTGAGCTTGCCACCCATCAGGTAAGTGACTACCGATTGCGGAGACATTTCCCAGTTTTCGGGAACGAGATTGGTTTCATTCTTTTTCAGTTCGTGCAACTCTTCTGCGAATTGTTGTTCGGCATGTTGTCTAAGTAAGTTCATCATATTATTGTATTTATTTATTGTCGTTAAACAGGCGGTTTATTTGCTCTTTTATTCTCATGTATTCATTCAGTGATTCGTACAGTTTGTTTGCTGAATGGTCCGATTTGCAAGCTATGGTGAATTGTTCCAGCTTGGGGTATATCTCTTGTGGGAGATAGAGTGCCAGATGTTCCGCCAATTCTTTGGAGTAATAGTAGTAATTGCTCAACACTTGTTGCTGCAAGACTCGTGCGGAGAATTTGATCCCCCATTCGCGTCCGTCGGCATTGAACCACGAATCGGGAATGAAGAAGCTGTCGCTACTGATCTGGAAGCTGATTTCTTCCCGTTGCTCAGGTGTCAGTAGTCCTATTAAGTTGAGACTATTGATATCACTTGGATTTTCTTTCAGAGTATGGTAAGCCCACAGGTTGTCGCCAAAATTCTTTATCGGCAAGTATAGGTTGAAATAGGAGCCGAAAGGAGGCTTCTTAGCTAGCTTGCTTGCGGCTTTCTCCGGCGAACAGTCGAACAGTTCCGCCCAAAAACTGAGTGGTACCCGTTCTGCAAGTTGGCGCAATAGGAACTCGTCATCCTTTTCTTTTTTATTGGAACTGATTTCTTCCAGTCCCAGTATTTTCATTTCAGGAGTGTAGGTCAGTTTGTCATACGACCAGCCCAGCAACATTTTATAGTGAAGCTTTCCGCGCAGCAAGTCGTAGTATGCTTTCACCTGTTCGGAGTCGGGTAGGCGGAACAGCAGGTTAGAGGCGGTTTGCTTGACGTTGCTGCTCCGGTCTGTTTTGACTATTTCTTGCAGAAAAGCTTCGTCTGCTTTGCTCAGGTTGATGTGGAGGCATTGAATCAGTTCGTCGCGATGGGCAGCCGATTCATTTTTTAATTCTGTTTGCAACAAGGCAAGACCTTGCTCCGGTTGTGTTTCCCTCAGACGGCAGAGCATCCGTTTCCGTTCTTCGTGCGAAGCGGTTTCCCAAGTCTCGTTTCCGGCATTTCCCCAATCTTTCAGTCCCATGTGGGATAATAGCCAGCGTCCGCGTTTTCCTGCCAGTTGGGAAAGTAGTTCCTGCTCTTTATGGCGGTCGGGGTTATTGCGGTCAAAGGCGTGAGTTATCAGATTTTGCAGATAGAGAGGGGGAATGAGTTTCTTGCATTCGGAAGCTTTGCGATAAGCATAGAGCAGCAAATACCGGTTACGGTTGATGCACAGAATGTTGAACAGTTCACCGGCTTCGCGCTCAAAATAAGTTTTTTCTTCAGCGGGAGCTTCTTGGGTGGCAACGATATTTTCGTCCGAAGACGCCTCCATGCCTGCACGTTGATAGGCAAATGTCAAGGCTGCCATCTGATAGAAAGCTGTTTCTGCGTCAATTGCCTTCTCTTGTATTTTGCCGAATGTTTCTTCCAAAGAAGGTGGGAAAGAAACCGGAGTAAATTCTTTAGTTGCCGTACCTAGTAGTGCGGTATTAATGATGGGTTCAGTTACGTTCATCTCTCCAAAAATAATAGTCAGATTGATACCAGATTGAGTTCAATTCCCAGTATAGGTCGTTGGCCAGAAGGAAAGCGGAGAATGGTTTACCGCCGGTCACGGATAAAATATCTATTCGGGTGGAATCTTCTACTTTCACAGGGATCAGTTTGTTGTGTACGTCTTGCAGGTAGAGCAGATTTCCTTTACTAGAAAATCGCAGATTCTCTACAAGTATCGGCAAGTCTTCGGTAAACGGGTTCTGTTGAAGGGCTTCGCGGTAGCGGTCGGTGGCCTCTTCCAAGTCCTTGCAGAAAGTCGGGGTAAATGTATCGCAGGATAATTGACTGTCTTTGAACAGTGCCCTGAGCTCATTTACGCCTTTGTAGAAACAAAGTTCTCCTTCGAACACGCTTCCGGGAACAAGGTTTACTTCGGGAAGACTTCCTGCGGTGACAAAGCCGAGATATATGGCAAAACGTCCGGTTTGGCGTCCGTATAGCCAGTATGTTTCAGTATTTAGTTCGTTCACTTTCCGGCTTCTTTTGTGTAACACCATCCATTGGTCGGCAATGGCTTCTCCGGCAAGCACTTCTTCTTTGGCTTGCGGATATCCTATCTGTGTGCGTATCTCGTATTGCCATTCTTCCGACTGCTTTTCAAGGTTCTTGTAGCTTTCGGAGAGGAGATAGAGCTTTCCGAGTTGGTTAGTCAGATTGTACTTCCAGCTTTCGTTATAAAAGTCTATCTCTTGTATAGTTCTCAGGCGATTGGCAAGTCCTGACGCCTGGGCATCGACCATGCGTCGGGCAATTCCGTCGAAAAGTGTATAGGCACGTTCCGGTACATTGAGCAAACCGTTGCGCAGCAAGTCTTTTATCCATACTTGCAAGTCGTCTATGCCGTTCAATACTTTCTTATGACGGGTAGCTTGCCGTTTGGCTTGGGCGGCTTCGTCCACAGGGGTTTCTGTTTTTGCTTTCTGCTCTTTCTTTTCTGCTTTTTCTTCCCGCTTTGAGAGCCAGTTCGATACCCAGTCCGGTTCCTCGGCCTGCCTGAAGAGGTCGGAGTGCGTAGCGTATAAAAACAAAAGTCCCAAGCCGTGTTTACATGGAAACTTACGGCTGGGACAAGAACATTGGAATGCGATATTTTTTACATCAACAACCGTTTGATAGGGAACTTTTCCACTTCCCTGACAATGTCCCCAAATGGCGCGTTCACTATATTCCAGTAATACCCACTTGGTTGCCGTTGCCAGCCCTTTTCCTGCTTTTACTGATGAAGCATCCGGGGCTAGTTGTGTGATTTGTTCTTCTGTTAGATTCAATAACATAAAGATACCAGTTAGTTTTTATCATGTTTACGACTACAATATTACTATTTATTTTTGTCTTTCCGCTTGTTGACTGTAAAAAAATGGTAGTCCAGCATGATTTTTCTCAATACATCGTTGTGTATGGATGACTAACTAACTATACCTTTTTCCCCATTTCATACGCTTCGTGCATAGATGCCTTGTCATTGATTTCGCCAACTTTCCAGGCACCTACACCGTAGATTACACCGCATTCTTTGGGACTTTCCAGGCAATCGAGAAAACCACGGAAACCATCAATAGTACGCTCCATCATGGGAATACTGGTTTCGGCTGCGGAAATGATAAAATAGAATTCTTTGTCTTTTATTTCAAGATAACGGGCACAGCATCGGTCGATCAGTGTCTTCATTTGTGCACTCATTGTATAGAAGTAAACAGGAGTTGCCATGACGATAATATCGGCGGCAATCATTTTTTCTACAATTTCTGCGGCGTCATCTTTCTGCGGGCAAGGTTTGCCGTACATGCTGCACACGCTACATCCGGTACAATATTCGATGTGTTTGTCTTTCAGGAAGATTTTTTCAACCTGATTCCCGGACTCTTTTGCGCCGCGCATAAATTCGTCGCACAAGGTGTCGGAGTTGCCACCACGGCGGGGGCTTGATGAGAGGATTAATACTTTCTTAGTCATAATACTTTTTTATTTGGTTTAAAATGCTTTTTGAAATGAATCAAACACCCCCCGGTCCCCCTAAAGGGGGAGGGGGATAGTCTCATACCTAATATACTTATATTTAAGATAATGATATTCAGAGTATCCCCCTTCCCCTTTAGGGGACCGAGGGGTAAAACCACTCAGTAATGAATTAATTCATCTACCATTTCGTTTTTAATACGTTGCAAAAGTACGGAACTTTGCAACAATAGCCGTATATAAATTACAGATGTTGCTACCAATATTACGGATGGGGTGTTTTTTTAATTCTCTAACTCTATTTTCTGTTCGATCATAGTCTCTTTCAGAAACTCCTTATCGTGGGATATGGCAATTACCGTACCTGCATAGTCTCTTATGGTTGCTGTAATGATTTCTATGCTTTCGATATCCAGGTTGTTAGTTGGTTCGTCCAGTATAAACATGTCCGGGGTATTATCCGCAATCATCAGGCAGCAAAAGGAGAGCCGCATCTTTTCACCGCCACTCAGTTTGCTACAAGGCTTGTTCCAAACATCGTATGGGAAAAGGTAACGGTTCAGGATTGTTTTTACTTCATGTTCCGGTAGCCGGCGGTGGTTGAATGTTTCCACTTGTTCCAAGACCGTCCGCTCATTGCGGATTAGTGAATATTCCTGATCCAGATAGATATACGTAAAACCGGCACAATCTATATTCCCATCGGTAGGTTTTAACTCGTCCATGATAAGTTTTAAGAGAGTTGTTTTTCCACTGCCGTTGTTGCCTTTGATGCAGAGGCGGTCGCCACTTCGTAATTGGAAACTAAGAGGAATTTTCCAAAGCTTGTCGGTTGTTTCGGGATAATGAAAGTTTATTTCGTTTGCTGTAACTAAGATTTTTCCGATGTGCAAGTCAGAAGAATTGAAGTTTGTTTTGAGCTTTTCCGCTAGGGGAAGAGAACTTCTTATTTTGCTTAAATCCTGCTGTATCTTCTCCTCTTTTTCAGAGTGTGTTTTGCTGAGTTTGCTACTGCTGTTTTCGGCACGTTGTTTTCTACCTCCCATCATGATAGCGGGAATACCTTTCTTAATTGACGTTTTTTCGCCACGTACATCCTGCTTGTTTTTACGTTCCTCTACCTCACGGGCTATTTTGCGAGTGAGCCGCAGGGCTTTTTGCTTTTCTTCCAATTGTTGTTCGAGGGTATTCAGTAGTTGGGTCTTTTGTTCTTTGTAAAAGTCGTAGTTGCCACCATAATAGGTGAGTTCCGAATGTGAAAGCTCACAGGTCGCCGGTAATAAATTCAGTAAAGTACGGTCGTGACTGATAACGAGGAGCATAGCAGAGGTGCGTCGTACAAAATCGTACAAACGCTCTCTTCCGGCTGTATCCAGATGATTGGTAGGCTCGTCTAGCAGAATAACTGTGCTCCCATGCAACTCCATGCCGGCGAGGAAGATGCGTGTTTTTTCTCCACCGCTCAATCCTTTCATCGGGCGTGAGAGGTCGGTTTCATCCATGCCCCATGCACTTAATGCGGCTTGGGTACGTTCTTCTATGTTCCAGTCATCATCGAGTTGGGTGAAGTGCTTTTCCGAGGCATCGCCGTTCAGAATGGCATGAAGAGCTGCTAACTTCCGGTCTACCCGCATGGCTTGTGCAACGCTCCGGTTGTCATATTGCCCGAAGTGTTGAGGCACGTAATAACATGCTTCGGGGCGAATAACTGTTCCCGACGTTGGTGTCAAATCTCCTGCAAGGATCTGCATAAGCGTAGATTTTCCACAACCATTGTTTCCAATCAGAGCTATTTTATCTCCGGGATTGACAATCAGGTTCAGGTGTGAAAACAGGACTTCTTTATCCGAATGGATATAGCTAAGGTCTTTTATAATAATACTCATAAATTAAATACTGTGTTTAAGATGTAATACATTTATGCCCGCATGGCATAATAATTATATTCTCGGAGGGGGGGGCAGGGGGGAGACAGACAAACACAGTAAGGGCTAAACATCTACGGCAGAGGATGCTCAGCATTCAAAAAAGAAAGGCATGTATCAAGTGATGTTTACCGAAATGCGTTGTCTTTACTTAGATATTCTCATCGGTGATTTTTATTAGTTAGTGGGTGCAAAGATAATTATTTTTTTTATTCCATCGCCGAAGCATCGAACGAAAGTGGTAGCAAATCTCCTACGCTTTTCAGTTCATAGATACCTTCTTCACCATACAGCAGTACACGTAGGGCTTGTTTGAAGCGTTTTTCTGTTTCCAACATCACTTGGCGACATGCACCACACGGAGGAATTGGTTCTTTGAGGAACTCTCCCCGTTCATTGCGGGCGGCAATGGCAAGGGTTTCTACGGCTTGGTCGGGATATTGGGAGTTGGCGTAGAAAAGCGTGGTACGTTCGGCACAGAGTCCGGAAGGATAAGCGGCATTCTCCTGATTGGTTCCGCTGACGATAATCCCGTTTGCCAATCGGGCGGCAGCACCTACCGAAAAATGAGAATAGGGGGCATAGCTCCGTTGAGTGGCCTCACACGCTGTATCTATCAACTTACGGTCGTTGTCATTCAGTTCTTCGTATTCGTATATCTTGATGGGAATTTGGATATTCAGTTCTTTCATAAGGTAATGGGTTATATTGTAATTAATGTTACAAAGATAGTAAAGGGATTGGATTTTTCAATTCTTTTACGGACTTTTGTGCTGAATTCAAAAGTTGGAACATGAAACGTTTTCTCAGACAGACTGCCATTATAGCATTTCTTTTTCTTTCATTTTCGGTGCAAGGCCAGCGCAGAAACGAAAGTTATAATCAATATATTAAACAGTACGCTCCGCTTGCCGTGGAGCAGATGAAGCAACATAAGATACCCGCTAGTATTACCTTATCGCAAGGTCTGCTGGAGAGTGGGGCGGGCAAAAGCGAGTTGGCCCGTAAGAGCAATAATCATTTCGGCATCAAGTGTGGCAGTAGTTGGAAGGGACGTACAGTGCGCCACGATGACGATGCTCGTAACGAATGTTTCCGTGCCTATCGTGATCCGAAGGATTCATACGAAGACCATTCGATTTTCCTGAAACGCGGTGCGCGTTATGCTTTTTTGTTCGATTTGAAGATTACAGATTATAAAGGCTGGGCACGTGGTCTGAAAAAAGCCGGATACGCCACCGATCCGTCATACGCCAACCGATTGATTACGATTATTGAGGACTATGAACTGTATAAATATGACACCCGTAGCCTGAGTAGTCTCAGTACTCGTAATTGGGAAAAAGAGTTGAAGAAGAAGCCTTGGCTTGCTAATCCTCACCAAGTATATATAGCCAATGACATTGCGTACATAATGGCGCGTGATGGCGACACTTTCCAACTGTTGGGCAAAGAATTTGATATCAGCTGGAAGAAGCTGGTAAAATACAACGACTTGCATCGTGAATATACGCTGGAAGCCAATGATATCATCTACCTGAAAGCAAAACGCAAGAAAGCTGCTAAGCCTTATACGGTGTATATTGTGAAAGATGGCGACTCCATGCACACCATCTCGCAGAAGTACGGCATTCGTTTGAAGAATCTTTATAAGATGAACCGCAAGGATGCAGAGTATATACCTGAGGTAGGAGATAGGCTGAGATTGAGGTAGCAATAGATTTTCTGTTTTCATTAATTTCATAAGTTCTGGGTTATTGGTTTCAATAGCTCAGGCAAAGTTATGCCCTTATTAATGCCTTTCCAAATTTCCTGCAAAATCCTGCTAAGCCCTGCCAATCCAAGGGTGCGAACACATGTCAAAATAAATTTAGCACGCGATTCAACACCCCTTTTAATCATTTATACATCTATCTATCAACCGGTTATACATGTCGTTCAACACGCACTTTAACACCTGTTTTAATCACATCTTAATTAAGTAACTAAGTAGATATATTTATCAATATATCTATTGTTCGAAATCCCGGCTGATGAAACGGGAACTTC
>JAEXAJ010000214.1 GCA_023458215.1 Bacteroidota bacterium
GAAGTTCCCGTTTCATCAGCCGGGATTTCGAACAATAGATATATTGATAAATATATCTACTTAGTTACTTAATTAAGATGTGATTAAAACAGGTGTTAAAGTGCGTGTTGAACGACATGTATAACCGACTGATAGATAGATGTATAAATGATTGAAAGGGGTGTTGAATCGCGTGCTAAATTTATTTTGACATGTGTTCGCACCCTTGGATTGGCAGGGCTTAGCAGGATTTTGCAGGAAATTTGGAAAGGGTGTCCGTTATGATATACCTTTGCTCAAACAAGTGCAACCAATGGGGCTGTGCAATTGAAATGACGAAAATAACGAAAATGAAGAATTTAGTAAAAGGGTATGTGGTAGTGCCCAGAGAGACATTGAACAGGTTGTTTGAGAAACATCGTGAGGCAACCGGGTATGAGGAAGCTTATTTGCGTGTACTGATTAACGTGAATTATAAGTCGGAAACATATCATTGGAACGGGCAAACATTGGTGTGTAATCGTGGTGAAGCTATTTACACCTATGCCCAATGGGCGGAATTGCTGGGGTGGACCCGTTCACGCACCATCTACTTCTTTCGCCGGATGTTCGACGAAAAACTTATCAAGCATGTGAAAAGTGTCTGTCCCATGCATATCTGCCTGAGCGATTTTGAAAACTCCGAATCGAGTGAGGTGGCTGCTGCTAACGGGACAACGGGAAAACGGCCTAATGAAACCGGCTTCCCCGATTTTTGGGAGAAATACCATCTTTGGACCCAAACCGATAAAGTGAACAAAGAGCGTGCCCGCCATATATGGTACAAACTCTCTCCCGAAGAACGGAAACTCGCTTTTGATAACATAGAAGAGTTCAGTTATCATCATCCCGAAACCCGCTTTTGCCCCCAAGCCGCCCGTTACTTAGCTGATAAATCTTTCAACGACGAATATTTTAACTGATACTACTGATACTTTTATATAATTATTATGACTGAAATACTCCCTCCTCACGACGCTGCCCTCGAAGAAGTAATTCTTGGCGCTTGCTTGGCAGAGACTGCCGCCATGCCGCTGGTTGCCGACAAGCTTCGCCCTGAAATGTTCTACGAAGAGAAACACTGTGAAATTTATTCCGCCCTCCAAGCCATGTTCCGTGCAGGCAAAGCCATCGACATTATCACTGTTAAAGATGAACTTGCCTCTCGTGGCAAACTGGACTTTGTGGGTGGCCCTTTCTATATAACCAACCTCACTATGTGCGTCGTTTCTTCGGCACATCTGGAAGAACATGCCTTGATCCTGATGCAGAAATTTCTTCATCGTGAAACTATCTTGGGATTGCATCGCCTGTTGCCCCAAGCTGCCGATGAAACGATAGACATAGCTGATACCATCATCGAACTGCACCGTCTGCTCGATTATTTGGAAGGGCAGGGTGGTCATGCAAACTATCTGCGTGCCATCGACCGCCTGATGCAAGATACTTTGGAGCAGATGAAAGCCCGTATCGCCAATAATAAAAATGGGGTTACCGGCATCCCCACCGGGCTCACCGATCTCGACGCCCTCACAGCTGGCTGGCAACCGGGAGATCTGAATATTATCGCCGCCCGTCCATCGGTAGGTAAGACTGCTTTTGCTTTACATCTGGCTATTTCGGCTGCCGCTTCGGGCGCTCCGGTAGTAGTCTATAGTCTTGAAATGCAGGGTGAGCGCTTGGGCGACCGCTTGCTGTGTTCCTGTGGCCCGGCTATCGGTGCCGGCCATCTGCGCAGCGGCCAGCTCAATGAAAACGAACAGCAACAGGCATACGATGCCGCCCGTTATCTTTCGAGGCTTCCTATTTACGTAGACGATAGTCCCGTTATGGGCATGGATCATATCCGTGTATCCGCCCGTCTGCTGAAGCTCAAAGGAAAGTGTGGCTGCATCATCATTGATTATCTGCAACTCTGCGATATGAAGACCGATCAGAAGAATCGCAACCGTGAACAGGAAGTAGCCGAAACCAGCCGTAAAGCGAAACTGCTTGCCAAAGAGCTGAATGTTCCCGTCATACTACTTTGCCAGTTGAATCGTAGCTGTGAAGGTCGTGGCGGGCATCGGCCGGAATTAAGTGATTTGCGCGAAAGTGGAGCCATCGAACAAGATGCCGATGTGGTAATGTTGCTCTATCGTCCGGCACTCTACGGGTTGCCTTCGGAGCGTGTCAGCAAGTTGCCCAGTGAGGGGCTGGGAGTGGTAATCGTGGCGAAGCACCGCAATGGAGAGACGCGCGACGTGTACTTCTCTCATAATACCAGCTTGACGAAAATCTGTGATTACGGGCTTCCGCTTTAATCCTTCTTACTTCTAAAAATAGCGAAGACGAATACTCCTGAATCTAATCGCTATATTCTATGAAATTATTTGAAAATAGTTTGCAAAATACTTGACTTTCGCCCTCTAATTTAGTATCTTTGTAATGTGCTTAAGAAAAGGAATAATCTTGATTATGGCGCCTTATCCCTCCTCTTTCCCACTTCTGTTTTTTTAATCGTTTTTTTTTAACTTAAACCTTAACTTTCAAAATTATGGATGTAATTGTAGAACGCTTCCAGCGCAGAAAAATTGTGAGTAACTCCGCATCTCCCATGTTGTTTTATCTTCGTCAGAAACCCAAAACCTGCGGTACGGTAGATATAGATGTACTTGCGGCTTCTATCCAAAAGAATTGTGCTATGACCAAAGGGGACGTAAAACACGTCATCGAAGCTTTGGTGGAAGAGATTCAAGGAAATCTAGCCAATGGCGACAAAGTGAAGTTGAATGAATTGGGTACCTTCCACATGACTTTCCGTTGCCCCGGTGTAGAGGCGTCAGACAAATGTACAGTGAGGAATATCACCAAAGTGAATATCCGTTTTTCTCCTGACAAAGCCCTTCGCTTGGTAAATGGCAGCAATGCCCAAACCAAAAGTCCGTCCAACGTTGTTTTCTCCCTTGATAAACCCGAAGAGGACGGTGGTAGCTCCTCCGGTGGAAACAGCGGTGGCTCGGGGGACGAGAATGATAATCCGCTAGGATAGGGGAAATAGTTATAAGTTATTAGTTTATTAATAGGCAAGCACAAATAGATAACTTATTATTGATGACAAATAACTCATAACTTATAACTCATAACTAGCAACTCTTCATAACAAATAACTTATAACTAATAACTTATAACTACTTTATGAAATCTTCTTCTTGGGATAAAGTTCTTAAAGTCATAATCGCTATTGCTTCTGCTGTTTTGGGTGCTATTAGTGCCCATGCAATGATTCGATAGTTGTAAATCACTAATTATTAATCACTGAAATGAGATTTATTAATCTTATTGTTGTCCACTGCTCGGCTACGCGCTGTGATCGTAGTTATACGGAGCATGATTTGACGACAGACCACCTGTGCCGGGGATTCTCCGGTGCAGGTTATCATTTTTATATAAGGAAAAATGGAGATATCAAGTCTCTTAGGCCGGTAGATAAGATTGGGGCGCATGCAAAAGGGTATAATACTCATTCAATCGGTATCTGCTACGAAGGTGGTCTTGACGAACGAGGGCGGCCTGCCGATACGCGAACACCTTTTCAGAAACACGCTTTGCGGGTACTTGTAATGTTGTTGTTGAGAGACTATCCCGGTTCACGGCTTTGCGGTCATCGTGATCTTAGTCCCGACCTGAATCATAATGGTGAAATAGAACCGGAAGAGTGGATCAAAGATTGCCCTTGTTTTGATGCAGTAACAATTTTGCAAGAAGCGCCACCTCCTAATCCGGCTTATTTATAACGTTAGTATATCCCTCCCCCGCCTTTTCACTCTCTTTACTTAGGAGAGGAAAGCGGGGTTTCTTATGCGCGCGCGTATATATATAATGTGTTAACTTCTTTTGTCTTATATTCTTCTCTAGGAAGCATCCATTATAAGAGTGTTATCAATCAATGGATTACGAAAAAGTTTTATTTTATTTGTAAAAAAGATATAGATATGTTTTGCTCATATTGTTAAATACCCTACTTTTGCATCCGCTTTCCAAGAGAAGGGGAGCGCTAAGATTGACATACTGAAACAGAAGCGTAATAGGCATTGCAAAAGGATTAAGAATTAAAAAATAAATTTCGAAAAATATTTGGAAGTTATTTAAAATTCTCCTTATCTTTGCAGTCCGACCCGCAAAGAAAAAAGGTTATTTCTTTCTTTTTCTTTTTATTCTTCACTGAGTGGATTGAAAAGCTAGAGAAATAAAAAAATAAAAAAAACTTCCGAATAAATTTGGTAGTTAAAATAAAACCCCTTACCTTTGCACCCGCTTTTGAAAAGAAGCAATCGAAACGAAGCGATCTTTGAACAGATTTACATAAACAATACAAGTAGTACAAGAGCAAGAACATCTACGTAAGTAGAATGTTCTTGGGTATAAAAAAAAGAACCGTCAATACTTATATATATAGGTAAAGATAAACTTTTAATAAACCGAGCGTCCTGAACAGATACAAACGAGCTTGTATGTTATGCTTATAAGCTAATAACTTATAACTCATAACTT
>JAEXAJ010000215.1 GCA_023458215.1 Bacteroidota bacterium
AGACAGATGACGAATAATAAGAAGAACTTTTTTCTCATACCTTCTTCATCTTAAAATTAATCAATCAAAACAGTTTTTAATATTCAATCGCTACAAAAGTAGGGATCTTTTTCAAAAAGAAAAGGAACATTAAATAAAAAGTTTCATTTTGATTAAAAATTAAGCTAACAGCAAGAAATAAGCTACTCAATATACACTTTCATTTTTCTTTTTATTCTTAACGTATAGCTATTCTCCAGTTTCAAAGGCATAGATAAAATTTCTTTTGCCACTTCCAATGCCTTGCTTTTATTTCCTAAGGAAACATATAACTCCCAAAGATAATACTTAGGACGTATACGGGTTGGTATCATATAAGATGCCAAAACCAAATATTTCTTTGCCTCAGAATACGCCTTTTGAGACATATAATATCTTCCAAGCATACAATACCCTTCACACGAAGGCTGTATATCCATTATCCTTTTATCTCTGCTTATTACAACGTCTGCTTGTCGCGACATCCACGTCATATAATAGTCATTAAAATTTATATTATATCTCATTCGACTATAATCAACTTCATTTATTTCAGCTTCTCTCTGATATAATACCGATAAGGTGTTAGCCATTTTCTTTACGAAGATTCCATCTCTCAATGTTTGTACTCCTAAAGCAACTATTATTATCATAATCAGTGATAAAATCCAAGAAGGGAATGAAATAAAGTAAATAACTTTGCTCTTAATACCTCCTAAAAGAAAACCATAAAACAACAACAAAGGGAAAACGCCCGTCGGATAAGAGAAAAAAGAAAAAACTGATAATGCCAATAATCCACTTTTCAAAATTTTGCTTTTTCTATTCTTACAACTACTACACAATGCTGAGCAGAAGAGTAATGCCACCAATAATAATCCTAAAGCACCATATCTGACCACTACTCCTACAAATTCATTAAATGGATAAATTGTATTATCAGCCACCATCATGAATGGAGAACTTGGATTTTCTTTAAAATAAGAAGCCTGATAAAGCATATATTCCCTTGAAAAAGAACTTGCTCCATGCCCTAACAAAGGTGCATCTACAACCATATCGGCGGAAACCCGCCATATCAAAAGCCTTGCTTCTGCCGAAGCCGGTCGATACTTGTATATGGCTATTCCGCCGGCAATAACCGATAGACACAGAAATATGGCAAAAATGGCTTTGTGTTTCCTGCAATATGCCGGCACTGAAGAACAAAAATAAAGCAAACTTCCTGCCCCTAAAATGAATGCTACCCACGCAGCTCGGGAATCGGCAAGAAACAAACCATAAAGCTGTATAAAAATAGCAACCGCCAAAAAGAATACAGCTATCCGATTCCTTGCTTTTCTAACGTATTGCAACAAACCCAGCGACAGAATACAACATATTGCAATATATCCACCTAACTGTCCCGGATTATCAAAAGAACCCGTAGCATCAAACAAAGTACTATTACCAGCTATCCACCCCTGCCTCTGGCAGAGAGCAAGTACAGATTGTACCGTGCCCGAAATACAGCAAGCATACAACAATAGACTTAAAGTAACTCTCCCACATCGCAACAACAGATATCCGGCAATAACGCTCCCCCAACTATATAACATATATCTATCCAGTTGCCATTTATCAACAATAGCAACATTAAAAACACAATAGCACAAAATAAGCACTGCAAACACATCAACAATGCTTATTTTAGCCAATTGAAAAGGAACGATGCGATGCCTCAATATACTTTTAGCAAGCAAAACAAATGCTACCAACAACAGCAGCAGAAAAGTTCCACAGCTTGTTATCTCATTATCAAGTACAGTTGACACCCAACCATATGCCAAAGGAAGCATTATAGTAGAAATACCTACCAAGACTGATAAAACTCCTCTTAATACCGGTATATTGCTATAACCAGACCTGCTTTCCATCCTCTATCATAAAAAATCTACAACTTTCAATGTCGTTCTCTGCATCCCTAAGATAGAATAATCCCTTATCGGGCACTTGATATTCCAGCAAATTCTTCACCGCCCTTTTTCTTTCGAATACCTTCCAATCCTCTCCTGTCCAGTAGTAAAGTTCATACATCCTCCCCTCAACAATACGGCAGTCTTCAATACGTGGGAAATAGCGTATCTCGCATATACTTTGCGGCGTTCCAAGGTCCAACCCGGTCCATGCATAATCTCCATCACCTTGTGCCGCATCAAAATAGGTGTAAATATCTCCGTCAAATACCTTGTCGCAAGTCATGGGAGAATTATACCATGAACCCGGTGTTCCCATATTCCGCCCACTTAGTTTCTTTCCATTATCACCATAGAATTCAATCTCTGCCACATTACCGTTTCCTCCCTTCGGAGATACATATCTCACATACCGATAAGGATTCATGTCCGGCACTCTCACTTTCTGATAAGCGACTTTCGGCATTTCCTCAATAGTATACAATAGTTTTTTATCGCTGAAATCGCTATTATTGGCCCCTTCAAATACTCCGGTCTGCATACGGAATAATAAGGATTGGTTTAAACCTATATCCTCGACAACAGCACTTTGCCGATTATCCATATCCGGTTCAAAAACGCATTGATTTCCGTCATTGTCCAATCGGAAAGGATACCCTGCGGGAATCTGTTTCCCATCCTCATAGTACACCGGCAAATAAAGAATATTCTTGCCGATATTCTTAAAAATAATATGTCCGTCAACCACACTCCCCCGATCAACGATGCTTGATGCCTCTTTACCCATAGACAATAGATATACATATTCACTCTCTACTGAGGGGAAGGTAGCTGGCAAGCTTACACTAAAAGTACATCCTTCATACTCTCCTGACACATCCACCATATATTCGTTCTGAAGTTCCAACGGAATTTCCGTATCCACAGTTGCAATCACTTTACTTTGTTTGGCAAATGTAGTTCTGTACACTTTACTCTTCTTGAGCCTTGTACCAATGTGTATCTCTCCGGGATTACTTTCCGCTCCCATAAACGAAATATGCTTTCCCGCACTGTCACATACAGCATTCCAAGAATGTCCAAGATTACGATTAGGCCACTGTAATGTAAAATCACGAGTAACGGGAATCCCCAATGCCCTCATCGTAAAAATAGCCAAAGCTCCCATTTCATCGCAAGTACCCCTAGGAGTACTTATCAACATCGAATAACTCATATCGGGAACAGAATAACTAACCCATGTAAAACGGGGAAGTTGCTGATTCACTCTACTACAAGCTTCTACTGCCGATATTTCAGGATGTTCCCTGAAATAATTATTCAAATCACCAAAGCTTGTAAGTACCTTCTCCCGCCAATTTTCCAACGGCTCCCTTCCTACTCTGTATGGCAGTATCTCCTCACAAAACGTATCAAAAGGAATATACTTTCCCCAAGGCTGCTCCTGCCATACCCGGAAAGCTGATTCAATATTGTCAATCAGATACTTGGCAGTGATATAATGTACATCCTCCTGAATCTTCATTTCACCCAACCCGTAAGCCTTTATAAGACTGTCCTTATCAGGAATATCATTCCAGCGGTACAATGCAGCCGCAATATCTTCCCAATGAGCATCATACGCTTCCGTACACTTTCCCGGCATATTACGTATCAAAAATTCAGCCGCACGAAGCTTCAAACTATCTTCGGTTTTCCTGCTATAATGCTCCAACACCTGCTCTAATTGACCGCGGTTCTCTCCTGCCAAAGACAAAACATCCTCTATATCAAGCGAATAATGTTTTCCGGTACAAGAAAAGAGGAAGAAAATGATAAAATAGTACCATATATGGTTTAAGCTTCTTTTCTTCATCCTTCATCCTCCTCTTCAACGGGTATAACAAATGTTCCTGCAGGAATATGCTGCGTAACACTCTTCATGCCAAGATAGTGTCGTATTTCTTTCAACGTATCGTCCCAGCCAAACCAGGTAATAGAAGGTAAGTCATAAATAGATATCTTATGATACATATTCCCATCCTTATAACACTGTAGCTCAATGCCATAATTTGTCATAACAGTAGCGAAAAGAAGAAAACCACTGAAACGTGTCATAGGATCTGCACAATAAACCATTTCCCCCACTTTAGAACGATTCATCGTCGCATGTTCTTCATCGGGAATTACAGTAACAATATAACAACTGAAGTAACCCGACTCTTCTCCCTGTACAACTATCAGACGTTGGAAAAGGGCTGTAGTATAAGTATCTTCTGTAGAAATCAATCCGTCAGCACCTCTCTTATAGAACTCTGCATCATAGGTCGCTTCTGTTTCCAAATCCACATTCACACAAAGCGTTCCGAATTGAGAAAAAATTTTCAAATCCTTATCCCATTTGGCAGCTATAGCACCAGGATGCATGCCTTGCAGTTCATACTCTACTGGTATAGATGTATACTCTTCAAAATAGGCACGAGCTTCCTGCACAAAAGGATGAGAAGATATTTCTTCCGGATTATAGTCATAACCGTTCTCAAATGTACTGCACGAATAGAGTAACGGCAGTAATAACAAAAATCTCTTGTATTGCTTCATAAGTACTAAATCTAAAATGTAAAACTATTGAATACCTTCTACTAAAAGAAGAAAGTAAAAGTCCTATCATACATATATGAGAAACTTGTATTAGAAGCGGAATATTTCAAAATACAAAAAAACTCAACAGACTTTATTTCAGATGCTCTTTTGTAACTTGCACGAATGGCCCCAACTGGATATTTAAATACTAGATTTTCGTTTGGCCCTATATCGACCCATTTTTTATACTCATTTGGAGGCGTAAAAATATACACACCATGATATATAACATTTTTATATCTATCCAAAAAACTCATGTGAAGACATCCCGCATCACCTCCACCGTCATAATTACGCATCCGTATTGACTTATTGGTTGTGTTTTTTAGAACTGCACATAACTGCATACTTCTACCATTTCCTTCAGTATATAAGTCAATTTGCAAATCTTGAGCAGAAAGCAACAAAGGTATTAGCAAAAAGAAAACACTATATAAATATCCATATTTCCACATAATCTTATTGTTCTTAATTTCCTAAACATTGACTCACTAGTTAATTGAAATAGTAGTAAGATTTTTATATGGTTTTTGTGCTTTCCCTAAGACAAAATATCTTATAAAACAATCAATTTTTACAGCTGTTGCCCCTTTCGAATCAAGCATATCTCCAAACCTATACTTAAATGTCATACTATTGCGTGGTGCTATTTGTACAATACGCTTTGTTTCAAATGGAGCATTAAAATTACGCTCAAAATGATCAATCTCATTCCAAGAACTATTAACAAAAACAAACAGCAACAAACTACCTTGTCCTGTACCATCATCATTACGAATTGACAGCATATTATTACTGGTATTCGTAAGTACTACTGTCAAAGTCTTGTCAGCCCCACTTCCACTAAATGAATACCTTACATTTAGGGGTTCTTCAGCTAAACTAGACAAAGACATTAATATAAATATAAAGCTAAAAATAAATGTTTTCATATGTATCTAATAATTATTTTTTTTTGCAATCTCTCTTTTTTGTCTATAGAGCCACAACTTAAAGGCCCGCTCACGTTTATAGGTTTCAGATTCTCCCATATTTTGTTTAATTTCTGCTTCATAAGTATTAATCTCGTTTTCATACCATTGAACGGTATGCACTTGATATACTGTCATATAGTCATTAAATGCAATTTCCTTATCTGACTCTTCTTTTAATAATTCATTCCTCACATAATTTTCCAAATCTTTTGTTATGCCAGATAAATAAACTGGTTCTGATAAATGTCTCAAATCTGCATAAGTTGTTCTATCATTATTAAGATGAAACATTTCATGCCAAACAATTGCTAATCTATCGTTTTTTGTAAGAGAACTTGTATTTACAAAAGAAATAGATATCCCAAGTATCCGTCCATCCTTTTTAGCATAAGCGTAAAAATTCCCAGAAACCAGTTTAATTTCAACAGTAGACAAATCAACTCCCATTTTAAGTAATATCGGATATAATTCCGCTATAATAACATTTATTTGTGCAGCTAATTGAACCTGTAATGGATCATTAGAGTTATGTTTAACTTTAGGTATCTTGTTCTGATTAATGCCACTACTTCCTCCACTATTGCCTCCTCCACTTGATGTTGGTGGCGGTGGTATAATCGGTGGATTAGTAACCGGTGGAAGGGGTGGCAATGGTGGTGGTAGCGGAGATGGCAAAGATGGCGGGGGCGGAGGAGGTGGAGGCGGAGGTGTAGGTTTATTACCAGTTACCACTACTTCCGGCAACATATAGCCTCCTTCTCCCATTTCTCCATTTCTAGTCATTACCCGCACACTTCTCTGAATATTCTTTGCATTGATAAGCCGAATCATGGCCTCATAATCATCACTAACATCAGCACTAACATAAAACAAAGAAACTTCCTCACACAACATTCCTTCCTTATAACGTTCCACCGCTATCGTATAATTCGTTGTCACGGTGGAATAGATTACAGTACCACTAAACTTGCTATTCGTATCCCCTCCATAAAACATATTCGCAATAAGAGAACTGTTTCTGGTAGCATGTTCCGCATCAGGTATTATTGTTGCAATATAGCAACTAAATGCATCCTTCTCCAAAGATTTTACCACAATTAACTTTTGAAGAATGGCAGTGTAGTAAGTATCCGTAGAAGAAACTCCACTAGAATCGTTTCTCATATAAAACGAACCCTCGTAGGACGCTTCCGTCCATAGAGGTACATCTACACTCATTGTACCAGACTGTGTAAAGATCTTCGCTTTCTCCCAATCAGGAGCTATCAGCCCTGGATGCATTCCCCAAGTCTCAAACTCCATTTCCATAGAAATATAGTCCTCAAAGTAGGCACGCGTTTCCTGCACAAAAGGATGAGAACTCATATTCCCGGAGTCATTTTCAAAAGTACTGTCATCCTGCTCACACGAATAGAACAGCAGTACCGCAAGTCCCAATAAAGGCCAAAGTTTTCTGCAATACTTCATCAGCATTAAATTTAAAGGATTAATAAAAGTAAGAATTACAAAACTTCAACAACATAGTCTCCACCTATAGCGATCAAAGGAATAATCAAGGCAGTCCCGCTAAAAACATCAGAGTAAATTATTTCGCCGGAAGATGTATCTATTACTTGCAGATATTTGTTTGCAATGGGGGTACCAAAACAAATATAAAGTATCCCCTCTTCCACATAACCGGGAATCATAGAAGGAAGTGAACGAGTGACACTTTCCCTACGCAACAATTGGATATTAACCGGCTTTTTTATTTTCTTTCCCGAATCAGACATTATGGCTTTGTTGACAACCAAAGGAAGATAGGAATCAAAGGCAGGTTGAAATAAGAATAAACCGCCCAACAGGATAAAAGTAAATGTTTTCATGTTTTCCACATATTAAGTGACTAGATATGTGGCAAAATTATCGATAACAAAGCAAAAAAAGGCTATAAGAATGGTAACACTTCTATTTCACAAATACATGATTACCAAATATTTATATTAATCATTAGTAACAATTTGTTCTTTTAGTATTTCGCCCTTCTTCTTTTTTATCCGATACCGCCTTTGTATCACAATTCTTGTATCGAAATTACCGAAGCATAAAGCTAGAGTGAAATCATCAAAATCCAATAGAGACAAACAAGCAAACAAACAATCATCATCTGTATATTGAGGATAACTCTTTTTCAAATGATCAATGTAATCTTTATAAATTCTATTGATTACGGCTCGTAATTGGACCTGTTCTTCACCAAGTAGAATCTGCAAATCGGTCTTTTTCTTCCCTTTCTTTTGAGAACTTAATGACTTTATTCTTTGGTATATCTGTGTCTCCATAAAAATAACATTGCACAATCTGGCCTTTTCATCGGAAACCTGTTGAAGTTCAAGCTGTTTTTGCGAAAGCAACTCTTTATCCTCTTTATGCTGTCTGCGCAGAATTGCCATCCGGTATTGCATTTCTGAAACCTGAGCAGATAAAGTTGCCTCATTGCGCTCATATTGTAGCCTACGCAACCGACGCAAATAAAGTAAACGTAAAATGACACCAGAAAACAAGAATGCCACTATCAGACAAATACCGGTAGCCCAAGCTCTGATTCTGATTCTATCTTTATAAAATCTGAACTCTGCCATATATTCATAAGATTTACGTTCGAGTTCCGAACTCTCTCTGATAAAATAAATGGAGTCCATCAGAACAGAATAATCATTGAAATAATTCAAAGCCCGCCGATACTCTTCTTTAGTTTCCATAAGATCTTTCAGTCCATAAACAGCTAAAGCCCGCGTATCAATATCCGCATCGGTCAAGGCTTGTTCAAAATAATATTCAGCAGAATCCGCCAATTCTGTATTCAAATAAGCGTATCCTACTAGAACTGCTGATTTCATCGATGCTTTACCATCGAATGCCAATGCCTGTTTTGCATAAAACAATATGGAATCCACCTCTTCATAAGTGCAACTCAAATTATGGAATATCGGAGACATCGATACTGAATCTTGTCGGCTGCAAACCGGCACAATACCTTGTTTCATATACTTACGGGCACTGGCGGTATCCCCTTCCAGCAAAAAGCACCATCCTATATTACACTTCACGGAAGAGATACCGGACAAATAGCCACAACCTGCAAAACTAGCTTCCGCCTTTCTAAACATCTCCACCGCATCATCAAATAGAGATTGTTTCAGATACAAATTCCCCAAATCTTCATATAGCATTCCTTCTATTTTCAATTCACCTTTATCATCTGCGACCAATCCCTTCAACCCTTCGAAGCAACATTTCATGGCCTCCTCATTCATCTTCATAGCACTCAAAATACGTTCTTTATATAGCAATGCTTTCGCACGATTAATGTCGCAACTATAATAACGAATAGCTTCATCCAACAAAGAATCACATGACAGAAGGGGAAGCAGATTTTTATCTGTAGCTTCTGCTAAAAGCAATGCATAAAACATCCGCTCCGATTTAGGAAGGTCATCGGGAGAAAAAGAACCTAAAATATAATAGCTACTATCCGGAAAAACGTCCATCAACGCCTCGGCACGAAGTAATCGGGGATTGTTCACCCGCCTTTTGCCACACGATACAAACGCGTAGCAAAACACAGTACATAAAACAATAAGCAAACAAACAGATTTAGATTGCATTCTTCTCTATAGTATTATTTCATACTACAAAGATAGCCAACCATCCAATAGAATACCGATACTATTTTAACAGAAAACATACACTGTTCGCCACAGTCTCCCCGTCTGCGCTGCGAAAGCCAAGATAGGCCACAAGTTCATCATCGCCCCAGTCTTTCGGAATGTCCAATACAGCCTTTTCATCGGAACGGCAGGCAACACCATCACTATATACCGCCTCCCGGCGTGTCTTATTGAAAACCAGTAAGAGGGTGGCGTCAGTAACAGCAGCATTACCTTCGTTGCTATTATCGGTCCATGCAAACGAAACATGATCTTCGGTCTGCACAACGCTTGCCTGACTTACTACGGTCAAAGAACCACGGGAAACAAGCACCTTTTCAAAATCAATACCCAAACCCTCGGCAGTATCTGCCACTGCATTTTTCAGGATAGAAGAGACCGCTGCATGAAAAGGTTGTCCACTACCCGCAAATTCCCGATAACTGATACGCAAGAATGGCGTCAAGGTACGGGCAAACTGCATGGCTACGGCAAACTTACCACGATGGGCTTGTTGCCGCTCCGTCTGCGGATTGCTGACATGCTGGGGACGAGAGCGAACATAATATCCGGTTTTGCCTTTGCAGCCTATCACATTACCTATTTTTCCTGAAAAACCGCCAAAAATTCCTTCTTTTGTTCGTGCCATAATTCTACGTCCTTTATAAGTGTATATTATTTAAAGTTTCGCAAGTACTCAACTAATCAGTTAACAAGGAGACAAGGTTACAAGGAGACAAAAAGAATAGTCCTGATTTTCACTATTCATAGCATACTGTGCAGTACAATCTGCCCTGTCAACTCGTATCTACAGCTTTGTTACCCCAAAAAACTTGATCTTGCGGAAGTTGAGAATATTATTAATCACAAAAGTAGGAATAAAAGATAAAGAATACGAGGGATTTCCACAAATAATAAAAAGTGTCTGCAAGATACCTGTTCCGTAGTAAGTCCAATACAAGTCCAATACATCTCCAATATAAGTCCAATATATATGATTGGACATGCTATGTAACAATAATGCTTAAAAAAAAGGTAAAAGAAGGCTCAAAGAAGAACAGCAATAAGAAGAAAAGATATTCAATATCTGCTTAATTAACGTTGAAATATAAATGCATTCAGGTTGCAAAGCATCACGAACCACAACTTTTTCGTAACTTTGTGCAGTTAAAATCAGACTGAACGAATGGAATTTAAGTATGACGTTATTGTAATAGGTGCCGGGCACGCCGGATGTGAAGCCGCCGCCGCCGCTGCAAACTTGGGTTCGAAGACCTGCCTTATCACCATGGATATGAACAAGATCGGGCAGATGAGTTGCAATCCCGCTGTAGGAGGCATTGCCAAAGGGCAGATAGTACGCGAAATAGACGCCTTGGGAGGATACATGGGACTGGTGACCGACCAGACCGCCATCCAGTTCCGTATTTTGAACCGGTCGAAAGGCCCTGCCATGTGGAGCCCACGCGCGCAATGCGACCGGAATAAATTTATCTGGGCTTGGCGGGAGATTCTGGAGAACCTGCCCAATCTGCATATTTGGCAAGACACGGTACGGGAAATCCTCGTTGAAAACGGAGAAATTTGTGGAGTAGTCACTCTGTGGGGGGTAACTTTCCGTGCTAAATGTGTAGTACTAACCGCAGGCACTTTCCTCAACGGACTCATGCATGTGGGTCGAACCATGCTCCCCGGTGGACGTATGGCAGAACCCGCTTCTTACCAATTAACCGAATCCATCGCCCAACATGGCATCGTTTACGGCAGAATGAAAACCGGTACCCCCGTACGCATTGACGGACGAAGCGTGAACTACGACCTCATGGATGTGCAGGACGGCGAGAACGATTTCCATAAGTTCTCTTATATGAATACCGGCATTCGCCATCTGAAGCAATTACCTTGCTGGACTTGCTTCACCAACGAAGAGGTACACCATATTCTGCGCGAAGGTCTCCCCGATTCTCCCCTTTTCAACGGACAAATTCAGAGTATCGGCCCGCGTTATTGCCCAAGCATAGAAACTAAAATAGTAACCTTCCCCGACAAAGAACAACATCAACTCTTCCTTGAACCGGAAGGGGAAACGACACAAGAGTTATACTTAAACGGATTCTCTTCTTCGCTTCCACTGGACATCCAACTTGCGGCACTCAGAAAAGTACCCGCTTTTAAAGACCTGGTAATTTATCGCCCCGGCTATGCTATAGAATATGATTTCTTCGACCCCACGCAATTAAAACACACGTTGGAAACGAAGAAAATAAAGAACCTGTTCTTTGCCGGACAAGTAAACGGAACCACCGGTTACGAAGAAGCCGGCGGGCAAGGCATCATTGCAGGTATCAACGCACACCTCAATTGCCACGGCGGAGAGCCATTTACTTTAGCACGCGACGAAGCATATATTGGCGTATTGATCGATGATCTAGTAACGAAAGGTGTGGATGAGCCCTATCGCATGTTTACCTCACGCGCCGAATATCGCATCTTGCTCCGTATGGACGATGCCGATATGCGACTTACCGAGAAAGCATGGAAGCTGGGGCTGGTCAAGGAAGACCGCTACACTCTATTGAAAGAAAAGCGCGAAGCCGTGAACAGCATTATAGAGTTTACTCGTAATTATTCGATGAAACCAGCATTAATTAACCCTACGCTCGAAAAGCTTGGCACTACTCCACTACGCCAAGGTTGCAAATTAATAGACCTGATAAATCGTCCGCAGGTAACCATTGAAAACATGGCGGAACAAGTAAGCGCATTCCAGACTGTATTGAATAAAATCACCGATAGAAAGGACGAAATTATAGAAGCCGCAGAAATACTTATGAAGTATGAAGGTTACATTGGACGCGAACGAATGATCGCCGACAAGCTGGCCCGACTGGAAAGCATTAAAATAAAAGGGAAGTTTGACTATAATTCCATTCAGTCCCTTTCCACCGAAGCCAGACAAAAGTTGGAGAAGATAGACCCCGAAACGATTGCACAAGCGAGCAGAATTCCGGGGGTATCACCAAGCGACATCAACGTGTTATTGGTACTTTGCGGGCGATAAGCGGCACAGTTCCACGTGAAACAAACAATTCAATAAACATATTAAATAAACTGATTATGAGCAGAGAAACACTAATCAAGAGTATCCGAGAAATACCAGACTTCCCCATACCGGGAATCTTGTTCTATGATGTCACCACCCTATTTAAAGATCCGGCCGCATTGCAAGAACTTTCAGATATCTTGTATGAAATGTATAAAGACAAAGGGATCACTAAAGTAGTGGGAATAGAATCGAGAGGTTTTATTATGGGCCCTATCCTTGCCACGAGATTAGGAGCCGGTTTTATTCCTATTCGCAAACCGGGAAAACTTCCAGCCGAAACAATAGAAGAAAGCTATGACAAAGAGTATGGCAAAGACACGGTACAAATGCACAAAGATGCGATCAGCGAAGACGATGTCGTATTACTGCATGACGACTTGCTGGCTACCGGAGGAACCATGCTGGCCGCATGTAAACTCGTCAAGCAAATGCATCCAAAGAAGACATTCGTAAACTTCATCATAGGACTAAAAGATCTTCACGGCATTGATTTGTTCGACAAAGATGTAGAAGTACAAGCTGTACTCTCTTTATAAAAGCATCACCTTACTTATGGAAGAACTCCGAACCAACGATTACTTAAAAGGGATAGTCTCCAACCTTCCCGAAAGCCCCGGTATTTATCAATATCTGAATACCGAAGGCATTATTATATATGTAGGCAAAGCAAAAAATCTGAAGCGAAGGGTTTCTTCCTATTTCAACCGTGAGCACGAACCGGGAAAAACTCGTGTATTAGTCAGCAAGATAGCCGACATTCGTTACATTGTAGTAAACACGGAAGAAGATGCATTGTTGCTTGAAAACAATCTTATCAAGAAGTACAAGCCACGATACAATGTATTATTGAAAGATGATAAAACTTATCCCTCCATCTGCGTACAGAATGAATATTTTCCACGTGTATTTAAGACCAGGAAGATCATACGCAATGGTTCATCCTATTTCGGTCCATACAGTTACGCACCTTCCATGAATGCCGTATTGGATCTTATCAAGCACTTATACCCCTTGCGCACCTGCAACCTGAGTCTCACCCCCGAAAATATTCGTGCAGGAAAGTTTAATGTCTGCCTGGAATATCATATAAAGAACTGTGCAGGGCCTTGCATAGGCAAACAAACCGAAGAAGAGTATCTGAAAAACATCGCTGAAATCAAGGAAATCCTGAAAGGAAACACACAAGACATAGAACGGCTGTTATTCCAGCAAATGCAGGATCTTGCTGCCGAGATGAGATTCGAAGAAGCGCAGAAGATCAAGGAGAAGTATTTGCTCATTGAAAGCTACCGCTCCAAGTCAGAGGTAGTGAGCAATGTATTGCACAACATCGACGTGTTCTCCATTGAAGAAGATAACGAGGAGAAATCTGCTTTCATCAACTACTTGCATATCACCAATGGCGTTATCAACCAAGCATTCACCTTCGAATACAAGAAACGGCTGGACGAAACCAAAGAAGAGCTACTCTCTTTGGGCATTATCGAAATGCGGGAAAGATACAAGAGTCTTTCACGTGAAATTATCGTTCCTTTTGAGGTGAATATGGAACTAAAAGAGGTTGTATTCACCATTCCTCAACGAGGGGACAAAAAGAAGCTGCTGGAACTCTCCATATTGAATGTAAAGCAGTACAAAGCCGATCGTTTAAAGCAGGCGGAGAAACTAAACCCGGAACAAAGAACCGTTCGTCTTCTCAAAGAAATACAGCAAGAGCTACACCTCGACCGCCTCCCGATGCAAATAGAATGTTTCGATAACTCTAATATCCAAGGATCGGACCCCGTAGCCGGATGCGTGGTATTTATTAAAGGAAAACCTTCAAAAAAGGACTATCGGAAGTACAATATCAGAACCGTAGAAGGGCCGGATGACTATGCATCCATGAAAGAAGTCGTAAAACGACGCTATCAGCGCGCTGTAGATGAAAAAACACCCCTGCCCGACCTTCTTATCACCGACGGCGGAAAAGGGCAAATGAGCGCCGTAAAAGAAGTAATAGACGAGCTGGGATTAAACATACCTATCGCCGGACTAGCCAAAGACGGAAAACACCGCACCTCGGAACTACTGTATGGCTTTCCCCCGCAAACCATCGGACTAAAACAGAACACACCGCTTTTCAGGCTTCTGACTCAAATTCAAGATGAAGTACACCGCTTTGCCATCACTTTCCATCGAGACAAACGCAGCAAACGACAAACAGCTTCAGCGTTGGATGAAATCAAAGGTATAGGCGAGAAAACGAGAACCGCTCTACTTAAAGAATTCAAGAGCGTAAAACGCATCAAAGAAGCTTCATTAGAAGAGCTTACAGCCGTTGTAGGAGAAGCGAAAGCTAAACTTATCCAGCAATATTTCGGGCATGAAGAATAAAAACCGTCCCATATAAACCATTTTGTGTCTCAATTTGACTATAGACGACTGGAACATAACAGATTATTGTGCCAAAATTGGTACGATTCCAAATCTTTTTATATATTTGTGAATTATTCAATTACAAACAAACAGGGCAATGAGAAAAAGTACTCTATTTGCAATCATCGGTATTGCAGCCACCCATTTTTTAGTTACAAGTTGCTTAGAAGGCCAAGATTTATACATCAAAGTACCAGCTGATAAGTTCTTTGATTTCAATCTAAGCCAGAAGATCAATCTTAGTATTGATTATGGATTTAAAGGTAAAGACTATCAAGTATTATTCGAGCTATATGATCAGAATCCGGTAGAGGAAAATGAGAATATGGAACTCGTAAAAAAGAATATTGAGCCCGTCTACCGCGCCACAACGGACGGTGATGGAAAATTTTCCGGCGAGATTCAGGCAATGTCGGCATTGTCTGAGGTATGGCTATACTCTGAATACCCGGGAGCACTCTCTCCTATTCAGCTGACTATTAATGAGGGACAGATTTCTTTCAGTCAAACCGATTATTTACAGAAAGCCACAACAAGGCGAGCTATGTCAACACGAGCTACCACCAACAACAAGCATTCTTATCCTGACGGATGGATGATACTTGGAGACTGGAACAATTATGGAACTCCCCAATATTTGGAATCAGGAAGAGCATTGCCTGATGCAAGAACTCTGTATAACATTAATGAGATATTTGTAAAGTACAATGGTACAGCCATGCAGGAAAGAAGCTATGGCAAACAATTTTTTGGCTCCAATTACAGCTCTGAATTAAAAATCATAAAACCAACAAAAGTCTATCTATGTTTCATCAATAGTTCTGCCGGTTGGAGAAATACAGTAGGCTATTTCCATTATCCCACAGGGAAAGAGCCTGCCAACACATCAGAAGTAACAAAGATCTTAGCATACCCTGCTGCCACCCATATCACCAAAGATTCTAATACAGGAGCATTGGTAAGCGGAGACAGAGTGTTATTGAAATACTGGGATGGAAATAAGTATCTGGATGAATTTCCGGCAGGGGTTACAATCGGATGGTGGATGCAAGGTATGGGCTTTCAAGTTGGTGGAGACATCACTCTAAAAGGCTCTGTCGAGAGATACTCACTTCCTCATTTGAATTCAGATGGAGTACAAAGATGCGTATCACTTAAAGAACCAAACTCCAATCAAATTGTAGCCATTGGATTTGAAGATAATGTAGATAAACGTTACAATGATGCTACCTTCTATCTTGAAATTGAAAAAGGAGATGCTATTGAAGATAACATCCCAAGCATACCCGATGTAGGTAATCCACCAAGTAACAATGACAATTATGTTACCTACACCGGAACACTTGCCTTTGAAGACTATTGGCCGTCAATGGGAGACTATGATATGAATGATGTCATGATTGACTATAAATGTAAAGTATACAAGAATACTGTCAATAACAACTTAGTATACAAAATGGTAAACGAATTTAAACCCCGTTACAACGAATTCTCTCAGCTACAATCAGGTTTTGGATTTCAACTTAGCAATATAGCATCAAGCGAAGTAAACCGTGTAACCATAGAAGGAGGAGGACCAACAAAATACATGGAAGGCAATACTTTGGAAGCAGGACAAAGCCATCCTACCATCCTTTTGTTTGATAATCCTAAGGATGTAATAGACAAAACTATCACTGTCACTATTGAAGTAAACGACCTTAAAGAATCAGCCGTAATACCTCCATACAACCCCTTCATCTACATCGAATCCGACTTAGGTAGAGAAAAAGAGTTGCATTTGCCCAAATACCTGCCCACAGATAAAATGGATATGTCTTTATTACGAACCAAGCATGATGCCTCCGATCCAACTGAAGGACTCTATTATGTGATGAGCAGATGGAATAATCAGTTCCCCTTTGCAATGAATCTGGTGAGCGTAACAGACTTCCCCACTCCAGTCGAGGGACAGCGCATCGACAAAGCCTATCCCCACTTTAAGGATTGGGTAAACTCTAATGGAGCAACCTACAAAGACTGGTACAAATATCCGGCAGAATAACTCTCTTCCACAGGAAAGACAATGCCGTAGTATCGAGATTTAATCAAATATTGCTACCTTTGCATTGATAATACCCCGATCGCACTCACAGAATGCTATCGGGGAATAAATAAATTCAACAAGAGCAAAGCAATATGAGAGTAGTCATACAACGCACCGGACATGCGTCCGTCACGATCAACGGAGTCCGCAAATCGGCTATCGGTAAGGGACTTATGATTCTGGTAGGCATCGAAGAAACAGACGGATCAGAAGATATAGACTGGCTTTGCAAAAAGATAGTCAATCTACGCGTCTTTGATGATGAAAACGGAGTAATGAATAAATCCATTCTTGATATAAATGGTGAGATACTGGTTATCAGTCAGTTCACACTACATGCTTCGACTAAGAAAGGCAATCGTCCCTCCTATATAAAGGCAGCGAAACCTGAAATATCCATTCCGCTATACGAACAATTTTGCAAAGAATTGAGTTCTTCATTAGGAAAAGAAATCGGTACCGGCGAATTTGGAGCCGATATGAAGGTAGAGCTATTGAACGATGGTCCTGTGACTATCTGTATGGATACCAAAAACAAGGAATAATGACATTAGAAGAAGCCCAAAAGCAAGTAGATTCCTGGATTAAGGAATATGGAGTACGCTACTTTAGCGAACTCACCAACATGGCAGTTCTTACTGAAGAAGTAGGTGAATTGGCTCGCGTCATGTCACGCAAATATGGTGATCAGTCCTTCAAGGAAGGAGAAAAAGACAACCTTGACGAAGAAATAGCAGATGTTCTGTGGGTACTTCTCTGTATTGCAAACCAAACCGGAGTTAATTTGACCGAAGCGTTTGCTCGCAATTTTGAGAAGAAAACCAAACGGGACCAAACAAGACATATCAACAATCCTAAATTAAAAGAGCATGGAAATGAATGAACCTACCCTGAACAAGTATAATGCTACATTGGCAAAGTACAACACCCAGCTGGATGATGCAGAAATCGCAACAAAAGTAGCTAAGATAATTGCAGAAAAGGTACCGGAAAACAACACGCTTGATGTTAAGAAACTCCTCTTCAACTGTATCGATCTTACTACCCTGAACACTACGGACAGTGACGAAAGTGTAATGAAATTTACTCAAAAAGTGAACCAGTTCGACGAAGAATTTCCTGATCTGAAGAACGTAGCAGCTATCTGTGTTTATCCTAACTTTGCCGAAGTAGTGAAAGACACACTGGAAGTAGAAAACGTAAATATAGCCTGTGTATCAGCAGGATTCCCCTCCTCTCAAACTTTTATCGAAGTGAAAGTTGCAGAAACAGCCATGGCTATCATGGAAGGTGCCAACGAAATAGATATTGTGATCTCAGTAGGCAAATTCCTGGCAGGAGATTATGAAACAATGTGCGAGGAGATACAAGAGTTGAAAGAAGTTTGTAAAGAACATCACCTGAAAGTAATTCTTGAAACAGGTGCTCTGAAAACAGCCTCTAATATCAAGAAAGCCTCTATCCTATCCATGTATGCCGGAGCAGATTTCATCAAGACATCCACCGGCAAACAGCAACCTGCCGCTACCCCCGAAGCTGCCTATGTAATGTGCCAAGCCATCAAAGAATATTACGAATTAACAGGCAACAAAATCGGATTCAAGCCCGCAGGAGGCATCAATTGCGTCAACGATGCCCTAATCTATTATACAATCGTCAAAGAATTACTTGGAGAAGAATGGCTGAACAACGAGTTATTCCGATTAGGAACCAGTCGACTTGCCAATTTATTGCTTTCCGAAATTAAAGGGGAAGAGATGAAATTCTTTTGATTAGTTATGAGTTATTAGTTATAAGTTATTTGTTAATGATGCCATGCGGAATAACAATTTATATACTGCAAGATATCATCAACAAATAACTTATAACTAATAACTCATAACTACTTTTTCATTTTTCCCTTTCCACCACATAATTCAAATACGCAGTAAGGGCAGTCTTCACATCAGAATCGGGTATAGATGCCAACAAGGAAAGGGCTTTTTCTCTAAAAGCATACATCGTTTCAGTGGCATATTCTATGCCCCCGTGTTGCTTGGTAAAATCAATTAAATAAGCGATTTCATCGGTAGATGCTTCTCCATTCTTCACTTTAATGGCAATTCCTTCGGCTATTTTATCCTTAGTAGTATTCAGTGCATAGATTACAGGAAGGGTTAGTTTGCCTTCAAGCATATCATTACCGGTAGGTTTACCTATTTCCTTACTCTCAGAATAGTCGAAAATATCATCTTTTATCTGGAAACACAGTCCGATATATTCACCGAACAAGCGCGCAAATTCGGCCTTTTCATCGGCTGCTCCTACTGATAGTGCACCCGCCTTAGTACAAGCAGCAAAGAGTACAGCAGTCTTCTTGCGGATAACATCATAATAAATCTCTTCGGAAAATTGAAGGTTGCTGACATTAGAAAGTTGTAGAAGCTCCCCATCCGCCAAATCTTGTCCCAAGCGGGAAACTACATCAATGATAGCATGGTTCCGGGTCAAACCAACCTGCACCAAAGAAGTTGCCAAAAGGAAATCACCTGCCAGTACAGCTACTTTATTATTAAATATTGCGTTCACAGAAAGCTGCCCGCGGCGCTCAGTACTTTCATCCACTACATCGTCGTGCACAAGGCTGGCATTATGTAATAGCTCTAAAGATACCGCCGCATGGAGGGTAGCAGGACAAACCTCACCATAAAGCTTTGCTGCCAAAAGCACCAAAATAGGGCGCATCATCTTCCCATTCTTTTGTCGGATATGCGAAATAACGCTATTCAACAAAAGGTTAGAACTGGAGAGAGAACTATCAAATAGCTTTTTGAAGTCCTCCAATTCAACTGAAATCGGAGATTTTATGAGTGATGAGTTGTCCATGCATCGCTATTTGACTACAAAAATAGTAATAAAACAGTTAATACCGTATTTTTTTGTACTTTTACCATGAAAAAAAGGATAAATCAATGAATTCTACCGATAAACTGTTTCTGCTCGATGCCTATGCGCTGATATATCGGGCCTATTATGCGTTCATCAAGAACCCACGGACCAATTCCAAAGGGTTTAACACCTCGGCTATTTTGGGCTTCGTCAATACGCTTGAAGAAGTACTCAAGAAAGAAAACCCTTCTCATATAGGAGTGGCATTCGACCCCTCCGGCCCTACCTTCCGGCATGAGGCCTACGAGCAATATAAAGCCCAACGGGAAGAAACACCCGAAGCGATTCGCCTCTCGGTACCTATTATAAAGGATATCATCCGGGCTTATCGCATACCCATCCTCGAAGTTCCGGGTTTTGAAGCCGACGACGTGATAGGTACACTCGCCACCGAAGCCGGCAATCAAGGTATAACCACCTATATGATGACCCCCGACAAGGATTATGGTCAGCTGGTATCAGAGCATGTATTCATGTATCGCCCCAAACATAGCGGTGGTTTCGAAGTAATGGGTATCGAAGAGATAAAAGCAAAGTTCGACATCCAGTCTACCTCGCAAGTAATAGACATGTTGGGATTGATGGGCGACAGCTCCGACAACATTCCCGGTTGTCCGGGCGTGGGAGAGAAAACTGCACAAAAGCTAATTTCAGAATTCGGCAGTATCGAAAATCTACTGGAACATACCGATCAACTGAAAGGTGCTCTTAAAACTAAAGTGGAAGCAAACCGCGAAATGATTACTTTCTCGAAATTCCTTGCCACTATCAAAATTGATGTGCCCATTGAACTCGACATGAAAGCGCTAGTTCGTGAAGAACCGAACGAAGAAGAACTCCGTAAGATTTTCGAAGAGTTGGAATTTCGCACACTCATTGATCGGGTGCTGAAAAACGGAAGTGCTCCCCTCTCCGCCTCTTCCACTTCGTCAGCTGCTCCTGATCTTTTTGCCGGAACGCTCTTTGCCCAACAACCGGTTACTTCCTCCGAAAATAAGGGCAATATCCAAGGCGATTTGTTTGCCGATTTTGCGGGCAACGGCACAGATGGTTTCAAAAATTCAAATCTCAGCCGCTTAGAATCGCTTAATGTAGACTACCAACTTATTGATACAGAAGAAAAAAGAAGAGATTTTTTTCAAAAGTTACTTACAACTGAAATTCTCTCAATAGATAC
>JAEXAJ010000216.1 GCA_023458215.1 Bacteroidota bacterium
ACAGTTTAGAGGAGTAAGAGATAAAGCGTTCTTCTTGTACAGATTGACTAAATTATATGCATAAAAAAGAAAGCCCTCAGATTCTTACGTTGATCCGTTATGATCCTATTTATCTCATGGAATAGTGATATAATAAAAAAACGAGTAAGCTCTCACGAACCCCTCGCCACTGTAAGAAAAGCCTTAAGGCTTTTCTTTTAAACTGCATCAAATTTGTTACCTAAAAATCAATCTTTCTCTTTACCTCTAAAGAAAACAAACTTCAATTACCTTACCTGAAAACTCAAAAATCTTAATTTTACCTTTACCTAATTACCTAAAATTTTAATCCAAATAATAATCTTATGAAAAATGTTTCAATCTTTCTTTTACCTATTACAACTAATTACCTTATTTGACTGAAAACTTTTGTTGTGCAATTTCCCAACTGCTCTGCAAAGGTAAAAGGTTTTTCTGTGTTCGCAAACGTTTAGACTGTTTTTCGTATGTTTTATAACATAGTTTTAGATTAAAAGCGTAAAGTTTACACTTATAAACACTTCGTCGGCTATTCCGAGAGGTAAAGACTATCAGTCAGCGTCTTCAAGAATGCTACAATATCCGATTCTTCTTCCGGAGTCAGTCCCAGATTACCTAATTCGTCACGGTTTACGGTGCCAGGATATTCGGCGGGTGGAAATTCGTCGCTGACATCGCGCACATTATAGAAATGAACAATCTCTTCAAGAGTTTTGAAATAGCCATTATGTCCGTACGGAGCAGTCAGGGCTATATTGCGCAAAGTAGGGACACGAAATTTACCATTTTCTTCTTCTTTGCCGACAATCGCTCCCAAACCGAGGTCAAGACTGTCTTTGGTCAGTAGGAAATAACCCGCGGGAACCTGAAAATGGGGATTGTCCGGATTACGGGGAATGCCCAGGTTGTCGTAAGTATGATCTGTAAAGAGTACATGCCGGGCATACTTATCTTTGTCCAGAATATGACATTCCGCACATTTACCTTTATCTTTAAATAGTTTCAGCCCTCGTTTTTCAGGTGGTGTGAATTTACTTTTCTTCTTTTGCCAAGCATCATATTTAGACGAAAACGAGTTTATTGCTTTTGAAGATTGATAAGCGGCTAGAGCATCAGTAATATAAGAATACAGGCTATCCACCTCTGAGGTTTCGCCATATAAGCGTACCAGCTCGGAATAATAAGGTGCGCGGCGTATCTTACCTACCACAGTACTGCGATCCGGATTGCCCATTTCTACCGGGTTAAGAAAAGGTTCTCCCGCCTGGTGTTGCAACGATGGGGAGCGTCCATCCCAAAAGAGTCCTCCGATGTATGTTTCCTCCTCTTCGTCATAATAGAGGGCAGGCACGTACATAGAATAGCACACCGTCATTGAATTGCGTTGCGAATAAAGTCCTCGAACGGCACCTTCGGATACGATGCGGGCATCACGGTCGGCAAATCCCCGGGAAGTGGTATGGCAAGTTGCGCAAGATTGTCCTGCCGGTTCGGATAAAAGTTCATCTTCGAAAATCAGTTTACCCAACGCTTCTTTTTGAGATTGTATGGAGGTGCGGGAGGTGCAAGAAAGCATCCCTAGAACAAGTCCGCTACAAAATAACAGATTGTAAAAAGCCAGGTGTTTCATAAAGTGTCCGTATAATAAAATTTCTTATTGACTTTTACAAAAATAGGTCTTTTTTCGTACGACACAAACAAATGTACTAAAAAAACAAACCACCGAAGCACCGCGGCACTTCGATGGTTGTCCCCTTTAAACACCTTTAAACAAAATGAATGTCATTATTTTCTTGCTTCTGCGATATATGCTAAAGCTTCTTTGCATTTTTCCGTAACGTATGTCCAATCTTCGGCGGCCACTTTATCATTCGGGAAGAGTTTGGAGCCCATGCCCACGCAAAATACACCTGCTTTGATCCAAGAAGTCAAGTTCTCCTGAGTAGGCTCTACGCCTCCGGTTACCATTAGTTTTGACCAAGGCATCGGAGCCAGCAAACCTTTTACCAATTTTGCACCCAATACGTCACCGGGGAAGATTTTGCAAAGATCACATCCTACTTCCTGAGCGAATCCTACTTCTGAAACGCTTCCGCAACCCGGAGTGTAAGCTACCAGACGGCGGTTGCAAATCTTAGCGATTTCAGGGTTGAATAACGGACCCACCACGAAGCAAGCACCGATTTGTAAATACAGCGCTGCTGTTGCAGGATCAACAATAGACCCCACGCCCATTGCCATCTCAGGGCATTCCTTTGCCGCATATTTCACTACTTCGGCAAATACCTCATGAGCAAAGTCGCCACGGTTAGTAAATTCGAATGCACGAACCCCACCTTCATAACAAGCCTTTACTACTTTCTTTGCCACCTCTGCATCTTTATGGTAGAATACAGGAACCATACCTGTTGAACCAATCTTGCTCAACACAGCTATTTTGTCAAAACGAGCCATTTTTCTCCAATTATTAAGTTTATATTTAAGTTATAAGTTATTAGTTATAAGTTATTTGTTTATAATAGCGATGCGCTATCCGAAGGGAAAATCATAAGCAAATAACTAATAACTTATAACTCATAACTCTTTCTCATCGTTGTACGCGACCGCTTGCGTCACCACCTGCCAATGCTTCTACCTCTTCTACAGAAACCAAGTTGAAGTCTCCATTGATAGTGTGTTTCAAGGCTGAAGCAGCTACGGCAAATTCAAGGGCGGCAGCTTGGTTGGGCTTGGTTAGCAATCCGTGGATGATGCCGCCTGAGAAAGAGTCACCACCACCTACGCGGTCAATGATCGGGTCGATATCATAACGTTTGGATTGGTAGAACTCTTCGCCGTTGTAGATCATTGCCTTCCAGCCGTTGTGGGTAGCCGAGAATGATTCGCGCAACGTGGAGATTACATATTTAAAGCCAAATTCTTTAGCCATCGCTTTGAAAATTCCTTTGTAGCCTTCGGCGTCGGTTTTGCCACCTTCTACATCTGCATCGGGCTTGAAGCCTAAGCAGAGCTCTGCATCTTCTTCGTTACCGATACAAACATCGACGTACTGCATCAGAGGTTTCATGATGGATTGGGCCTTTTCTTTCGTCCAAAGTTTCTTTCGGAAGTTGAGGTCTACAGAAACCGTTACACCGTGACGTTTGGCAGCTTCGCAAGCCAGACGGGTCAGTTCGGCAGCTTTGTCGGAGATGGCAGGGGTGATGCCTGACCAATGGAACCAGTCGGCACCTTGCATGATAGCGTCGAAATCAAAATCAGCAGGTTCGGCTTCGGCGATGGAAGAATGTGCACGGTCGTAAATCACTTTGCTGGGACGCATAGAAGCACCGGTTTCAAGATAGTAGATACCTACACGGTCACCACCGCGAGCGATAAAGTCTGTTTGCACGCCGTACTTGCGCAGTGCGTTCACCGCAGACTGGCCAATCTCGTGTTTCGGCAACTTGGTTACAAAATAAGCGTCATGTCCGTAGTTGGCACAGCTCACTGCTACGTTAGCCTCGCCACCCCCATACACTACATCAAAAGAGTCGGATTGTACAAAACGAGTGTTCCCCGGAGTAGACAATCTCAGCATGATTTCACCTAATGTAACAACTTTCTTTCCCATAATCATTCTATTTTTATTAAATATCTAATTTATTTGTTTCCTTTCAATTTATCATATTAGTGTGTAAAAACAAGATAAAGTATTGATTATATGTAAACTAAATCATGTTTTAATAGAACTTATACAAGCTCCGTGTGCGGGCACAAAGATACAACAATTTTTGAAATACAAAAAATTATCATATATTTGTGTCGAAAATATTAAGATTATTATTGTGTGCGAGCACAAGTAGTAAAAGATAACCCCATGTCAGAAAGAATTAGAATAAAAGACATCGCTAAAATGGCAGATGTATCGGTGGGAACCGTTGATCGTGTAATCCATGGACGTAGCGGCGTATCTGAGTCCAGCCGAAAGCGCGTAGAAGAAATCTTAAAGCAACTGGACTATCAGCCCAACATGTATGCCAGCGCTCTGGCTTCTAACAAGAAGTATGCATTTGCCTGCCTGCTGCCTATGCACCAGAAAGGGGAATATTGGACAGATGTAGAATCAGGCATTCACGAAGCCGTAGAAACTTATTCTGATTTTAACGTGACCGTACAGCTCTCTTATTACGATCCGTATGATTACCATTCATTTGCCGAGGCTTCCGGACTGATTCTTGAAAGCGAGCCGGACGGAGTATTGTTCGCCCCTACCGTTCCACAATATACCAAGCCTTTTACGGACAGCCTGACTGAACGGAATATACCTTATATATATATCGACTCGAACATCAAGGAAGAACCGGCCCTTTCCTTTTTTGGGCAAAACTCCCACCAAAGCGGATATTTCGCCGCTCGTATGCTGATGTTGCTTGCCGGAGAAGACGCAAAGGAGATTGTTATCTTCCGCAAGATAAACGAAGGCATTGTAGGATCGAACCAGCAGGAACGACGCGAAATAGGTTTCCGTGAATACATGCAGAAGCATCATCCTGCCTGTCATATTTTGGAACTGGATTTACACGCTAAACGGGATAGTGAGGACTCGCAAATGTTGGATGACTTCTTCCGTGACCATCCTACTGTAAAGAACGGCATCACTTTCAACTCCAAAGCATACGTGATCGGTGAATATTTGCAGAAAAAGCAAATAACCGGCTTCAATCTCATGGGTTACGACTTACTGCAACGTAATGTGGACTGCCTGATGCAGGGCAGCATTTCCTTCCTCATCGCCCAACAACCTACATTGCAGGGGTTTGACGGTATCAAGGTGTTGTGCGAACATCTCATCTTGAAAAAGGAGATTGCAAGAGAAAACTTCATGCCGATTGATTTGCTGACGAAAGAGAATATTGAATTTTATTACAACTCAACTCCTCATTCGCATCATTTATAATTAAACGCCGTGAAAATGGAAACTAAATACTTGAAAATAAATCCTGCCGATAATGTTGCAGTTGCAATAGTCGCTTTACAGGCAGGAGAAAAGTTAACGATAGACGGAAAGGAAATCACATTAAATGAGGATGTTCCTGCCGGACACAAATTTGCCTTGAAGGATTTTGCAGAAGGGGAGGACATTATCAAATACGGCTATCCCATCGGACACGCCCAAATAGCTCGGAAGCAGGGTGATTGGATGAACGAAAACAATATTAAAACCAACCTCTCCGGCTTGCTGGAATATACTTACAATCCTGTGAATGCTGATTTGGATATTCCGAAAGAGGATTTGACTTTTAAAGGTTACCGCCGTAAAAATGGAGACGTAGGCATTCGCAATGAGATTTGGATTATCCCTACCGTAGGTTGTGTGAATGGTATCGTCAACCAGCTTGCCGAAGGTTTGCGCCGCGAAACAAACGGTAAGGGTGTGGATGCAATTATGGCCTATCCGCACAATTACGGTTGCTCGCAACTGGGTGACGACCACGAGAATACTAAGAAAATTTTGCGTGATATGGTTCTGCACCCTAATGCAGGCGCAGTGCTGGTTGTCGGCTTAGGTTGTGAAAACAATCAGCCGGATGTGTTCCGTGAATTTCTAGGTGAATATGACCGGGAACGTGTGAAATTTATGGTTACGCAAAAAGTAGGCGACGAGTATGAAGAAGGCATGGAGCTTCTACGTGAACTTTATGCTAAAGCAAGCTGGGATCGGCGTGAAGATATTCCGTTGAGTGAGTTACGTGTAGGTCTGAAATGTGGTGGCTCTGATGGTTTCTCGGGTATCACGGCTAATCCGTTGCTTGGTATGTTCTCCGATTTCTTGATTGCCCAAGGCGGAACAAGCGTATTGACGGAGGTGCCCGAAATGTTTGGCGCAGAAACTATTCTGATGAATCGTTGTCATACAAAAGAGTTATTTGATGATACCGTTAGGTTGATTAATGACTTCAAAGAATATTTCCTTTCGCATGGTGAACCGGTCGGCGAAAACCCCTCTCCGGGTAACAAAGCCGGTGGTATCTCCACCCTCGAAGATAAAGCATTGGGATGCACCCAAAAATGTGGTAAGAGTTATGTAGAAGGAGTACTTTCTTATGGTGAACGACTAAAAGTAAAAGGATTGAACCTATTGTCTGCTCCGGGCAACGACTTGGTAGCCGCTACCGCCCTCGCTTCTTGCGGATGCCACATCGTACTGTTTACCACAGGACGCGGTACCCCCTTCGGAACGTATGTGCCGACTATGAAGATATCTACCAATTCTACATTGGCAAAGAATAAACCCGGCTGGATTGACTTCAATGCTGGGGTTATTGTTGAAAACGAACCCATGGAAAAGACCTGCGAACGTTTCATAGATTATGTAGTCAAAGTGGCAAGCGGCGAATTTGTTAATAATGAGAAGAAAGGATACAAAGAAATAGCAATCTTTAAAACGGGAGTAACTTTATAAGTGATTAGTTGTTAGTGATTAGTGATTTGCTTGTAATTTTGCTGCGTTTAACCCGAAAGGGCAGACAGCAACAAATCACTAATCACTAATAACTAATCATTAATTATCAATTATGTCTTCACTTACAAATACAACTCAAAGACCCAAAGGAGGCTGGTGGGCACTTAGTCCGCTCATGGTATTTCTTTGTCTTTATCTGGTGACTTCTCTGCTGGTGAATGATTTCTATAAAGTACCTATCACCGTCGCATTCCTGCTTTCTTCCTGCTATGCGATTGCCATTACACGCGGTCTGAAACTGGAGCAGCGTGTCTATCAATTCTCGGTAGGTGCCAGTAATAAGAACATCATGCTGATGGTATGGATATTTATCCTTGCCGGTGCTTTTGCCCAAAGCGCCAAACAAATGGGTGCCATCGATGCAACGGTAAACCTTACTTTACATGTTCTGCCGGACAACTTATTACTAGCGGGTATCTTCATAGCTGCCTGCTTCATTTCTCTCTCTATCGGAACCAGCGTAGGTACGATTGTTGCGCTTACTCCCGTAGCCGTAGGCCTTGCCGAAAAGACAGGGATCGACCTTCCTTATATGGTTGCTATTGTAGTGGGCGGTTCGTTCTTTGGAGATAATCTTTCATTTATATCCGACACTACCATTGCCTCGACCAAAACACAAGATTGTGTAATGCGGGACAAATTCCGGGTGAACTTTATGATTGTAGTACCTGCAGCAATCATTGTACTGGGTATTTATATTTTCCAAGGATTATCCATCTCAGCACCCGCACAGGTACAAGCTATTGAATGGATAAAAGTAATTCCCTACCTCATTGTATTGGGTACTGCCATCGCAGGCGTCAATGTTATGCTGGTGCTGCTGCTCGGCATTCTCTCAACGGGAATTATCGGAATATGCACCGCCACGGGGATTATCAGTATCGGTACGGCTCCGGTAGAAAGCGTTGCAGTGAATACCGCTTTCTTCGATTGGTTCGGAGCCATGGGGACAGGCATAACAGGCATGGGCGAACTTATTATCATCACCTTGCTGGCAGGCGGTATGCTGGAAACGATCCGTTACAACGGAGGTATAGATTTCATTATTTCCCGCCTTACCCGCCACGTCTCAGGCAAGCGGGGGGCAGAGTTCAGCATTGCCGCTCTCGTCAGCATTGCCAATCTCTGTACCGCCAACAATACAATAGCCATTATCACTACCGGGCCGATAGCCAAAGACATCGCACAACGTTTCCACCTGGACCGCCGCAAAACAGCGAGCATTCTGGATACGTTCTCATGTCTCATTCAAGGAATCATTCCCTACGGTGCACAAATGCTGATCGCCGCCGGATTAGCTGCTATCTCCCCCCTGAGCATCATCGGGAACTTATATTATCCCTTCTGCATGGGAGTGTGCGCCATATTGGCCATCATTATAAGATATCCGAAACGATACTCCTAATTTAGTTGTAAGTTATTAGTTATAAGTTATTTGCTGATGCATTCTTGATAAGATGACAGTAATCTTATTGCAAGCAAATAACTTATAACTAATAACTTATAACTAATTTCCCCCTCTCTTCTTTCTTATTCAAAATAAAGTTGTATCTTTGCACCCGCTATTACGAGATAGTAGCACAATTCAAATCATTAACTAAAAACATTTAAATTAAATGGCAACAAAAATCAGATTGCAAAGACATGGACGTAAGAGCTATGCTTTTTACTCTATCGTTATTGCTGATGTAAGAGCACCACGTGATGGTAAATTTATTGAGAAGATTGGTACTTACAACCCTAACACCAATCCTGCCACAGTAGATTTGAAGTTCGACCGCGCACTTGACTGGGTCTTGAAAGGCGCACAACCTACCGACACTGTTCGTAACATCCTTTCTAACGAAGGTGTGTACATGAAGAAACATCTTCTTGGCGGTGTAGCTAAAGGCGCATTTGGCGAAGCAGAAGCTGAAACTAAATTCGAAGCTTGGAAGAACAACAAACAAACAGGTTTGGCTGCTTTGAAAGCTAAAGAAGAAGAAGCTAAGAAAGCTGAAGCTAAAGCACGTCTGGAAGCTGAAAAGAAAGTAAATGCAGAAAAAGCTAAAGCATTGGCTGAAAAGAAGGCTGCTGAAGAAGCTGCTAATGCACCTGCAGAAGAAGCAACTGAGGCTCCTGCTGAAGAAGCTCCCGCTACAGAAGCTGCTGCTGAATAATAGTAAGCATAGCATTATCAACAAAAATGGGATTAAAACTATAAAATCCTCTCCGGTACTGCCGGAGGGGATTTTTTATTTATTATCTTTGTAACTATTATCATTCACTTAAAAAGAATCAAGCAATGAAAAAGTTAATTTATCTCCTCGCTGTTGCCGCTGTATTTACAGCATGTAATAGTGGAAACAAGGGCTACACCGTAACCGGAACGGTAGAAGGTTCGGCTAATGGCGACACTGTATTCCTGGAAACTGTAGAAGGACGCCAATTTGTAAAATTGGATACTGCGGTAATTGAAAACGGAACTTTCACCTTCAAAGGTATACAAGACTCTGCCGTCAATCGTTACATCACTTATAAACCAGTCGGAAAAGAAGGCATCGCAATTGATTTCTTCCTGGAAAATGGAAATATCAATATCAAGATGTCTCAAGATGAAAAATCGGCTACCGGTACTACAAACAATGATATCTTCCAAGGAATCAGAGTACAGATAGATGGTGTGAACAAGCAGATGATGACTATCTACGAATCCATGTCCGATACTACTTTGACCGACGAACAACGTCAAGCCAAAGGCCAGGAAATGGACGCACTGGATAAGAAACTCGTAGAAATAGCAAAGGTAGAAATTGGCAAGAATATAACCAATCCGGTGGGTATTCTTCTGTTGAAACAGAATTATTACTATCTGGATATTGCAGACCTTGATCCGTTAATGCCGCAAATCCCCGCCGCTTATAATAATGATGAAGTTATTATCAAAATTAAAAACAACGTAGAGAATATGAAAGCCACTGCCGTAGGTCAAAAGTTCACAGATTTCGAAATGCAGACTCCGGACGGAAAGCCTGTAAAACTGTCTGATTATGTAGGTAAAGGTAAGGTTGTTCTTGTTGACTTCTGGGCTAGCTGGTGCGGTCCTTGCCGTCGCGAAATGCCGAACCTGGTAGAAGCTTATGCCAAATATAAAAACAAGAACTTTGAAATAGTAGGTGTATCACTGGACCGTGACGGCGAAGCTTGGAAAGATGGCATCAAGAAACTGAACATCACTTGGCCGCAAATGTCCGACTTGCTATACTGGAACAATCAAGGTGCTAAAATGTATGCCGTAAGCAGCATTCCTCATACAGTATTGATTGACGGTGAAGGTACCATCATAGCACGTGGCTTGCACGGAGACGAGCTGGAAGCTAAATTGGCTGAAGTAGTAAAATAAGCAAGAAGCCTGAGATAGTAAAATAAATGACGTACTTCGATAAGGTAAATGACATTGCTCATGCCTTACGAAGTGCGTCATTCGTATTTAATAACTGCATCGACTGAGTCGATAAAAGGTTTCATTTCAGGAGAAGAGGCGTTCTGCCATCTCCTTACCTAACCGAATAGTTTCCCACTGCGCCTCTTCATCGTCATCCGAAGGAGAAAGGACAACATTAGCGTCCGGCAAGCACAAAGTGAAACGTTTCAAAGGAATATAATTCAGTACGTTCTCCGTCTTAGCTTGCAGTTCGTCCAGTTCGTCTTCATGAGGATAGCGGGAAAGAACAAAACCGAAAATCGCCTCTTTTTCATGCAAGAACCACAACAGGCGTGTACGGTCGCAAGAGCCGCAATCATAATTCAGGAAATAAGCATCGGCTCCATGCAATTGCACCAACATGTCCGTCGGTGCATGGAAAGCTACAAACATACCGGCAGGACGCTCACGCAACACACGGTTATTCAGGTTGATGGTTTCTTCCATAACTACGGAATGAACGCCGTCGAACTGTATATAACGGCAACCGGCCTCAGAAAGCTTATTGAGCAAAAACTTGTAAGCAGAAGCTATATCGTCCGCCAGGAGGCGCAAGTCCGGATAGATGGTTTCTAACTGGCTTCGTTCTACGCGTTGGAGGATTTGTGTCATTACTTCGGCCGGCGAAGGAATATGTTGTTTCGACATTACGTCTGTACCGGCTACAGAAACTAAAAAAGAAAATTCTTCCAGAATGGGATGTTGAAGCAGACTTATACGATTGGTAATTTCTAAGGCAGAACCTTCGGTGAAAAGTGTATTATCTTTTGTGTGGATGCCTTCCCAGCTTTCCAAGAAATCACGGCTTCGGAAACCTCCGTCGGAAACCACTTTCATGTCTGCCGATTTGAGCCGGCTTACAAGATTACGGACCTCTGCATCCTCAATTTCCTGTAATGTATGTCTGCTAATCTGTCCTTTCTGATATTGTTCACGAGCCTTTTTCAATACTGGTGGTACACAAAATGCACCTGCAATGTCTAATTTATACGGGGGAAATACATTTGCCATATTCATTTTTTCATTAAGTTATAAAAAACAATGATGCTTCATTCTAATACCCTTACGTACTTAGTTAAGCATTAAGGATGAGAGCCTTAAGCAAATTGACGAGATGCAAATATAATCAAAGAATTTGTAAATCTGCAATCTGCTACTATTATTTATCTTCCTTTTGCATTAAAAGCACAATCTCAATGAAGAATACGCACTACATGGAAATTCTTCATTCCTCACTCTTCATTCTTCATTTAAATTTTCTACCTTTGCACCCGTTTTCAGTAGATATTAGCATGAACTCATCGAAAGAATTAAAGGATATCGCACGATTCCTTCAAGAATACGCTAACCGACTCATGGGGTCGGGGGTGCATACATCGCGTGTGATACGAAATACCCGAAGGATAGGACATTCACTGAATGTAGATGCCAAAATAAGTCTTTTCCAAAAGACGCTCGTCATTAGTGTATGCGACAATGATAGCCAGGAAGTGTATAATGAAGTTTCTATTATACCCGCTTTCCCTATTAGTTTTGAACTGAACGCCGAGCTGAGTGCACTCAGTTGGGAAGCATACGACAATAACCTGCCGCTGGAAACCCTGTGGGACAAGTATGAACAAATTATTTCCCATCCTAAGATGGACCCACTTTGTACTCTTTTCCTTGTTGGTTTTGCCAATGCTTCATTCTGTGCATTGTTTGGCGGCGATTGGACTGCACGGGGCATTGTGTTCTCTGCCACCCTGATCGGTTTTTATATCAAGCAGGTGATGCAGAAGAAGCACATCAATCATTATATCATTTTTGTGGTATCTGCTTTTATAGCATCGTTAGTTGCTTCATCGGCCTTGACGCTCAATACTACGGCAGAAATAGCCATTGCAACCAGTGTACTTTTCCTGGTGCCGGGTGTTCCTTTGCTGAACGGGGTTATCGATATTGTTGAAGGGCACTCGCTGACCGGATGCAGCCGCCTTATCCATGCGTTATTGCTGGTGCTTTGTATCGCAGTAGGCCTGTCCGGTACACTGATGCTTATCAGAAACAGTCTACTCTAACTATTAACTATCAATTTTCAACTATCAACTATTATGATCTTAATAGATATTCTCTCTGACGGGATATTTGCCGCCATCGCCGCTATTGGTTTCGGAGCTATCTCCGATCCTCCTTTGCGTGCATTTCCTTCTATTGCATTGCTTGCCGCCATTGGACATGCGTTACGTTTCTGTCTGATGACTTATTTTGGAGTAGACATTGCCACGGCATCTCTATGCGCTTCATTTTCCATTGGCATGGGGAGTCTCTTACTGGGTAAACGAATTTATTGCCCGATGACGGTACTCTATATTCCTGCACTGCTACCTATGGTTCCGGGTATGTATGCTTACAAAATTGTATTCTCGCTGATTATGTTCATGCAAAACCTGAAAGTGCCGGAACTGCAACAAAAATACATGATGGAAATGTGTACAAATTCTGTGATAACGTGTAGTGTCATCTTCATGTTGGCTGTAGGGGCAACCATACCGTTATTCCTTTTCAAAAAACGGGCATTCTCTATGACAAGACACGAGAAGAATTAAAAACTAAGAACTAACTATTAAAGACTTAAAGATGGAAATATTTTGGAGTACTATTGCACAATACAATGAGGGAACTTGGTGGGCACAGATCATTATTACCTTGATTGGCATTATACTGACTATCTTGCTTTACCGTAAACCTACAGTTTGGGTAAAACGTTCTATGAAAATTTACATGGTATTCTTGAACAGTTGGATATCCATTGTTTACTACATGATATATTGTGGCACAAGAAGTTACAATTATATTCTTGCGATATTTTGGGGTATTATGGCACTGATATGGTTATGGGATTTAATTGCCGACTATACCCCTTTCGAACGTAATCCCAAATACAAAGTGCTGGTGGGTATACTTTATGCAATGCCTTTTCTATACCCGTTTTTTTCATGGGCACGAGGAATGGAATTTCCGATGATGACCAGCACTGTAATGCCTTGTTCGGTAGCCGTATTTACCATCGGATTGCTGCTGGCTTTCTCGCGCAAGGTTAATCTGCTTGTCATCCTGTTTCTATGCCATTGGGCACTCATCGCATTTTCTAAAGTTTATGTATATAAAATACCTGAAGACCTTTTGTTGGCTAGCGCCACCGTACCCGCCATTTATTTGTTCTTCAAGAATTATTTTGACCAAAATCTACATAAGGAAACTAAGCCGAGTGCTCGCTTCATGAACTGGTTCCTTGTCGTAATCTGCATCATTATCGGCATTTTTCTGAGTATTACACTATTCCATGGGTTAAACCCCTCACTCCCCTAAAGGGGAAGATTGATAGTCTGCTTTCAAACAGAAGTATCCCCCTTCCCCTTTAGGGGACCGAGGGGTGCTATTTCTTTTTTCCTTGATTAGCAACTGCTTCCATCAACTTCTTAATCTCTTCGGGATCACCTAGAAAATAATCATTCGTCAGATTTAATTCATCGTCAAATTCAAAGACATAAGGTACGGCAGTAGGCAGGTTCAAGTGCACAATCTCATCATCCGGGATGTGTTTCAAATGCTTGATAATGCCTCGCAAACTATTGCCATGTGCCACCACTAGCAGTTCATCCGCCGTTTTCAGATTCGGGAAGATAACACATTTCCAATACGGCATGATGCGTTCAATAGTGTCTTTCAGCGATTCCGTACGCGGCAATTCTGCATCGGGCACTTCCTGATAACGGTCTTCGAAGCGAGGATTACGCGGATCATCTTCGGTAAGGGGATGAGGTGCGATATCAAAACTCCGACGCCAAACTAATACTTGTTCGTCACCATATTTAGCTGCTGTTTCAGACTTGTTTAAACCCTGCAACTGACCGTAATGCTTTTCGTTCAATCGCCAGGACTTCTCCACCGGAATCCAATCCTGATCCATCTGATCCAGTACAGAATTCAATGTCTTAACAGCACGTTTTAAGTAGGATGTATATGCTTTCTTAAAGTGAAAGCCTTTCTCTTTCAGTAATTTACCTGCCTTTATTGCTTCAGAAACACCTTTCTCTGTCAAGTCCACGTCTGTCCAACCCGTAAAACGGTTCTCTTTATTCCATGTGCTCTCTCCGTGGCGGAGCAATACAATTCTTTTCATATCCTATTGAAATTACTTTTTTCGATAAGAACGTTTGGTGAACACTGTTTGTTCAACCGTGTGTTTCGTTTCATCCATCCGTAAGACTTTTCCCTTTTGGCTTATGATATGAATGAAATAGCGTCCTTACTATTTTGTTCTAATTTATTATTAAATTATCGGACGGATGTAACTATTTGATTATGAGTGTGTAATATGAAGCCTGACTCAGTCGTATACTTAGCCTATCTAAGTATACGACTGAATATTAATAGCCTACTATTTGTAAGCAATATTCTTTTAGAATGCAATGAGCTGAATGGAGATATTAGTTCATTTTGCTAGTAGAAATCAGCGTTGTCTTGCCCACCATTCAGGAATGAGAAAATTCACTCACTCATAGAGATTGTATTATTCAATTTCCGGTACAACCTCAAACCTTGTGTCCGGGAAATGCTTTGCCAAGTAACTCTGAATGTATTGCATCGTATCAGCCTGAATCGTTTTGTCTTCTACGGTAGGGTAGAGATTATATAAAACGGTATCCAGTTTTATATTCCTGCTCTTGATAGCTTCGAAGCTCAGCAGAGTATGATTGATACTGCCCAGTTTACCGGAGGTAATAAATATTAGCGGATATTGCTTCTCGGCGATATAATCAATCGTAAGATATTCTTCAGTAAGAGGTACCATCAGCCCGCCTGCACCCTCTACAAGTACTACTTCATAACGACGGGCAAGCTCACGGGTAGCACGCTCAATCTTGTTGAAATCAATCGGACGATTATCTATACGTGATGCAAGATGGGGCGAGCAGGGATAAGAAAATATCTCAGGCATGGTGAGTCCTTCGTTATCTTCGGGCAGATAATCGGTACCCATAATCCGACGATGTAAGTCGATATCTTCCGAATGTCCTGTGTTGCCCGTCTGAATAAACTTCTGGGTGATGACGCGTTTGCCACGGCTAGCCAGTTCATTGGCGTACCAAGCGGTGCAATAACTTTTTCCGGCATCCGTATCGATGCCGCTGATGAAATAAATTTCCGGTTCCATTATTTTGTATATTTCGTTTATATCGATTTCTTTTTGGCAATGATGTAGATAGGGTGGTAAGTCAGCGATACATTCCCTGCATGATCGCTGAATGAGCGGACGTATTCATCACAAAAAGACTGTAGACGTGTGCGGGTCCAAACCTTTTTTTCTGTTCCAGTAACACCCGTTTGCTTCAGGTGTTTTAATACATGCTGCGGAGTGTCGAAGGGTAGGGTAACAATCTCCTCTTCGGCATGCAGTATGTCGAAATAAGGAGATAATAAAGACTGCAACTCACTAAGTGGCAGATAATCGAGCCCATGCCCCGTCAGCCGACGAATCTGATACATGTTTTCTCCGCCGAAAGTGCTGAATGCCAGTACACCGTCTGCCGCTAATGAGCGATGGCAACGGACAAAGAATTGAGCGGGATCATTGAACCATTGCAATGTGGAGCAGGAAGTTATCAAGTCCGTCTTTTCAGGAAAATCAAGACATTCGGCATCTTCGGGTACAAAGTGCACATGGGGCACTTGGCACAATTCGTTGACACACTCTTGCATTTCTTTACAAAGATCGTTGAGCAGCAACGCTTTGGGTTGTAGTTTGTGCAGCAGAATGCGGGAGTAACTTCCAGTACCGCATCCGAACTCCACGATATGATTAAAATCTGTTCCTACCTTTTGGGTGAGCAGATACATCATCTTTTCCGCTACCTGCTGTTGCACACGGGCTTCACGGGAGTAAGTATCTCTTGCCTTGGCAAATCGTTCGGCAATCAGTTGTTTGTCCATAGTTCTTGTAAATAGCGTCGGAATATTTCTTCCTGGTAATGTGCTTCTTCTGTTTGTTCTACCGGAGTACCCAACGTTTCCCAGGCTTGTAATTGGTTGGCAGGAGGTATAATCCGGTCATTACTGCCCACTACGGCTTTTTGCCAATGAAAAGTAGCCGGTAGCAGGGCATTATACATTCTCTCTATCTCTGCCAATTCATCGTGCAATTCTTCTAGCGGGCGTCGTGGAGTAATTTCCAAAAAGGCTTTGAAAGCAGCCCCGTCCTTGCACATTCTGCGAAGGAATTTGTGGAGAGAAGCGCCCGTGAGTCCATCCAATGTGCCACGAAATATTGCAGGGGGAATGCCGAGGTGTTCGTCAATAGGGTAGGGCGTACCATTGATGGCGATGCTTGATGTGATGGTTAAAGAGAGTTGTGGCACTACTTGTGAGGCTGCCCAAACACCCATTGACCACCCGATCACATTAATTTCCTTGTATTCGTCCAAGCCGGATGCATCGAAATCCAATGTACGGTAATCGTAGCATACCATGAAATCGCTGTTAGCAGGATGGTATACTTTAAACGGTGTTTCGTCTGCTCCCCATCCTGCAAAGAACAGTAGCAGGCGGGGATGGTGCTGGTGTATGATATAGGTTTGTTTCATATTTGAATGGTTTTGAGCTAAATGTGATAAAGTGATTGGGTGATAAAGTGATAGTGGGATAACACTCTGTGGCACATAGCGCAGCTACCTTATCACCTTATCACTTTATTACCCTATCACCATTTTTGCTTCATTTCTTTCGCCTTTTGAATTATCTGACTTAAACTATCTATCTCTTCTTCCTTAACTTCCGCCGTCAGTGAAAACCGTATGCGTGAAGTTCCTTCGGGCACTGTAGGCGGTCGGACGGGCAACGCATAGAAGCCATGCCGTTGCAACTCTTCGGCACACAATACCGTATCTGCACTAGGGCCGATAACCATCGGTACGATGTGGCTCACACTCGGACAAGCATAACCTTTAGCTTGCAGCGCTTCACGTAACAAACGACTGATACGACTCAGATGTTCCCTACGCTCCTGCATTTCCGGCAGCTTGCGTACAATGAACAACGTCCAGGCAATGTTGACCGGTGGTAATGCAGTGGTAAAGATTAGCGTCCGCATGCGGTTTACAAGATACTCCCGTATCACCTTTTTGCATACGATGTATGCACCCGTAGATGCAGCCGCTTTGCCAAAAGTTCCCACTAAGAAGTCGATGTCTTGTATACATCCGGTTTCTTCGGCACAACCTAGTCCCTGTTGACCACGTACTCCGAATGCATGCGCTTCGTCTACATAAAGCAGAACGTTATCATAACTTTGTTTTATCCGTACCAATTCCTTCAGATCGGCTTCGTCGCCATCCATACTGAATATACTTTCGGTAACGATAATAATCTGTCGGTAATCCGCGTGATGCTCCTTGAGTAGGCGTTCTACTTGAGACAAGTCATTGTGCCGGTAGCGGATGCAGCGTGCTGCCGAAAGACGGATGCCATCAATAATACTTGCGTGCACCAGTTTGTCTGCCAATATCAAAGTCTGCGTATCGCTTACGGCAGGCAGAATCCCTGTATTGGCATGATACCCGCTATTGAACACCAACGCTGCTTCCGTGCCGAACAAGTTTACCAATTCAGCTTCCAGTTCTTCGTAAACACTAAAATTCCCCGTCAACAGGCGGGAAGAGGAAGATGTAGGCAGAAACGTATCAGGTGTTAAAGTCTTAAGAAACTCCTCCCTTAACTCCCTATCAGCAGTAAGTCCCAGGTAATCATTGGAAGAAAGATTCAACATTCTTTTCCCATTTACCACCACCTCTCTTCCCTCATGTTCCATCTGTGGCAAACGGCGCAAGTTACTGTGCTCTTTCAAGTCTTCCAGCTCTTGCCGCATCTGCTCTATTATAGGACAGCCAAATTCTTCATTTTTCATTCTTCATTCTTCATTTAAAAGGATTCTTCACTCTTCATTTAAACGAAATCCATCTCTCTGATAATCTTTATCGCTCCTTTTGTCAGCTTCGTCAACTGTTCCGGTTCAATGACGAATGGCGGCATGATATAAACCAGTTTCCCGAAGGGACGCAACCAAATGCCCTCTTCCACGAATCGGCGTTGCATCCATGCCATATTCACATTTTCTAGTAATTCTATAACGCCGATGGCTCCCATTACTCGTACTTCCTTTACTAGCGGCAAGTTCCGTGCAGGTTCCAGCTCGTCTTCCAGTTGTGCTTCTATACGGGCCACTTTTCCTTTCCAGTCATATTCGGGGGATGTCAATAACTTTACAGACGCACAAGCTACGGCGCATGCCAACGGATTTCCCATAAAGGTGGGACCGTGCATAAATACGCCGGGGGTATGATTGGAGATTGTGTCTGCCACTTCATTTGTAGCCAGCACGGCAGACAACGTCATATACCCACCCGTTAATGCTTTGCCTATGCACATAATGTCCGGCTCTACACCGGCATGCTCCCAGGCAAATAGCTTGCCTGTTCGTCCGAATCCGGTTGCTATTTCGTCGAATATCAGCAGCATGTTATACTCCTTGCATATTCTTGCCGCTTCACGCAGGTACTGCGGATGGTAAAACCACATACCTCCCGCACCTTGCACAACAGGTTCAAGGATAAGTGCGGCAAGCTCCTCGTGATGTTCTTCTACAATATCCAGTAGGTTCATAGCATCTTCAGCATCCCATTCCCCGTCAAAACGAGAATGGGGTCTTGGTGCAAAGTAACGTACCGGCAACGACGAACCGAATAAAGAGTGCATGCCTGTTACCGGGTCGCAAACCGACATCGCATTCCACGTGTCTCCATGATATCCGTTGCGTATGGTGACAAAGTTGTTTTTCTTTTTCAGATCTGTCTGTGCCGGTGATGCAAGGCTTCGTGCATACCAATATTGCACAGCCATCTTCATGGCCACCTCTACAGCTACCGAACCTGAATCTGCATAGAATATCTTCTGCATCGAAGGTGGTACCAGTGGCAGCAACAATTTCCCTAGCTCTATAGCCGGGTCGTGGGTCAATCCGCCGAACATCACATGCGACATCTTTCCGAGCTGTTCCTCTGCCGCTTTGTTCAATACAGGATTGTTATACCCATGCACGGCACACCACCAGGACGACATACCCTCCACCAAAGTCTGCCCGCTTTCCAAAGTGATGGTGGCTCCTTCCGCTTTCTTTACTTTGTATACAGGTAGCGGGTCGGTGGTCGATGTATAGGGATGCCACAAGTGTTCGCGGTCAAACTGAGAATCGGCGAATTTGTAACCCGCTTCTTCTATCAGCTCCTTGTCTTCCGATACCTTCGAACCGAGCGTAGTCAACAAATCGCCTACGATGGCAGAGTTGATACCTATATATAATGACTTCTTTACCGCCTCCTTGCTGAGTTGCGAACGTCCCCCTGCAAAACGCAGGAAAGCAGTGGGATTGATGAAGCGGAACAAAGCAATGGTCGTAAGGATCTCCTCTTCCGTCAGAGGAGCTTGCTGTTCCAGCGGTGTACCCGGAATAGGGCTCAGGAGATTGATGGGAATAGAGCCTACCTCTATGCCTTTCAAGGTAAATGCAAACTCAATGCGTTGCTCCATCGTTTCGCCCATACCGATGATTCCACCGCTACAGATGTCCATGCCTACGTTGCGTGCGGCTTGCAAGGTACGTAGTTTTTCTTCTTGCGTATGCGTGCTGCAAAGGGTGGGGAAGTGGGAGGGGGCGGTTTCCAGATTACAGTGGTAACGTGTAATACCCGAATTATGTAACGCGCGCATTTCTTCCTCGTTTAGCAGGCCTAAAGAAGCGCATAGTTGTATCGACGAATGTTTCCGCATGTGGCGTGCAGCTTCGCATAAGCTCTCCATGTTCTTTCCCGAAGGCTTCCTGCCGCTCGTTACCAGTGAAAAACGTGCTACTCCTTGCTCCTCATTGTATTTGGCATGTCTCAGACATTCCTCCTTATCAACTAGATCATAAACATCGGCTTTTGTCTTATAGTGTGACGACTGTGCACACCATTTGCAATTTTCAGGACATCGCCCCGATTTAGCGTTGATAATGGAACACATGTCAAATTCTTCCGAAGCCAATGCTTGGGTTATCTCGTGCGCTGCTTCATACAGAGCTTCTTTGTCGGGCTGAGTTGCCAACCATTCTGCTTCTTCTTTCCGGATGGAGTAGCCTTGCAGTACTTTTTCTTTTAATTCCTTTATTGTCATATCTTCTACGATTAAGTGCGTTGATAAAAAAAGAAGCACGAATTATCAGGATACAGCGACTTGGTTAATGAACCGGCTGTTTTCTGATAATCCGTGCCTATATTATTTCTCTGTTTTAGAAAATGCGTCTCTTTTCCGTCCGTGTGTACACAGGGACGAATGATGGGTGTTCCGATAAGTATCCGAAGGATCATTTCCGGTGTTGCCATTCCGCAGGTCAGTGCTGCATTGCTTCCTATCGGGATGCCGATATCCGTTTCCTTACCTCCGGTCACGCCTTCCCAAGCGCTGTCTTTGCCACAAGATGTATGACCGGCCGAACCCGTAGCCTTTTGTTTTGAAAGGGAACTGTCCGCTACACTCTTGCGCAGGTTACCGATGGTGACGCAACGCCCTATACTGGCAAATGCAGCATAAGCTTTCCTGCTCCAGCGGCGGAAACGTATCGTAAGTCTGACGGGCGTGGTAATCTTCATTATTCCTGCTTGGTACAAGCTCTGTTTCTTGTATAACGAGTGCAAATGTAGAAAAAATATTAAGAAAAGAAGAAGGCTGCACAATTTTTCGTTGTGCAGCCTTCGGTTTGATATGCTAACTTAGGTGTTATTCGGCAATCGGAGTGAAATGTAAATACCAATCTGTATCATTTGTTCCTTTTGAATCTGCCCAACTATTGAATTTTTTATATTCAATGCTTATATTTTTCTTTTCTGTTGCCGGAATGAAGCCATCTTTATTATTATCAGTTGCAACCGCTTTTGGAATCATGATAGCAAAGGGGTATGCTCCGCTTTTATCAACATAATAAGCGTCATCCTTGTCACCTAGCTGGCTCTGATCGGCTTTGCTGGTAGCTTGGGCTTTTGGTAAATGTACTTCTGTACGGTTGTTTTTATTAGCAACGTATTGGCTGATAATAAACGGATTTAAGTCTGTAGTTAAATCACCTTTTGTTAGTGTCTCTTTTTCAAACGTGCGGGTCACAATAAATGATTTGTATCGTACACTCATTGCGTTGTCAAACAGAATCACTGAATTAGTCTCGTTTTCATCGATAGCACCATCCGGCAGTACAATTGTGCCTCGCTGATTTGAGGCATATTGTACGGCAAATGCATTTTTAAATGTAGCAGCATCATCTCTCTGCATAGGAGTGAAGGTATCAACTACTTTTGTTACATAGTTCTTATTATTGATGAAAGAAATTTCTTGTTTATGTTCAATGATAGCATCATTCAAGTCATAGTCACCACCTGTAGGCCATGTGTCTTCAAAGGCATACGTACGATAAGTAGTTTCTGTAGTAGTAATCACAGGCTCGTCGGGGTTGATTACAGGACGATCCGGATCTTGTATGGCTTCCTTCGGGTTTGCTTGGATACAGAACAAAATATCTTCATAACTTTGGTCACCTCCATCTTCTACACCGTAGACAACGGTTCCGTCATTTGTAGAAAGCGAAATGAAATTGTTTGCACTATTGCGATTCCAAGTATTATTGGAATAGATATAACTGTCGGACAATTTATAGGTACCATCAGAATTGTTATCGCTTGTCTGATATTCTTTTGGCATAATGAAATAGCCGATTGTATAGCCGGACGGGAATTCTGTAGAAACATTGCCCTTATCGTCTACATAAAGTAACTGAATCTTTTGATTTGTACTTATTGGAGCATTAGGACTACCAAAATTGTAATAATAACCGGTATTCCCTGTATTAGAACTCGTATAAGGTACATTTCCGGCTATCGATGCATTGGGAAATAAAATATACTTTTTTACATCGTTAGCTGAGGTCGGAACTTGGTCACTTGGATAATAATAATATCCAATGGCATTTTGATGCCAGGCAGATTCAGTCAGGAAAGTCAGCCATATTTCTGCGCTTTCTATGTTGTGAACTACTTTATTTTCATCTTGATAAGCTTTAGCAATTACGGTATTTATGTGCTTAGTATCTGTAATGAGCGATGAATTATCCAGACCTGAAGGTTTCTTACCATCTATTGGGGCTTTCCACAATGTGTTTTGGATGTCAGCTATTACTTTGCTGCTGATATTTCCTTTTTCAATAATATTATTATAGTCTCTGGGTGCTCCATATTTTCTGCCATCCCAGTTTACAACACTATATAAGTTCTTTTTTCCGGTTACAGTCCATATTTGAGGGTTTTGGACTGCTCGTGTTGTAGCCATTGCACGCGTATTGGTTTCATCATTTTCCACAGTCGTGTCAATAGTTACCTTTCCATTCTCCACATTGGCTTCTACACACATGGGTGCTCCCCAACTTGGAGAGTAGATATATACTTTATCCGTTACAACAGCAAGTTCCACTTTTCCTTTAAAGCAGCCCTCGGTATCTGCAAATATTTTATATTGGGCTTCACCATTGATAGAATAGGTTCCATTTTCGTTGTAGGTGATAGGGTCTTTTATGTATATCTCCAATAAAGATCCGGCAGCGAATTTTCCATAGTTTACGTCGAAATCGACGTTTGTAGTCGTAGTGAAATCAAAATATTCACCTTCCGGTTTTAACTCCGGTTTACCAGCGTTAGGATTGTACACGTCTTTGTCGGCACATCCAGTCAATGCTCCGCAAGCAATCATCAAAGTGAAAGCTACAGCACCGGCTTTTGTTAAAAATCTAGTTTTCATGTTTATTACTATTACAGTTGGATGCTAAGAGGTTGTTTTTTCTGTCTATATCATTAAATCAACGTCTATTGCTGTCTTTTTGTTTTATGAGACTTTATTTGATATATGTTATGATGTTGCAAATTTACAAATAATACAGATAATATACAAGTAAAAGTTAGTAATAATACACTTGATTGGAATGAAAAGTTGTATAAATTGCTCAAGTGGCTTAGACGGATTGTGAGATTGAAGCATACGCATAAAAAAAGGCTATCTTCCCAGACAGCCAATCTTTTGTTAACCTTAAATCTAATACTATGAAAAACACAGTACAAAGGTACTGATTATATGATAATCTCCAAATTTTCAGGCGAAATCAGGGCGATTTATAACACGGTTTAATAGATGTGAGAAAGTTGTTAACTAATTATGTTTTTAAAGTTAAAATTTAACATGTAAGATGAAGGTCGATTAGAAAATGATTTTAGTCATTTGTTAATCGACTCTGAGGTTATCAGTCTAGTTTATATTTGGATTATCTGATAACCGATTTGTTTATCAAGCCACGTCCGAAATTGTAGGCATAAGATATCAGCAAGGTATATACGTATCCCGGCCATATAGGCAAGCTGTATTGAAACTCCCAACAGAGAAACTTAAGATTTTTCTTTAAGGGAGTATTCAGAGGCAACATCTTGCGTTCTCTGTATTTAAGGTAGATGGAGTATAGGAAGCAAAAACATCCTAATTTCGTCCCTTTAATGAATGTAGTTATTTTCAAAGCTTCGATATATCTATAAATGTCCGGATCGCCTTGTAATCCGTGAGAAATGGTCCATTGAACTATTTCTGTGATAATTTGTGAACAATGTTCTAGATTGCGTTTGGTAAAGCATCCTGTAATTGAATCTTTGCGAACATAATACAAATACGTCTGGTTCTTTACTACATACATTGTGGTGGCAGTACTAGCCAGCAGGAACGACCAAAGTACATCTTCGTGTAATAGCTCTTCCTTGAAAAATAGAGCGTTATCGGTTATGAATTTTCGACAGATTAACTTATTACAAGCCATACAATACCATTCATTTTTCAGGAAAGATCGGAATATGGTTTCGTTCCCAGACAAATATCCTCGGGGTAAGGGCATGAGATCGAAAGATTTATCACTCGCTATCACTTTGTAATTACCTATCACAAAATCTAGGTTGGGATACTCTGATAGGGGGGCTACAAGCAGATGAATACAATCTGCTGTGATCGCATCGTCGCTATCTAGAAAATATAGGTAGTCGCCTTTGGCGGATTTTATCCCGGTGTTCCTCGCTTCCGACAATCCTTGGTTGCAGGCATGGCGGATGATTTGGATGGTGAAAAGTCCCGAATAAACTGTTACGACCTTATGCACGATTTCCATACTGTTATCGGTTGCGCAGTCATCTACGATGATTATTTCTATATCACCGTACGTTTGTTGGAAAACGGAAGTAAGGCATCGCTCAACATACGGGGCGACGTTATATACCGGGATAATTACAGACACTTTCATTAGCCTAAGCAGAATTATTTTCAATTACCAATCTTTAAACCATTTTTTAATCATACCATACGTGTGTGCATAAGGCTTTATGAAACTGTTTATTGCGTGCATCCTCTTTAGCTGCCTTATGTACACATAAGAGCCACCATATGCGGGGATATATTTTGCCTCAGGTATTGGTTTCTCTATGATGCCTTTTAGGAACGAGGATAACCGTTCCTTCCAATCCGAGTAATTTTGTTCGGGCAACCAAGGTTGGCGCATCATGGCAAGATAGTCCTCATCTGAGGAATCGAGGTGGATGATATATTCTACAACCTCTTTCATTGAAGCGTATGCATGCACATTCACAAATGATCTTTCATTGAAGTCCCTGCCTACCAAAGGGTTTCCCCAGTAAATAGGAATCGAACCGGCAGACATTGATTCCATTATTTTTTCGGTTGTATATCCTTTTACGCTACTATTCTCGAAAGCGATATTAAACTTATAATGGCTCAAAAACTCTATTTTATTGTCAATTGGCCCTCCTATGTTATTCCATGCCCGTCCTCCCGAATCGACCTGTTTGTAGCGGGACAATAGAGTGAAGAACTCTTTTCGGGTGGGGTCGGCATTCGATGCGTTGCTTACAACGATGCTGCAAAATTTCCTGCTCGTAATCAGCTGTTCATTTATTACTTTGTCCCTTTCCAATTTTTTGAAATCCGGATAGGTGGTATACAGGGGCAATCGCAGGTAGCGGTCGCCGAAAGTCAAGTAATCAAACCCTATGGCATAATCGCATAGATTGAAGTCGGGGACTATATTCTCGCCGACAAATAATATCTTCACGCAATTATATGATAAATGAGAGGCTCCAAAACAAGAAAAGAACAGATAATCCGGATTATCATCGTATGTCAGACCGTAATGTTCCGACAGTGCATCGACAATAAAATTATCATGTGGATTAAAATCGGACCAGAAGTCCACGAATTTGATTTTTAAGTACTTCTTATTCATTATACAACCATCTTTTTTTAAGTAGTTTTTTCCAGTAGAAACTCATGTCAAAACCCGCTCCCAATAGGGCAATCGGCAATAGAACAATGGTCAGTAGTAAGTTGAACAGTATCGCTAACAATGCGTTAGCGGGTTCCAACAGGGCGTTGAATCCATAGATCACACCCGATATCACGACTATTACCAATACATAACGGCTTATCTTCAGGCATACATCACGGGAGCCGACAGACACATTGCGTCCTATCATAATCATCGCCACGAAATGAGCGATTCCGTTCGAGACTGGAAAGATATAGATGCCTACTTTATTATAAAGGGAGAGGTTTAGTACCAGCATGAAGAGCTGCGCGGCAACACCATACATAGCATATACCTTATTTTTGCCCATGGATAATGCAGCCGAACCAAAAAGCATGTATAAAACGATTCCTATAAAAGAGAAAGCATAGAGCCTTGATATAAGGATGATATGTGACAGATCTTCCGGCGTGACACCTCCCCGGAGGAAAAAGAATTGGCAAATGGGTTGGGCGGCTCCTAACAGCAAGGGTATGACTACACATAACACGACAAAACAAACCGATAGATACTCCCGGAATACCGTGGCATATTCATCTAAACGTTTTTGGGAAAAACTTTTCGATAGCATAGGAACCATGATCGTTAATAGCACGCTTCCCAACACTCCCTGTAGGACACTAGTGAACTGATGGGCATAATCTAATGAGGAAATGCAACCTTCTCCCAGTCTACCTGCCAGAAATTTTTCGGTCAAGGCGTTGATCTGCCCCACAAAATAGGGAAAGAAGAAGGGTAGTGAGAAGTAGATGAAACCTGATATCCTGTTCCATCTAACCGCACGGATGTGATTCCATAGAGGGATGCGGAGACTCTTCAAATAATAGAGTATAACCCCAAAAAGAAATATTCCACCCACATATTGAGCGATGACCAACGAATATATACCCAAGGAAGGTGACAAGAAAGCGATGACGAACAAGCCTATCACCCCGGTTACAGTCCCCACTATTTCAGGTATATAATATACGTTGTAAGCATTCAGAACACTTATGGTAAGCGTTGTAAGTTCATTCAGTAGGAAAGAGGGCAACAACAGCAGTAGCAGATAAATAAACAGCGATACTTTCGTAGATGTGGGTAATGCGATCATATAGTTGGCCAGGTAACCGGAGAAGAGTGCAATAAACAAAGATAACATGAGTGTCACGACAAGGACAAATCCGATTAAAGCTCCGGTTTGTTTCACGGCCTCCTTCTCTCCCTTTTCTTCCTTTATGAAAATAAACTTCGTTCGGAATGTTTCGTTGACAGGCCCCCAAATGGCCAAACTCAATGTTGACAAAAAGGTGGAAACCAGCACCCATAAATCGCGTTTGTAACTGATGCCAAAGTAGTCGGCCGATACCGTCAAAGTTATCACCGATAAAAGTATGCGCAGCAAGCGCAGAGCTAGTAACAAGAGGGTTATTTTCTTTATCGAACGCGACATTTTGATTTTATTTCACTTTATATGTTACTTGCCAAAAAAAAGCATTTCTTTGTAATCTTAACAAAAAAGCGTACATTTATCGTGTTAAAAATCAAAGTATTACCACGCTTTCTTGTGGGCAAAAATACATCAACTTTAGCAAATACGCAAGAAAGCTGTTATTTTCTCTTCCTGATCTTCTTTCAAATAGAAAAGTAAAGGTGGGTTTCTCTGCTCCTGACATTTGTTGGTAACTAGAAGAAATGTTAGCTTGCTGTTTTATTAAGTAAGGCTCTAACCAATGTTTATATATGGGCATAAAAAAAGGCTATCTATCCCAGACAGCCAATCTTTTGTTAACCTTAAATCTAATACTATGAAAAACACAGAACAAAGGTACTCATTATATGATAATCTCCAAATTTTCAGGCGAAATCAGAGTCATTTATAACACGGTTTAATAGATATAAGTGGTTTGTTAACTAAATGTGTTTGTAGGGTTAAAAATTAATATGACGTTTGCTGTGTAGGCTCAAAGATTATTTCGGTGCTTATATATGTGCATAAAAAAAGGCTATCTATCCCAGACAGCCAATCTTTTGTTAACCTTAAATCTAATACTATGAAAAACACAGTACAAAGGTACGGATTGTATGGTAATCTCCAAATTTTTAAGTAAAATCGGGATGATTTATAACACGGTTTAATAGATATAGGGGGGTATTAACTAATTATGAAGTTCAATAAACATAAATTTATTGATTACCCCAAGAAACTTGTAACTGCTATTCAGACTTAGTTATTAAATGCTGTATGCCTACTAACAATTTTTCGGTTTCAGTTTCGTTTTTTGCCGTATCAGATATTCCGGATCAATGTAAAAACCTGAGGGGTTAATTTTATAATTCTTATCTTTGTCGTATATAAAATATCAAGCACTAATATAATGGAAACAACCGGTTACCGTCTTCTTCTTCCCGAAGGCACTTTAGATTACTTTACTCTCGTTGATGTCAAGGAGAGCAGTTCTGAAATTATCATCTATTTGGAGGAAAAGAATGAGGTTCCTTCAGAGTACTCGGCCAAAGCTACCGAGAGTAAAGGTTTCTATGATCCTGTGGTTGTTCAAGACTTTCCCATTCGGGGTAAGAAAGTGTTTTTAA
>JAEXAJ010000217.1 GCA_023458215.1 Bacteroidota bacterium
TCTCCACGTTGTTATAGTCGCTGACAATGTATGCCCCGATGTCGCCGGGATCACGACTATTGAAGAAACTCATCGGCAGTTGGCGCAGGTGATTGACCACTTCCAAACGACCATCGCAACAAATGTCGTAGCCGTCTTTATAGGCTACAAGGTATGCCTTTTTGCTAATGAGCCAAAGGCAAACGAGAGAAATTAGGAGCATTAGGCACGCCCAACCTATGTTCACGAGGTTGAGCGGTGTGCCGGGATTTTGCAGAGGTTTGAATACCTCCCACACCACGAGCAGCATTGCCCCATACGGTGCGCCACGAAAAAAGTACTCCGCAACCGTCCAGCCTATCAGCGGACGCAAGCGACGGGGCTGCCCCATCGTGGCGGAATTGAGTATTTGAGAGAGATTGTTCATAAGGTTGCTATTTGAGTAAGAAGTATCTGGGAGTTCTCGCTTTGTACCGCGCATAGTCTTCCCCATAAGTGGTCATGCAGTATCGCTCTTCACCCAAGATAACGCCATGCGTGACGAGGATCAAAGGAATTGTGGCAAGCAGCAACCACAACGATGCCGAGGCAATGCAAACCGCCAATGCTCCCACTTCATAGAAGAAGTACATCGGATTGCGCGACAGGCGGTAAACGCCTCGTACGACAGTTTCTCCTTTAGGCGTAGAGGCATAAGCATGAAAGGCTGCCATAAATCCGACAAGTGCAAAGGCAAACAAGACGCACCCCACCGTGAATAGCAGTGTACCTATGCGGAGAGGGACAAAGAGCGACACCAAAAGCAATGTTCCCTGAAACACAAAGCTTAAAGTGGCGTACCGCTTGTCCTTAGAGGTATACCAAGATGTATCTACGGCACGTTTGCCACCTTCTCGGTAAAGAATCATATACAAAAGTTGTATCAGCACCAATGCAAACGAAGGTATCCATGCATTGAGCCAACCGAAGTGAAATTGAATGAAATCGTTTATTGGCATACGAAATTTTATTTATTGTGTGTGATATTGAAACCCTTGAATAGCCATTTCTGAATAGAGAAACAAGATTAATAAATGTTTGGGCTAAAAAATGAGAGCAAAGGAAAGGCCGATAATTCAACTCTCACCTTTGCCTCTTCTGAGTGATTGATTATTACTTAGTTTTCAAACCAATGGAAATATGCAGGAGCTCCATCTACCTTTACTACGGCATCCGAGCTTGTTTCGCCGGTTGCAGGATTATGCGTATAAAAGCCCACATCATTTCTGCCATTAATAGCAAACACGATAAGATTCTTGTATTTCTCCACTGCTCCTCCAAAGCTTGACGTCATCGGTATCGGAAGTTTTTTTACCGTTTTATTGTAAATATCCATCTCTACACTGATGAGCGATTTATCCGTGAACCAGTTGGGAGATGTTGGGTTTGCCCAATAAGAAGGAATATCCATCGTGGCATACATTTTTCCGTTGCCGGCGTATTGTGATTGAAGCAGCCAAACGGTTTTGCCCGATTCGCCTTCGATTGTTTGATCGTTCAACACCCAATTATAGGTAGGGTCAAATTCGGTTTCGCCTTTCTTGATGCGCAAGATACCGGTCTTGTACTTAGGATTCATGCCGTATGCGCCCGTGCACATCAGATACATATCGCCTTTTTCATCGATAAAGGTTTGTTGCCCATAGGTATAAGCCCCGATACCGATACCACTCGCCTTTTCATAGATGACACGCTCCACCTTGTCCGTTTGAGTGTTGATTACCGCGAGTTCTATCTGAGGTTCGGTAGCCGGTTGGAATGTCATGTCTGTCTGATTCAGTGTTACATACAAACGTCCATTATGCACAAACGGAGATCCAAACATCGGTACGGCCAATCCCGGTGCAGCGTAAGAGGACAGATCAATCTCACCAGTTAGTTCCATCGTTTGAGGGTTGAATATAAATAACTTGCCGATAAGTGATATCAGATAGGCTTTTGTTGCATTAACAAAAGAGATGTGTCTTGGAACAGAATTAAGGGGAATAGGCATGGTTGCCGTTTTGGTGAGTTTAGTTCCCGAACGCCCCCATTTTGTTACTACATTTTCATCACCTTGTGCTCCGAACGCAGGAAAAGTGTACACATCATTACCGTTGCACACTGGCATCATTCCGTAACCGACTTGCACGGCATTTTTGTTTGTCAGTTTCTTGGGAGACACTCCATCTGCTAACTGCATCCAACCTGACCCGGTCTGTCCACCGGGATTCATAAGCATGGTGTAAACAAGTATATCGCCAACTTTTACTTCCGGATCGGTCGTGATTGGTTTCGTTTCCGGGTCTTTGCTACAAGCTGAAAACAGCATAGTGATACTCATTAGGAGGAGTAATACTCCGTTGATTCTCTTTTTCATTTTACTTTTTATTTTATTGTTGAATAATATATTGAATTGTGATTAGCTTTATTTCAGCACGTACCTGATACGTGCGGTAAAGGCTCTGCCGGGAAGCGGGTAATTAAACTCGCTGAACAGGCGGGCATTCGTAAGGTTGGATGCTTTTGCCGAGAAGGTAAGCCCACCGTTCATGATGGAGTATTCTAATCCCAAGTCGAGCTTGAAAGAGCGCGGAATGCGTTTCTCTTGATATTGACTTACTTCGAAATCGAAGAAATACTCTTCTACGAATGAAGCATCGGTAAATAGTCTTACATTCTGACCTTTCCCTCCGAAGAGATTCTCTTTGTGAAACTCTACCCCCGCATTTGCTAAGAAATAGGGAATATTAGGCATACGCAATCCCTTCGACGGATTGAGAACGTTACTCGTTGGTTCGTACTTACGTGTATCGCGAAGGTCTTGAAACGTGGCATTTACATATCCGTAAAGCCAGCGTGTAACATCTGCTTTGACTTCTGCCTCTACACCGAAGGTACGCATCTCACCGAAATTAGTGTATCTGCCCTGTACGAAGTTGCGCGTATAGCGTATCATATCTTGCAGGTAAGAGAAGAATCCGTTTACCTCCACCTGCAACAATCCGGAACCAATCTTTTTATCGTACATCAATCCGATGTTAGCGTTAGTTCCTCTTTCGGGTTTCAAGTCGCCCGAAGGAGCAATAAGGAAGCCGTCGCCAATGAGTTCGGCATCTGTCGGTAGTCGTACATCATAGCTTACGGAGGCTTTCCCCAACAACTCTTTGGTGAAGCGGTAGCGCAAGGCTTCACTTACACCCCAATCGTGCTGCTGCATATCCACTTCTTTGGGTACGGAATTCCAAACATCTCCTATTTTCGTATTCATGGAATAGTAATAATACTTACCCGTCAGCGAGTTGAGGAATTTGTCATTGGGGGATTTATAGTCGTAACCCAAGCCTAATACCCAGCTCGTCATGTGTGAGTCGAAGTTTATCTGTCGCCCCACCGCTTTATCCAACAACGGATCGGAGGGCTTCCCCAATGCCCATTTGAATAATGAGTTGAGGTTGATGGAGTGCCGGTCATTGATGATGTAATTGAGATTGGTCTTATTTCCCACGGTATGCTTACGCATTTTCATGTCAGAGGGTAAAACTCCTATTTCTCCTCCGTAAGCCGAAACAGGCGGATAAGGATTCATATCCCAGTCGTAGCGAAGCCTAGCTGTATCCACAAAGTTGTATTGAGAATAGGCATAGCCCGTGCCGCTACTGAAGTCAAGTCCATTGAGTAGGAAATTGTCTTTCTGTAAATCAATGGCGAAGTTGTAAGCTCCGGCACTACTTTCGGCAGAGCGTATGTTCTCTACCACGCCTTGTATCTGCTTGCTGTTTCGGATAAATTCAAGTTCAAACTCCATCTGATCGAACCACCATTTACGGGCTTTCATCGATATCCCTCCCCCCGATTGGTTGAATTTGTCATGGTCGCGTTTTATGAACTTACCTTTGTTCTGAGGCAATTCCATACGATAGTCATTATCAGAATGGGTGTATAACAACGCTGCCCCCAACTCTATTCCTTGTTTGACCAGATTCCGCTTGAAGACGCTACTTGCTTTATGTGTATTGAAGCTACCGAACGAATACGAAGCATCCAAGTAACGAGGTGGATACTCTTTAATCACGATATTTACAGCACCCCCCACGGCAGATCCACCGAACTTGGCTGGAACCACACCTTTATATATTTCAATGCGGTCAATCATGTCGATGGGTATATCGTTGATGTCGATGAAATCGGAATTATCGTTCATCGGTACTTCGTCTATAAAGAATCCAATACGCTTGCCTTCCAAGCCGCGAACAGAGATACGCGAGGCACTGCCTACTGCTCCCTGCGAACGAATGGTTACGCCTACGGTCTTAGTCAGAATATCTTCTACGCTATTTACTGTACCTTGTAACTGGCTCATACTGTAAACCGTTACCGGCATGGCTTGCTCCCGAATCTTGCGGGCTTCACTTTTGCCCATCACCACCACTTCGTCCAGCGATTTGACTTCGGCTTTCAGGCGGATAATAGTTTTCTTTACATTCTCTTTACTTACGGTTACTTTTTGGACTGCTGTTTGATAGCCCATAAACTTCACGGTGAATGTATAAGTACCGAAAGGAATGTCTGAAAAAGAGAACTCGCCATATTTGTTGGTTACATCGCCCTTTTTCAGTTCCTCAATAAAGAGGGTTGCTCCGGGCAGTGGATCTTCGTCAGTGTTGTCGATGACCACGCCCGCAATCCGCCCCCCACCTGTTTGGGCGGATACACTGATGCTCATGAGCATCAGTATCAATAGAGAAAATAGTACTTTCTGTTTCATTGTTTATTTATATGATTGTTGGTTTCTCCTTAAATGCTGGGATCGGGAGCTTCCGGCGTGGAAACGACTATAGGTGTTGTACCTGAAGAGTTTCCTTCGGTTACTTTTTGTGTAAGTACCTCAACATCCTTAAACTCTATTCTGGCGATCGCCTCTTTGGGGTTGAGTGTCGTTTTGTCAGCAATGAGTTTGGGCACTTCACGTTCTTTCAACATACCCGTAGAACGTAGCACGGGATACCATTTGGCAGCTTCCTTCGGCTTGGAAAGATTTTTGCGGGCTGCTTTGTTATAAAGTATAAGCATAAATCGATATTGTTTTGTGCCCTTTCGGGCAGTTATTAGTAGTAATTTTCAATATTTGAACTGTATATCTTCTCGTTCCATTTCTCCTTTGAGGTATGTGAGAAGAGTCTCCATATCGTCTCCTACTGTAAAGGCAATGCTCTCAATAGTAGTGCAATGCCCCAACGTACAAGTTGATACAGGATTGATTAAAGAAACATAACGACTGTCTCGTTTCACCAGTCGATGAATCAACTGCGGATAGGTAGTCAGAACCCGATGTATCGGGGTATATTTATTGATGCTCATCTGTCTATTGGTTTCATCATCGGTTGTTTTGTCGCTTGCACGCATATTCGTTGCGATTGGCTCTCCGGCGAGATGTCGTAGGTCACATTTATAAATCCCGCTTGTTCCAGCATTCTTTGTATTTCTATGGGTGAGTAAATGCGCAGGTCGATATTCCTCACCCACTTTTCATTGCCTTCCTCGCTGCATGCCTCGTTGCAGATGTAGAACCTTCCTTCGGGTTTCAATACACGCAATACTTCCTTGAAGTTTTCCACTATATCATTCCAAAAGTAGATAGTTTCGAAAGCGGTTACAATATCGAAGCGGTTATCGTCAAAAGGAATGTTTGAAACATTCGCCTCTACTATAGATGCTCGTCCCTGACTGATAGCCGCCTTGTTCTTGCGACTCGCAATGTCCACGCACGTGGGTGAATAATCCATGCCGCAAACTAATCCATGAGTTCGTTTGATGAAATTAGCTACGTTTTGCCCACCGCCACAACCGATATCGAGCACCGTTTCGCCACCGGAAAGTTTTACGAAGTTGTCAATGCACCAAAGAGAAATCCGGTTATGCCCTTGGTTCATCATTTTCACAATGCACCTGCCCATAAAGCTATTCTTGGGTTTGCGGAAGTTTTGAAAGATGTTTTTTATTATGCTCATAATTATTCTTTGTTTTTAAGTCTTTTCTTACTAATATGATATGTCTATTATTTGCTGTGCGCGATACCTAAAAAATATACGCCCGTGAGTATGCTCTTTGTGAGCATCGTGCTCATGACAGTGGTAAGTGTGAGATGTATGCATATCTTTTTCTGTTTTTTATTTATTGTTTCTATATTACTTCTTCTTGCTAACCCAGCATCAGCAGGCTTAGTGCCATGACCGCCATGCCTACCACCAAACCGTAGATGGCATGGTGGTGCTTACCGTATTCTTCTGCTGCGGGTAACAGCTCATCGAGCGAGATAAATACCATGATGCCAGCAATCATGCCGAAGATGATGCCGAACACATTGTCGTCGAGGAACGGAGCCAGCACGAGATAGCCTATGACGGCTCCCACCGGCTCTGCCAATCCAGACAAAAACGAGAACCAAAAGGCTTTCTTGCGGTTGCCTGTAGCGTAAAAAACAGGAACGGATACCGAAATACCCTCCGGTATGTTGTGTATGGCAATGGCGATGGCAATGGGTATGGCAATGTTCACATCCTTTAGGGCAGCAAGAAACGTAACCATACCCTCCGGGAAATTGTGGATAGCCAGCACCAAGGCTGTTACCATGCCAACACGTAGCAATTTGGGCTTCACGTCTAATTGTATTTTCGCTTTTTCACTCATTTCTTCCACCCGGTGCATTTCATGCGGATTCTCGTAGCGAGGAATTAGCTTGTCGATGAGCAATATCAACACGATACCCCCGAAGAAAGAGAGCGTGGCATAAAACGTTCCTTCTGATTTGCCGTGCATCTCCACAAGTGTTTGCACAGAAGAGGTAAACAGTTCGACAAACGATACATAAATCATGACTCCCGCCGAAAAGCCCAGCGATAGAGAAAGAAACGACGTGTTGGTGCGTTTGGCGAAAAAAGCAATGGCACTGCCTATGCCGGTGGATATACCGGCAAACAGTGTCAGAAGAAATGGAACAAATACTTGTTGTGACATGGCTATGACAGATTGGGAGTTAGTACTTCAAAAGAGAACGAAAATCTATTTTGTTCAAAAACAAAGCGAGTCGCTCTTTGCAGGCGACTCGCTTGATACGATGAATTATTATTATTAAAAATGGGATGTTTCATACATCTGTTACTAAGTTAAGTCTGGAAAATCAGTCTCTGGACGTTCAATATCGATGCATTCTTTTTTAATTCTAATAGTCTCTTTGTTCAAAGCCTCTCTGGGCAGAGCAGATTTTCTGCTTTGTGTTACCCACGATTCCTCGCAGAGGAAAAGTCCGTTTACTCCTTGCACAAGCGTTATTTCGCCGTTACAGATGATGTTGGTGATACTCATATATTGATTGTTTTTAGTTGTTCTACCGAAGTGGTGCGGTATTTAGCCTCCTGCACCAAGCGAAATCCTGCTTGACAAGACCTGCCGCATCTGCCCATGCAAGCAACGGGTGTCGGGTCGAACAGAAGATGGCTAAAGTGCTTCTTTTCCGAATCGAATACGAAAGAAATCCGATTGTCCACAATTGTACAACCGCTTCCACAAGGGTTGCATTGTAGGCAGGAGGATGTGTGGATGTTTCTATTTGTTTTCATCTTTCTATTTTTACATTCATGAGCCTTTTCCAGCCTCCTGTGCTAAAGCGGATATACTCACCAATAAAACATTCAATTTCTTCACTGGAAAGCTCTTCATGTTGCACCACCTCTTTCATCATATTAACCCACCATGAGCAGGTGAAGTGCATAAAGAATAGAGAAATATCGGTATGCAGATCAGGGTAGAGCTTTTTCATACCTTCCATATATTCTATACCCATTACTGTACTTCTTTTAATCCATTGTTCCCAATAATCATTGAAACGAGAGTCTTGGATAGATGAAAAAAGTAACTTAAATTCTTCACGATACCGTCTTACGATGTTCATTACCTCCTTCATGGATGAGCGATGATATTCTTCGGAGGTAAAGACATCCAAAGAAAAGGCCTCCGGGCGATTATGATCTTCCAGCATACTGTTCATCGCCTCCAAAAGCGGATGCAACACGTCAGCCAACAAATCGTCCTTACAAGGATAATAATTGTAGATGTTGCTCAGACCGATACCCGACAATTTGGATATTTCACGCATAGACACAGCCTTAAAGCCCTTCTTGAAAAAGGCTCTCCTTGCTGTTTCCAACAATAATTTATGTGTATATTCTTTTGTTGTTTGCATAGGTCAGAACGTAGTTCCTGTTATTAGAATACAAAGTACGTTGTATTTCAAAAATAAAACAATCCATACAAATGGGTATTTTCTATAAAACAATCCCTATTTGTAGGGATACAAAAAAGGGTATGTAACTATCAGCAGAGCCACTTCACGCCAAACCATAGTCATAAGTACGTGTATTGCCTCTACCGTATCCTCTTGTTATTCTTATTCTGACCTCTTTCCATGGCTATTATTAATACGCAGGTTATAAATCATGTGTAAAAACTACTTTAATCTTTTCATGATTCCCATTTTAGTAATGATTAATCGAATATGCTAAAAATGTATCATATAAAACTTCTCTTTTCTGTCATTCTACCTTTTATCTATTTAGCTTGTCGCCATTAATTAACTCGGATTCATTTTGATAGTTGTGCCGCAAGAGTATTATGACTAATAAATTATTCATGTGTCATTTTGCCATAAACAGTCTTTTTATACCACTCTCGGACAGTTTAGAAAACGGCTCTTGATTCTTCTTTCATTTGCCGATGAAAATAGAATCAACACGTTTTATTAACCATTAAAAATTAAATGTATGGAAGTAGTAACCATCGAAAAAAGAACATTTTCGTATGTCTGCGAGAGCTTCACGGAGTTTGCCAAACGGATAGAGAGTTTGTGCAGCAGTCATTCTCAAAAAGTAGAAAACTGGCTGGATAGTCAGGAAGTGTGCCTGTTGTTAGGCTTGAGCAAGCGAACGCTGCAATATTACCGAAGTAGTGGGCGACTGGCTTATTCTCAAATAGGGAGCAAGATTTATTATAAGTCTTCCGATATTGAAAGAATTATTGCGGACAGTGAAACACAAAATCAGTCACCCAAACAAATCAAGCCTTATGAAAAGAACTAAAGAATATTATCCGTCCTTCAACTTGTTTTCCATTGTCGGCACATGGGAAAGTGTTAATCTGAATCCTACGGTTATCATCTATCGGAACGACAAAGAGTATCTTCTTTCTATTATATATGTATCGGAAACCACCAAACAGGCTTCACCCTCTACTTATGAAATACAGAAAGACGGTAGCCAGTATTTTATTGCTCCTGCTCCTAAACGGATTTACATAGATTATGATCCAGCGAAAGATGTGCTAAACCTTTCGTCATTGGGTGACTATCTGCGTAACTAATCAATCGACCAGTTAATCTCTAACTGATTCGCTATCTAGCCATCTTAAAATCAATATTTCAATAAAACAATCTTTCAATCATGGAATTAATAAATAAAGATACACCACAAGTCAAAGAATTTATTTCTTCGCTCGACTCAATGCTAAGCGGTATTGAATCAATTGTCAAGCACTATAAGCCCCACCTGAACGGAGAACGTTTTCTTTCCAATCATGAGGTTTCTAAAAAACTGAATGTCAGCCTGCGAACCCTGCAAGAATGGCGAGATACAGGCTTAATCCCCTTTATCCAGATAAAAGGTAAAATCATCTATCGGCAAAGTGATATTGATAAACTGCTCCAAAAGCATTATTTTGAAAGTTGGAAAGAATAATCTGCCACTCACAAAAACATTGTTTTTCGGAATTTAATTTGAATCATTGACTTTTCCAGTGAAGTATTTAGTCTGTGCAAGTCTTTAGATAAAAATACGCTCGAAATGCAATGAGAGGAAGATTTTTATCTAAACCGA
>JAEXAJ010000218.1 GCA_023458215.1 Bacteroidota bacterium
CCGTTGGAGAGTGTAGCCTTCCGTGTGCCGACCATTACCACCGATCTTGCCGGTTTCGGACTTTGGGTAAACAGTCTGAAGAACCAGCATGGCATTGACGATGGGGTAGAGGTACTTCACCGTTCAGACTATAACTACTCTGAAGTGGCAGATGGCATCAAAGATACGATTGCCCTTTTCTCCACTAAGACGGATGCAGAAATAAAAGAAATCCGCAAACGTGCCGGTATGGTTGCCGAGCAAGCTCTGTGGAAGCACTTTATAAAGTATTATTATGAAGCTTACGATGTTGCCTTGCGCAATGCTGTAAAGCGTCAATTAGGTTAACGTAATTATTAATCAATCAAGTTATAAAATGAAGATTAAAGTTAGTAATGTGAATACTCCAAACTGGAAAGACGTGAATGTAAAATCACATGTTCCCGCTCAATTGGAGAAATTATCTGAACTGGCACGAAACATTTGGTGGTCTTGGAATTATGAGGCTACCGAACTATTTAGAGACCTTGATCCTGCTCTTTGGAAAGAAGTCGGACAAAACCCCGTACTTCTGTTGGAACGTATGAGTTATGCTAAACTTGAAGCACTTGCCAACGACAAGGTTATTTTGCGCAGAATGGAAGACGTTTACTCCAAATTCCGCGCGTATATGGATGTTAAGCCTGATAGCACTCGCCCCTCTGTGGCATATTTCAGTATGGAATATGGTTTGACTCATGTACTTAAGATATACTCCGGTGGTTTGGGTGTACTTGCCGGCGACTACTTGAAAGAAGCTTCTGACAGCAATGTAGATTTGTGTGCAGTAGGTTTCTTGTACCGCTATGGTTACTTTACTCAATCTTTGTCAATGGACGGACAACAGGTTGCCAACTACGAAGCACAAAACTTCGGTCAGTTGCCTATCGACCGTGTATTGGACGAGCATGGAAATCAAGTAGTAGTAGATGTTCCTTATTTGGATTACTACGTACACGCTTTGCTTTGGAGAGTAAACGTTGGACGCATCTCGCTTTACCTGCTCGATACGGACAATGAAATGAATAGCGAATACGACCGTTCTATCACTCACCAGCTTTATGGTGGCGATTGGGAAAACCGTCTGAAACAAGAAATTCTGCTGGGTATCGGTGGTATTTTGACACTGAAGAAACTAGGTATCCAGAAAAATATCTATCACTGCAACGAAGGACATGCCGCTTTGATTAACGTGCAGCGCATCAGCGATTATGTGGCTAGCGGTCTGACTTACGATCAAGCTATAGAGTTGGTACGCGCTTCTTCTCTGTATACCGTACATACTCCGGTTCCTGCCGGTCACGACTATTTCGACGAAGGTCTCTTTGGCAAATACATGGGCGGCTATCCTTCAAGAATGGGTATCAGTTGGGACGATCTTATGGACCTTGGTCGTAACAATCCGGGCGATAAGGGCGAACGCTTCTGTATGTCTATCTTTGCCTGCAACACTTCTCAGGAAGTGAACGGTGTAAGCTGGTTGCACGGAAAAGTTTCGCAGGAAATGTTTGCTCCTATTTGGCAAGGCTACTTCCCTGAGGAAATGCACGTAGGTTATGTGACCAACGGTGTACACTTCCCCACCTGGAGCGCTACGGAATGGAAACAGCTTTATGCTGCCCATTTTGATGAAAACTTCTTGTACGATCAATCCAATCCTAAGATTTGGGAAGCTATCTATAACGTATCCGACGAAGAAATCTGGAAGACACGTATGGCTATGAAGAACAAGTTGACAGACCATGTTCGTAAGCAATACCGTGAAACTTGGTTGAAGAACCAAGGTGATCCTTCACGCATCGTTTCTCTGTTGGACAAGATCAATCCGAACGCTTTGTTGATCGGTTTCGGACGTCGTTTTGCCACTTACAAACGTGCACACTTGTTGTTCACTGACTTGGAACGTCTTTCTAAGATTGTAAATAACCCCGATTATCCGGTTCAATTCCTGTTTACCGGTAAGGCTCACCCGCACGATGGTGCCGGTCAGGGTCTGATTAAGAGAATCATCGAAATCTCTCGTCGTCCGGAGTTCTTGGGTAAGATTATCTTCCTCGAAAATTATGATATGCAGCTGGCTCGCCGCCTCGTTTCAGGAGTTGATATCTGGTTGAATACTCCGACTCGTCCGCTCGAAGCATCCGGTACATCCGGTGAGAAGGCGTTGATGAACGGTGTTGTAAACTTCTCCGTACTCGACGGTTGGTGGTTGGAAGGCTACCGTGAAGGTGCCGGATGGGCATTGACTGAAAAACGTACTTACCAGAACCAGGAGTTCCAAGACCAGTTGGACGCTGCTACTATCTACAGCATTCTTGAACAAGAAATCCTGCCGTTGTACTATGCACGCAACAAGAAGGGTTACTCCGAAGGTTGGGTGAGAACTATCAAGAATTCAATCGCACAGATTGCACCTCACTATACGATGAAGCGCCAGTTGGACGACTACTTCAATAAATTCTATAACAAGGAAGCCAAACGCTTTAAGATGTTGTCGGCCAACGACAATGCGAAAGCTAAGGAAATTGCAGCTTGGAAGGAAGAAGTGGTAGCTAAGTGGGATAGCATCGAAGTAGTATCTTGCGACAAATGCGAAGAAATCATCACAGGTTCTGTTGAAAGCGGTAAGGAATACACAATTACTTATGTGATCGACGAAAAGGGCTTGAACGATGCAATCGGTTTGGAATTGGTAACTACTTATACGGCTCAGGATGGAAAACAACACGTTTACTCTGTAGAACCGTTCAATGTAGTGAAGAAAGAGGGCAACCTTTATACCTTCCAGGTTAAGCATAAACTGGAAAATGCCGGTAGCTTTAAGATAGCTTACCGTATGTTCCCGAAGAACGCAGACCTGCCTCACCGTCAGGACTTCTGTTACGTACGTTGGTTCGTATAAGAAAGATTGACTAGTCCTAAATAACCGTTACAGTTATTGGACAAAAATAAAACATTTATCACAACTCAGCAAGGCTAGCCTTGCTGAGTTTTTTCTTTTTATAATTTTTAATTTTAATCTTCCTCTGGTGGTGCATATACTCCGGTGTTTTGTATCCACATGAATAATGTGGCCTAAGATTATTATATTTGTAAACAGCATCCTTTATAACACGCTTCATGTCCATCATTGGAAGATTCACTTCTTCAAGCATAAACTCCTGCTTGAGTATTCCATTTACTCTTTCCGCTATGGCATTTGCATAAGGATCATAGGATTCAGTCATGCTTGGTATGATATGATACAGTTTTAATAATCTCTGATATACATCAGAACAATATTGTATACCACGGTCTGAGTGGTGTATTAAAGGTTCTCCCTTATACAATCTGTTACGGTTGGCCATTTTTAAGGCATTAAGGGTACCCTGAACCTCCAAAGAACCGGAAAGGTTATATCCCATAATCTTCTTCGAATAAGCATCTGTAACCAGTCACAGATACAAATGCCTATTTCTATTCCCTATATAGGTTATATCCGATACCCAGATTTCTTCCGGACGTATTGGTGCAATACTTTCCACAAGATTCTTGTATTTGCGGAATCGATGGTGGGAGTTGGTCGTTACATGATAGGAACGGACTGGCTTTATGAGAAGGTGGTTTGCACGCAATATGTCAAACAACCTGTCACGACCGACTTTCTTCTCTTTCAACACTGGCTGAAGCATATAATAGAGTTTACGAGTTCCTATACGGGGCATCTCCAGACGGATGTCCTGCACCATTTCAACAACTTCAGTAGCTTTTTGTCTACTTCTGCCTATACTCCATTGTTGCCGGTAATATTTCTGCCTGCTTATCCCGAGCAGTCGGCAGATTCCGCTTATACTTACGGATTTTTCTTCTTTGTATTGGGAGACTGTTCGGGAAAGGAATTTTTTCGGATATCGATGTTATATTCCTTTTCTGCGATATCTATCATCATATCAAAGAAGTCAGCTTTCATATCCTTTAATTCCAGTTCCTTTTCAAGACGGGCATTCTTACGCTCCAATAGCTTAACTTTCTGCTCTAATTCAAGCAGCTGTTGTTCTTTGCTTTTTTCCATAACGCAATGGGATTTGTTTGACACGTCAAAGTTACCATATTTTTCAATCCATCGCTTTACTGTATGGCTGCCTTGTATACCATATTTGCGTTGAAGAGCTTCCAAGCTGATTCGACTGCTCTCATATTCTTTAACTACTGATAATTTAAACGACATACTGTAATCCTTTTGAGTACGTCTAACATACTTAGGTTCTGACTTTTCCATTTTGTTACTTTTTTAG
>JAEXAJ010000219.1 GCA_023458215.1 Bacteroidota bacterium
TTATAGTAACTTCGTCCGGCAGTGGCAGGATACCAACAAAGTCCCCGTTTCACCTTTCGAGCGACACCCATGTTTTCTGTTTGCCGTTTGAATTCCTCCTTTTCGTATTCATATTCCATACGTAACAGGAGTTGCTGTTGTTGGAGGTGCAGAATGGGACTGTTTGAATCTGATTGTTTCATGCTTACAAAGGTAGTTATTCTTCGCTTTTGCGGGAAGAAATAGTTTGTTTTGTTAAACCTTTCTTCACTTTTATTTGTTCATAATATTAAATTGTAACGTTTACAACTTCAAAATTAAAAAAAATATAAGTGGCTATGGTGTATGATTTAACAATGCTCAAGGCATTCTATGCAGCTTATGCTGAGAAAATTAAGCAGGTGCGGACTGTATTGCAACGTCCGTTGACATTGGCGGAGAAAATTTTGTATGCTCATTTGTATAATGAGAAAGAAGTGAAAAACTACAAGCGGGGAGAAGATTATGTAAACTTCCGTCCCGACCGTGTAGCGATGCAGGATGCCACTGCACAAATGGCATTACTTCAGTTTATGAATGCAGGGCGTGAAAAGGTGGCAGTACCTTCTACCGTACATTGCGACCATTTGATTCAAGCTTACAAAGGCGCATCGGAAGATATTGCCACGGCTAACAAAACGAATGAGGAAGTTTACAATTTCCTTCGGGATGTTTCCGCCCGTTATGGCATCGGCTTCTGGCAACCCGGTGCAGGCATTATTCATCAGGTGGTTTTAGAAAACTACGCTTTTCCCGGCGGCATGATGGTAGGAACCGATTCGCATACGCCCAATGCGGGTGGACTGGGTATGGTAGCTATTGGGGTAGGTGGTGCCGATGCGGTAGATGTGATGACCGGTATGGAGTGGGAGTTAAAGATGCCCCGACTGATTGGTGTCAGGCTTACGGGTAAGTTGAGCGGTTGGGCTGCTCCGAAAGATGTGATTCTGAAGCTTGCCGGTATCTTGACTGTAAAGGGAGGAACCAATGCAATTATCGAATACTTTGGTCCGGGAACCGCTTCTTTGTCTGCAACAGGCAAGGCTACCATTTGCAATATGGGTGCGGAAGTAGGCGCAACCACTTCTTTATTCCCATACGACGAACGTATGGCTGTTTATCTGAAGTCTACCGGTAGAGAAGAAGTCGTGGCGATGGCTGACACGATTGCCGCTAATCTTTGTGCGGACGATGAAGTGGTAGCTGATCCGGAGAAGTATTATGACAGAGTGATTGATATCGACCTCTCTTTGCTCGAACCTTATATTAATGGTCCGTTTACGCCGGATGCGGCAACGCCTATCTCCAAATTTGCAGAGAAAGTGATTATGAACGGTTATCCCCGTAAGATGGAAGTGGGATTGATAGGTTCGTGTACCAATTCTTCTTATCAGGACTTGAGCCGTGCCGCCTCCCTTGCCCGTCAGGTGAAGGAGAAGAAACTGACGGTTTCGGGTGCATTGATCGTCAACCCCGGCTCGGAACAAATCCGTGCCACTGCCGAGCGTGACGGAATGATTGGAGCCTTCGAAGAAATTGGAGCTACGATCATGGCAAACGCTTGCGGCCCGTGTATCGGTCAGTGGAAACGCTGCACGGACGATCCGGAACGCAAAAACTCCATTGTCACTTCCTTTAACCGTAATTTCGCCAAACGTGCGGACGGTAATCCGAATACATACGCATACGTAGCCTCTCCCGAATTGACTATGGCACTTACCATTGCCGGTGACCTCTGCTTCAATCCGTTGAGAGATACTTTGATCAATCATGACGGGCAGCGGGTGAAGCTTTCCGAACCGGTTGGTGAGGAGTTGCCGTCGCATGGATTTATTCATGGCAATATGGGCTATATCGCACCTGATGGCGCAAAAGCGGAAATTACGGTTAATCCGCATTCCGAGCGTTTGCAACTGCTGGCTCCCTTCCCGGCTTGGGAAGGCACTGACTTGCTGAATATGCCTTTGTTGATAAAGACGCAGGGCAAATGTACTACCGACCATATTTCGATGGCAGGTCCGTGGCTCCGCTTCCGTGGACATTTGGAAAATATCTCAGATAATATGCTGATGGGTGCGGTGAATGCGTTCAACGGAGAGACTAACAAAGTATGGAACCGCTCTACTAATACCTACGGAACCGTTTCCGGTACGGCAAAATTGTATAAATCGGAAGGTATTCCCTCGATGGTTGTTGCCGAAGAAAATTATGGCGAAGGTTCCAGTCGCGAACATGCAGCTATGGAGCCGCGCTTTCTGAATGTACGAGTGATTCTGGCCAAAAGTTTCGCCCGTATTCATGAAACGAACCTGAAAAAGCAGGGTATGCTTGCCCTTACCTTTATTAATAAGGAAGATTACGATAAGATACAGGAACACGATCTGCTTTCCGTTATCGGATTGACGGATTTTGCTCCGGGAAAGAACTTGAAAGTTGTTCTTCATCACGAAGACGGTACCAAAGAAAGTATCGAAGTGCAACATACTTATAATGAACAGCAGATAGGTTGGTTCCGTGCTGGCTCTGCACTTAACGCACGATAAATATGGAAAAAATTACTGTACCTTTTATCACAGGTGACGGGGTGGGAGCCGAAGTGACACCCTCCATGCAGGCAGTTGTAAATGCAGCCCTAAAAAAAGCCTACGGCAACACGCGTAGCATAGAATGGAAAGAAGTACTGGCCGGCGAGCGTGCTTTCAATGAAACCGGTTCTTGGCTGCCGGAAGAAACCATGGAAGCTTTCCACACCTACAAAGTGGGCATTAAAGGTCCTTTGACGACTCCTATCGGGGGTGGCATCCGTTCCTTGAACGTGGCTCTGCGCCAAACCCTCGATTTGTATGTTTGCCAGCGTCCTGTACGTTGGTACAAAGGCATCGTTTCTCCCGTCAAAGAACCACAGAAAGTGAACATGTGCGTATTCCGTGAGAATACGGAAGATATCTATGCCGGAATAGAATGGGAGGCCGGTACCCCGGAAGCTGAGAAGTTCTACCGCTTTCTGCATGATGAGATGGGGGTGACTAAAGTTCGTTTCCCCGAAACATCCTCCTTTGGTGTGAAACCCGTCTCGCGCGAAGGAACGGAACGCCTGGTGCGTGCCGCCTGCGAATATGCGCTTGAACACAATTTGCCTTCCGTGACTTTAGTACACAAGGGCAATATCATGAAGTTCACCGAAGGAGGTTTCAAGAAATGGGGCTATGAGTTGGCTCAACGTGAGTTCGGCAAGGAAATAGCTGAAGGGCGTCTGGTTATCAAAGACTGCATCGCCGATGCTTTCTTGCAAAACACATTGCTTGTTCCCGAAGAATATTCCGTCATTGCTACATTGAACCTGAACGGTGATTACGTTTCCGACCAGCTGGCAGCTATGGTAGGAGGTATCGGTATTGCTCCCGGCGCAAATATCAACTATAAGACAAGACATGCCATTTTTGAGGCCACTCATGGCACTGCGCCGAATATTGCAGGGAAAAATATCGTAAATCCCTGCTCTATTATCCTCTCAGCCGTTATGATGTTGGAGTTCTTCGGTTGGAAAGAGGCTGCGTCACTGATTGAAAATGCCTTGGAACACAGCTTTATGGAAGCTCGTGCTACAGCCGATCTTGCTCGTTTTATGCCCGGTGGCGTTTCTCTGTCCACCACTGCTTTTACCCGCGAAATTGTGGAAAGAATTGAAAAGTAAGAAATAACGAATTAAAAGAAATTAGTATGAAGAAGGAGTATTTGATTTACAAGCTTTCTGAAGATTTGAAAGAAGCTTCCCGCATTGAAAATGAGCTGTTCAAGAAGTTTGATGTGAAGCGTGGCTTGCGCAATGAAGATGGAACAGGTGTATTGGTAGGGCTGACAAAAGTGGGTAATGTTGTGGGCTATGAACGTATTCCCGGCGGAGGTTTGAAGCCTATCCCCGGCAAACTGTTCTACCGTAATTATGATTTGGAAGACTTGGTGCATGCCACCATTAAGGAAAAACGCTTTGGATTTGAAGAGGTGGCTTACCTTTTGCTTTCGGGCCGACTGCCCGATAAGGAAGAACTGACGTCGTTCCTGGAGCTGATTAACGACAACATGCCGTTGGAGCAGAAGACAAAGATGAACATTATCGAGCTCGAAGGAAACAACATTATGAATATTCTCTCACGCAGTGTGCTCGAAATGTATCGTTTTGACCCGAATGCCGACGATACTTCGCGCGACAACCTGATGCGTCAGAGCATTGAGTTGATTTCCAAATTCCCCACTATCATTGCATACGCTTATAATATGCTGCGCCATGCTACTCATGGACGTTCGTTGCATATCCGCCATCCGCAGGAGAATCTGTCTATTGCCGAGAATTTCCTTTATATGTTGAAGAAGGATTACACTGAACTGGATGCCCGTACACTCGACTTGCTGCTGGTGCTTCAGGCTGAACACGGTGGTGGTAATAACTCTACTTTTACCGTGCGCGTTACTTCTTCTACCGGAACAGATACCTATTCGTCCATTGCGGCAGGTATCGGTTCTTTGAAAGGCCCGCTTCACGGTGGTGCCAATATTCAGGTGGCCGATATGTTCCATCATTTGCAGGAGAATATTCAGGACTGGACGAGCGTAGAAGAAATAGATACTTATTTTACCCGCATGCTCAACAAGGAAGTGTACAATAAGACAGGATTGATTTATGGTATCGGACATGCTGTTTACACGATTTCCGATCCGCGTGCTATTCTGTTGAAGGAGTTGGCTCGCGATCTTGCCCGCGAAAAAGGTAAAGCACGTGAATTTGCTTTTCTCGAACTGCTGGAAGAACGTGCTATCGAAGTCTTCGGACGCGTAAAGAATAACGGAAAGACCGTATCGAGCAACGTTGATTTCTATTCCGGCTTTGTGTACGAAATGATCGGATTGCCACAGGAGATTTTCACTCCACTGTTTGCCATGGCACGCATCGTAGGCTGGTGTGCACACCGCAACGAAGAATTGACCTTCGAAGGCAAGCGTATCATTCGTCCGGCTTATAAGAACGTATTGGAAGAGACTCCTTATATACCTCTCAAGAAGAGATAAACATTAAGCTTTTAAGTAACTAATATTAAGAGGCATTGCTGCGATGGTTAAGTAACCGGAAGGCAATGCCTTATTCGTTCCACCATGGGGAAAGTTTCGTTCCACCGTGGGGTACTTTTCTTTCTACCACGGTGGAACGAAACTTTCCCCATGGTGGAACGAATAAATATCCGCATCTTTTTTCCTTAGCATTCGTTGTCATTTTTATTAATTATCGCAGTGCGGCGGACTAACTTTCGGAGGTTTTCCCTATATTTGTCGTACTTAAATAAAAAACTATGAATCAGGAGTATTTTCAAATCTTATTATGGATAATGGGTGCAGTGGCATTCTTTGTATTCATTGCACTCTATTTTGTCAAAGCGGGTTATGGTATGTTCCGCACTTCTTCATGGGGAATCTCTATTAATAATAAACTGGCGTGGATGCTGATGGAAGCGCCTGTTTTTATTATCATGTTTTGGCTGTGGGGAAAGAGTGGAGTAGGGTTTTCTATGCCTGTATATTTCTTTTTTCTGCTATTTCAGTTGCATTATCTTCAGCGTGCGTTTGTCTTTCCATTCATGTTGAAGGGGAATAGCCGGATGCCGATAGCAATCATGTCGATGGGGATATTATTCAATGTCCTGAATGGAATTATGCAAGCAGGCGGACTGTTTTATTTTGCTCCCGAAGGGCTATATACTATCGGAACTGCCTATCTGTTAAAACCTCATGCGTTCATAGGTATTTTCCTGTTTTTTCTCGGCATGGGCATCAATCTCCATTCAGACCATGTGATTCGCCATCTGCGTAAACCCGGAGATACGAAACATTATTTGCCTGCGGGCGGAATGTATAGGTATGTTACTTCGGCCAACTATTTCGGTGAATTGGTTGAATGGACCGGATTTGCTATTCTTACGTCTTCTACTGCGGCCTGGGTGTTTGTGTGGTGGACGTTTGCTAATCTTGTTCCCCGTGCCAATGCTATTTACCACCGTTATCGGGAGGAATTTGGGGATGAGGCGGTAGGAAAACGTAAGCGTATTATACCATTTATATATTAAGAAGGATAGGATGGAATCTAAATTATTTACACCGGTCACTCTGGGCCCGTTGACTTTGCGGAATCGAACGATTCGTTCGGCCGCGTTCGAGAGCATGTGCCCGGGAAATGTTCCTTCGGATATGTTGCTCGACTATCATCGTTCTGTGGCAGCAGGAGGCGTGGGAATGACTACTATTGCTTATGCAGCAGTGACTCAAAGCGGATTATCTTTTGACCGCCAATTATGGATGCGTCCCGAAATAATACCGGGTTTGCAGCGCATAACCGATGCTATACATGCCGAAGGTGCTGCTGCGGGTATTCAGTTGGGGCATTGTGGTAACATGTCGCATAAGAGTATTTGCGGTTGTACGCCGGTGGGAGCCAGTGGTGGTTTCAACCTCTATTCTCCGACGTTTGTTCGCGGACTCCGTGCGGATGAGCTGCCGGACTTGGCGCGAGCCTATGGTCGTTCGGTAAATCTTGCCCGTGAAGCAGGCTTCGATGCCGTGGAAATACATGCAGGACATGGATATCTCATCAGTCAATTTCTTTCTCCATCTACCAATCATCGTAGAGATCAATTTGGTGGTTCTTTGGAAAATCGAATGCGCTTTATGAATATGGTAATGAGTGAAGTGATGAAAGCTGCCGGAAACGATATGGCTGTGCTGGTAAAGATGAATATGCGTGATGGTTTTCGTGGAGGTATGGAGATGGACGAGGCTATGCAGGTGGCAATGCGTCTGCAACAATCCGGTGCTCATGCGCTGGTGTTGAGCGGAGGTTTTGTAAGTAAAGCCCCCATGTATGTAATGCGGGGAGAGATGCCGATTGCTTCCATGACCCACTACATGAAGTGCTGGTGGTTGAAGTATGGAGTACGTATGGTAGGAAAGTGGATGATACCCGGTGTCCCTTTTAAAGAAGCCTATTTCTTGGAAGACGCGTTGAAGTTTCGGGCTGCATTAAAAATGCCGTTGGTTTATGTAGGCGGATTAGTTTCGCGTGAAAAGATTGACGAAGTGCTCAATGCCGGTTTCGAAGCTGTACAGATGGCTCGTGCATTGCTAAATGAACCCGGTTTTGTCAACCGTTTACGCTTGGAAGAAAACGCTCGTTGTAATTGCAAACACAGCAATTATTGTATAGCCCGCATGTATTCTATAGAGATGGCCTGCCATCAACATTTGAAAGAGGAATTGCCGGCATGTCTGAGAAAAGAAGTGGAAAAGATTGAAGCTAAAGGCTAATTATTAATAATCAATTATTACAGTGAAACTTGCTATCATAACTGGTGCTGATGGGGGAATGGGTACGGAGATCACGCGTGCTGTAGCTTTGGCCGGCTATCGGATTATAATGGCTTGCTATCGCCCCCAAAAGGCAGAAGGAGTAAGGCAAATGTTGGTGCGTGAAACGGGTAATCCGAATTTGGAAGTATTAGGGATAGATATGTCTTCGTTATCTTCCGTAGCATCATTTGCAGATACCATTATAAAGCGTGGAGAACAGCTAACCTTACTGATGAATAATGCGGGAACTATGGAAACCGAACGGCGTGTGACCGAAGACGGACTGGAACGGACGGTCAGTGTAAATTATGTGGGTCCTTATTTGCTTACCCGTAAACTGCTTCCGTTGATGGGTGCAGGAAGCCGCATCGTCAATATGGTATCATGCACCTATGCTGTGGGACGTCTTGATTTGCCCGATTTCTTTTTCTATGGTAAGAAAGGTTGCTTTTGGCGCATTCCCATTTATAGCAATACAAAATTAGCGTTGACCCTGTTTACGATTGATTTAGCAAATCGAACGAAAGCTAAGGGAATTGTAGTCAATGCAGCCGACCCGGGCATTGTATCAACTAATATCATCCGAATGAAGATGTGGTTTGATCCATTGACGGATATTCTATTCCGCCCGTTTATCCGTACGCCCCGCCAAGGAGCCGCAACGGCAATCAGTTTACTACTAAATGAGGATACCGGCAATCGCACAGGTACTCTGAATGTTAGTTGCCGGGTTAAACGACTCTCTGAAAAATACATCCGGCATGTAAGGATGAAGGAACTGTGGGAAGAGACAGAGAAAATTGTGGCCAAGTGGCTGTAAATGGAAAAGGCGTGGATATTGGTGCATCCACGCCTTTTCTGTTTATATATCAAATGTTTGAGATTAAATAGAAAGTTCTCTCAATACATTTACCAAATCTTTCTTGATGGGTTTGTCATTCTTAATGGCTTTTGCAAAAGGTACATACACCACTTCGTCATGTTCTATACCGATCATCACGTTGCGCTGTCCTTCCATAATGGCGTCGATTGCAGCGGCACCCAAACGACTGGCAAGGATGCGGTCGTGTGCTGTGGGGCTACCACCGCGCTGCAAGTGACCGAGGATAGTCACGCGTACGTCGTATCCGGGATATTCGTTCTTAACACGTTCGGCATAGTGCATAGCGCCACCGGTTATTTCACTTTCCGCTACCAGTACGATGCTGCTATTCTTTGATTTACGGAAGCCGTTTTTGATGAATTCTTCCAGTTGGTCTACTTCTGTGCTGAATTCCGGGATAATGGCTGCCTCGGCTCCCGAAGCGATAGCTCCGTTCAAAGCTAAGAAGCCCGCATCACGTCCCATAACTTCTACAAAAAACAAACGCTCGTGCGAAGTTGCCGTGTCACGTATTTTATCTACTGCATCCAGAATTGTATTCAGGGCAGTATCGTAACCGATTGTAGTATCGGTACCGTATAAATCGTTGTCAATTGTTCCCGGCAGTCCTATACAAGGTACGTCAAACTCCTGAGCGAAGATGCGGGCACCTGTTAATGAACCGTCGCCACCTATGACAACCAGTGCGTCGATACCTTCTTGCTTCATATTGTTGTAAGCAGTCTGACGGCCTTCAGGAGTAGTGAACTCCTGACAACGAGCTGTTTTCAGAATGGTACCACCGAGCTGGATGATGTTACTTACATTCTGGCTTTTGAATTCTTTTATTTCACCGGTTACCAAGCCTTTGTAACCTCTATATATACCTTTAACTTGAAGTCCGTTGTAAATAGCTGCACGTGTCACGGCACGAATAGCTGCGTTCATTCCCGGAGCATCACCTCCTGATGTCAAGATACCGATGCACTTAACTGTTCCCATAACAATCTTTTGTTTAGCGTTAATAATCGTTGCAAAAATAGTGCAAACCTATTTTTGGCTTTGCAAAGATAGTAAAAAGCTGAGGGCGTGACTAATAAATTACGTTAATTTGCTGTTTCGGAAATGTGACATACGGGTTTTAAAGTTTCGATTTTATGGCTTCTGATATTTCTTCCATCAGCCATTTGGGAGTAGAGGTGGCACCGCATATGCCAATCAGGTTTGCACCTGCCAGTAGGGAACTGTCTATTTCTTCAATACTATCAATTAAATGGGAGTTCGGATTTACCTTTTTACATTCACTGAACAGTATTTTTCCATTAGAACTTTTCTTACCGCTGACAAAGAAAACCAAATCATGTGAAGCGGCAAATTTCCGAATATTAGGAATTCGGTTTGCTACCTGACGGCAAATGGTATCGTAATATTCAAAGGTAACGTCCGGTGAGATATGGTCTTTGATATATTCTACTATATGCTGAAATTCGTCCAACGATTTAGTCGTTTGAGAATAAAGACGGATGCTCCGGCCAAAATCCAACCTTTTGGCTTCTTCCAATTTCTCAATGACTATCGCATTCCGGTCTGTCTGCCCCACGAGTCCCAATACCTCGGCATGTCCATTCTGCCCATAGATCACTATCTGCTTGTTTTCCTCATTCTCCTGGGTGTATTCCTGCTTGATTTTCTTTTGTAAGCGGAGTACAACCGGACAAGTCGCATCTATAATCTCTATATTGTTTCGGCGGGCGATGGCGTATGTCTCAGGTGGTTCTCCATGGGCACGCAATAAAACTTTGGCATCGTGCAGATGGCTGAATTCTTCGTGGTTAATAGTAATGAGCCCCATTGCTTTCAGCCGCTCCACTTCACGGCTATTGTGCACAATATCGCCCAGACAATATAGAGTTCCACCTCGCGTCAACTCTTCTTCGGCTTTATTTATCGCGGTTACTACTCCGAAACAAAAGCCCGATCCCTCGTCTATTTCTACTTTTGCCATAGTTTAGGTTGATTATTATAAGGTGAATCATTTTATAAATGATGTATCCCTTTATGTTTTATTCTTTTATGATATTATTGAACTGTTCAGCCAACCAAGCTTTTTGTTGCGGAATAGTCATCAGGCTGTTATCCAGTAACAAAGCATCATCAGCTTTGCGGAGCGGGCTTACTTCACGGTTTTGGTCGATGTAATCCCGTTGTTTTACATTCTCCAGGATCTCATCAAAACTAATGTCCTCGCCTTTGGCCTTTAGTTCGTCATAACGGCGCTGTGCCCTTATCTCAGGAGAGGCGGTGACGAAGATTTTGAGTTCGGCATCCGGGAAAACAGTAGTTCCTATATCCCGTCCGTCCATAACGATCCCTTTGGCTTTCCCCATTTCTTGCTGTTGGGCAACCATCGCTTCACGCACAAAGTCTATGGTAGCAATAGGGCTCACATGGGAAGAAACCTCCATGGTACGAATTTTGTTTTCTACATTGTTGCCGTTCAGATAAGTATCCGGACGTCCGGTTTCAGGATTAAGACGGAACGATATATGAATCTCTTTTATATGATTTCTCAGCTTTTCGGTGTCAATTTGATCCCCCTGAAATATTCCGTTCTCAAGACTGTATAGCGTAACTGCGCGATACATGGCACCACTATCTATATATATGTAGCCTATTTCACGGGCAAGGTCTTTAGCCATTGTACTTTTTCCACAAGAGGAAAAACCGTCAATTGCAATAGTTATCTTTTTCATTTGGATGAAGTTTTATACTATTTTTCAACATTTCATTTAAAATTCTTGCCAAAGATACTGTATTTTTAAAATATCTCGTTACATTTGTAGCACAAAACCACATGGGGGCTTTTGAAGGATTAAAAAAACGAAAATGTGCCACCTATTGTGTAAAAAAAGATAGCTAAGGGCGAACTATAATGGGAAAAGTACTATATTTGCCCCAAATGAGAAACACTAAAATTATATTATAAAATTATGGAAATTAAGAAATCACCTAAGGCAGACTTGGAGAACAAGAAGTCAACATGGCTGCTTGTCGGTTATGTG
>JAEXAJ010000220.1 GCA_023458215.1 Bacteroidota bacterium
ACTGTATGTTGATAGTACTTGTTCATTGTCTCTATTTCTATCCTTTCTGATAAGTGTTGCAAAAGTAAGAATAAAAACATTCAATCTATCACTTTTTGCGACTTTTTTGCGATAAAAATATAGAAAGGCACTAAAAAGGCAAGAAATATGCACATCTACCAACTTACATTTTCATAGCCGAAGTATGATTTTAATGTAAATGCGACCGTTCTTTTATGACAATTTGATATTATTTTCAAGATATATCACTATATTTGCGTAAGAATATAGAAAGAAAATCGCACATGAACCCAGAAAACACTTCCGTTTTGTTAATATACACCGGCGGAACTATCGGAATGATAGAGAATGCAGAGACCGGTGCCTTGGAAAACTTCAACTTCGAGCAATTACAAAAACATGTGCCCGAACTTCAGAGGTACGCTTTCCGTATAGATACATATCAGTTTGATCCTCCGATGGATTCTTCAGACATGGACCCGGATGCCTGGCGCAAACTCGTACACATCATCAGCGATCATTACGATCAATATACCGGTTTTGTCATTCTGCATGGCACAGACACAATGGCATATACTGCTTCCGCTTTAAGCTTTATGCTCGAAGGGTTGAGCAAACCTGTTATTCTTACCGGTTCTCAGTTACCCATCGGCGTACTCCGTACAGATGGAAAAGAAAACCTGCTGACCAGTATCGAGATAGCCACCGCCTGCCATGCCAACGGGCAGCCTATCGTCCCTGAAGTCTGCATCTTCTTCGAAAATCATCTGATGCGCGGCAACCGCACCACCAAGATAAATGCAGAAAATTTTAATGCCTTCCGTTCTTTCAATTATCCGGTGCTTGCCTCGGCAGGTATACATATTAAATATAATAATGTGCAGATTCACACACATAACGCCCCGCAAAAACTGAATCCCCACTATTTACTCGATACAAACATTGCCGTACTGAAATTATTTCCGGGCATTCAAGAGAATGTTGTAGCGTCCATACTTGCCACCAAAGGTTTGAAAGCAGTAGTCCTCGAAACCTATGGTTCGGGCAATGCTCCACGCAAAGAGTGGTTTCTCCGTCTGTTGCTCGATGCCGGCAAGAGAGGAATTATCATTGTCAATGTGACCCAATGTAGCGCCGGCACCGTTGAAATGGAACGCTACGAAACAGGCTATCAACTGATACAAGCCGGTGTTGTTTGCGGATACGACAGTACGACTGAATCTGCTGTTACCAAACTGATGTTTCTCTTGGGACATGACTTCCCAACCGATAAAGTGAGGGAACTGATGAGCCAGTCTTTAGCGGGAGAGATAACAAAGCTCTCAGCTCCCTAAAAAAGGCAAGGCATGATAGCCTTTAGTAAGTTCAGTGCCGATGTGCCACTTATTTCTGCAAGTAACCGGCTTGGTTACGAAGAATAAAATCGACCACTGGTTCAGGCTTCTCAAGACTATGGGGATGATGGTCACAACCGAGTTTCAAAATCACTTCCACCACTCCACCCAGGGCACGATATCGCTCTGCGGCCAATTTCATGTGGAGTTCATAAGGAACAATCTTATCACTATCGCCACATACAGCCATAATAGGAATGCCCGCAGCAGCCAAAGGAGCCAGATTATCAATCGCATTTCCTTTGAAGCCCTTTGCCGCTTCGTCAGTCAGTCCCCATTCTTTCAAAAAGTCTGTCCATAAATCGGAGTCTTTCACCGTTGCAAAGTAAGTCATGTCGCACACAGGAGCATCCAAATAGAGGCAAGCTACCTTATCAGGATTCTTCGCAGCCCAGTTTATGGCAAATAGTCCGCCACGGCTGAAGCCTTCGAGAGTTACTTTAGGCGCAAGATCATAGTATTGGCGCATGATGTTATAAAAGTCATCACCCAGTTTAAGTGAACGCGGACTACCATAGAGATAGGTTACATCGTAATAAACCACATGGAATCCTTTTTCAAGCAAAGCCACGTCTACAGAGGGGAAAGCGCCGAAAAAGGCAGGACGCCATATCCACGGACGACCTACTGCCACCTTATGGGGAACAACCACCGTAGCTTGTCGCATATCGCACAGAAAGTCATAACGGTCGTAGCCTTCCCACTGTGATTTCTTTCCGGGAAAGGCTTGCTTGGTATCGATAGCAGGCGCTTCCTTGCCGGTCAGTGTACGATAAAGTTCGCCGGCAATGAGTGCAGTCCCCTCTTCATTAGGGTGGATACCATCAGGAAAATAGTCGGGATGTGGCTTCAGCACCGAATAAAGATCGATGACAGGTAATTTGCGTTTCTTTGCTACACTACGTATAACGGGAATTATACCATTCGTAATCACACTGTCATTAATGCCATAGTTCAATTTCACAGCGGGAACAGGCAGACAAAGATATACTTTAGGCTTGGAGGATAACCCCTGAAGTATATCCAGCATCTCATTCAAATCTTTCCTAAAATCTTTTCCATACTGCCAGTTCTGAGGTTTACTATCATTCGTTCCTAACTTAATAGTGATGATATCCGGCTGGAAAGCTTGCAGTTCACTAAACTTTTGTTCGTGCATATAAGGATAGTCTCCTTTATTGAGCAAGGTACGGGCACTGAGGCCGAAGTTCCTAACATCGTACCCTTCACCTAGCAGTTGGGAAAGTAATCCCGGATAACTATTCTGAAATTTATTTTTTATTCCTGACCCGTAAGTTATACTATTGCCAATACAAGCAACCTTTACGATTTTTTCTTCTTGTGCCATCCCCCATAAGCAAAACAGGCACAACACTAACAAAATAAGACTTCTTCTCTTCATAACAATCAAACTTTATTTCAGGCTGACTCTCTCACGCTGATGCGAACGGTTCCCATATACTATGATTACGATAAAACAGATCAGTGGCAGTACAAAAGAGAGATTTACCGCCGGCATGCCGAACAAAACACCCTGATCGATAATACTTGCCTGAAGCGGCGGCAACACAGAGCCACCCAAAATGGCCATTATCAGTCCGGCAGCCCCGAACTTGGCATCATCACCCAGTCCACGCAACGCTATTCCATAAATGGTGGGGAACATTAATGACATGCAAGCTGATATTCCTCCAACGAGGCAATACATTCCGAAGATATTTTGCAAAAAGATAACTCCCACTGTAAACACACAAGCAGCAACAGCCAATACCTTCAATAAAAAGCCCGGACTGAGATAGCGCAAGATGAAAGTACAGACAAAACGACTGATACAGAAAATAACCATTGCCACTATATTATACTCTTGCGACAATACTTCCGCCGCTTTCTCTTCCATTCCACCTGCCATAAACAAACGAGTACCATATTGAATGATAAACGTCCAACACATAATTTGCGCACCCACGTAAAAGAACTGGGCAATAACCCCTTCCCGATAGTGAGGAATATGGGTAATGCGTTTCAGCGTCGGCAAGAAATTAATGTCATGCGATTGATCGGCACTCTTAGGCATCTTCACCATGCGAATCAATAAAAGCATCAGCAAGACTACAGCACCTATAATAAGATAAGGAGCAATCAGCACACTTAGATCCGAATTGCGGACCGTTTCAAATTCACTGGCAGAGAGCTGGCTGCGCTCTATCGTATCCATAGGATTCAGGCGGTTCTGAATAAAGTTCATAGCTACATACATGCCCAGCAATGAACCCATCGGGTTAAAAGATTGCGCCAGATTCAGACGACGGGTAGCCGTCTCTTCCGTTCCCATCGAGAGTATGTACGGATTACTACTGGTTTCAAGAAAAGACAACCCACACGTCAAGATGAAGTAGGCTATCAAGAAAGGATAATAACTGCCCGAAAGCATAGCCGGGAAGAACAAAAAGGCACCAACCGCATACAACCCTAACCCCAGTAATACGCCTGCTTTATACGAAAAACGGCGTATAAACATGGCAGCCGGAAAAGCCATCGCAAAGTAGCCTCCATAGAAAGCAACTTGCACCAAGGCTCCGTCAGTTACACTCATGCGGAATATTTTGGAAAAAGCTTTCACCATGGGATTGGTGATGTCGTTGGCAAAGCCCCAAAGAGCAAAACAGCTCGTTATCATAATAAAAGGTATCAGATAACTCACTCCATCTTTACAGAGAATCGAAGTTTTTTTTGTGTCATTCATAATGGTAGTAGATTCTTTAAGTAATTTCTTTTATTTCACTTCGGCTTTTTATATCGCCTTTGGTCAATGCTTGTACCAAAATATTGCCGATAGCAGTTGCTTCTACGGGGCCAGCATGCACCGGAATGCCCAATGCTTCGGCCGTGAGGCGATTAAGCAAGCGATTACGGCAACCTCCACCCACGATGTGCAACCGTTCTACCGGATGTGGAATCAGGCTGTTCAGTTGTTCAATACCCCGTTTGTAGCGTTGTGCCAGCGATTGTAGCACACATCGCACATATTCTCCTTGCGAAGCCGGTACACGTAAGCCGCGTTCGCGGCAATAGTCGGCTATGGCCGCTTCCATATCCATCGGATTTTGGAAGGATTTATCGTCCACGTCTATCACAGAGGAGATATCGGCTGCTTCGGCGGAAGTTATCAGATGCTCATAATCCGTTTCTTCGCCCCGTTCTTTCCACTGGCTGATAAGGCATTGCAGCATCCACAGTCCCGTTATATTTTGCAGGAAGCGGATTTTACCTCCTACTCCACCTTCATTGGTGAACCCGGCTTTGCGAGCATCTTCGGTCAAAATAGGTTGCTGTACTTCCACGCCCAGCAACGACCAAGTACCTGAACTCAGGAAAGCACTGCAACCGCCCTCTGTGGCGGGAACTGCAAAAACGGCACTCGACGTATCGTGTGATCCTACCGCTATTACTTCCACACTCTCCGGCAAGCCGGTCTCTTCGCGTATCTCCGGTTTAAGTTTTCCACGTACAGCGCCCGGCATCACTATTTCACCAAACAATTGCTGTGGCAAGCCTATCTTTTCTATCAGAGCATGATTCCAAGTACGTGTACGGGCATCCAGCAGTTCCGAGGTAGACGCAATGCAATACTCATTATTAGCTACACCCGTGAGGTAGTAACTGAACAAATCGGGCATAAACAAAAGTCTATCAGCCACCTTCAACTGGGCATCATCACGCTTTTTCAGACTATAAAGCTGGAAAAGCGTATTGATAGACATCATTTGAATGCCGGCTTGCGCGTAATGTACCGCTAACTCAGCCTCGTCAAAAAGCTCTTCCGGCAAGCCATCGGTACGCGAATCACGATAACAAACGGGATTTCCGAGCAGATTGCCGTCTTTATCAATCAGGCCGAAGTCCACTCCCCAAGTATCAATGCCGATACTCTTGACGGAGTATCCTTTGAGAACAGCCTGGCGAAGTCCGTTCTTCATTTCTTCGAATAGGGACAGGAAATCCCAGTATATATGATTCCCCATACGCACTTGGCGATTGGGGAAACGATATACTTCTTCGAGTTTCAGAGTTCTTTGGTCGATGGAACCGGCCATTACCCGGCCGCTTCCACCTCCAAAGTCTACCGCTAAATAGGTGTTCATCATTTGGTCTTTTTGCCCAGGATGTATGTATCAAGGTCATCAATCTCTTGCGGAGTCAGCACCGTGTAGTTGCCACCGGACTGTATAATGATCCGGCAAGCCATTTCAAAGAACATAGCACGCTCGAAAGCCTGATCAAAATCCTTGCCGCAAACCACTTGTCCGTGCTTACGCAGTAAGATTGAGTTATGTTCTTTCATAGCATCGACAACCGCCTCTGCCAATTCCTTAGAGCCGGGACGAAGATAAGGAATTACCGGAATATCCCGTCCTACATGGCAAGGAATTTCTGCCGTTACATTGAAATTTTCCGGACACTGCTTCATGCAAGCTACGGCTGTGGCATACGGAGATTGAAAATGAAGTACTACATTCACCTCGGGACGTTCACGCAGCACTCCCAAATGAAAGCCGCTTTCCATAGAGGGTTTTACGCCGTTAAGGACTTCTCCGGTGGCAAGCCGGCAGACAGCCACTTTCTCTTTCGTCAGAGAAGGAACCCAAGAGCCTGTTCCCGAAAGTAAAACCTCATCGCCGATGCGCCATGAAAGATTGCCGCTGCTACAAACCGTAAGTCCTGCATCGCCTACCCGATGGGCTTGGGCTACAAATTGTTCTATCTGTTCATTTGTTATCATACTGTTCATCCTCCAATTATTTATAAATAGGTCCGTAAGTATTACAAGCACGGTAATCGGCCCCTTCCTTATCCATGCCGAAAGCATTCCATGCGGTAGGACGGAATATCTTCTTTTCGTCTACATTGTGCATACAAACGGGAATACGGAGTATGGAAGCCAATGTAATCAAATCCTGACCGATATGTCCGTAACTGATAGCGCCATGATTGGCTCCCCAGTTGTTCATCACCGAATATACATCTTCGAAGGCGGGTTTATCGCAAAGACGGGGTACAAACCAAGTGGTAGGCCATGTGCGGTCTGTGCGTTCATCCAGCAGTTTATGTATTTCAGGTTCTATCTCTACCGTCCATCCTTCGGCTATCTGAAGCACGGGGCCAAGGCCTTTTACCAGATTCAAACGGCTCATGGTAACAGGCATACCGCCCTTTGACAAGAAGTTGGAAGAGAAACCGCCGCCACGGAAATAATCACGGTTGGCAGGATACCAAGTGGTAGCTTCGAGACATTTCTCCATTTCGGCTTCGGATATTTCCCAATGGGGCTTCATGGTAGGCTCGCCTTGTGCATCGACTTGCTGACCTGTACCATCCAAAGTAGTGGCACCGGAGTTTATCAGGTGGATAATACCGTTGGCTGCCAGGCCGGTCAGTTCTTTACCCGTTACACGCTTCACGGCTTCGGGGCTCCAATAGGTACGTACATCCGAGAAGATTTGCGCACGGTTTGTCAACAGATGACCAAACAGCATGGCTACACCGTTGCATGCGTCGTTTTCGGTAGCTACGACGTAAGCTTCACGAATGCCGTTCCAGTCGAAGGAAGTATTCAGCAGGGCTTCGGAGTAGTCGCCATTCGGATAGAAATCAGTCCATTGGCGTTGCCCCTGGAAGCCGGCAGCAATGGCGTTATGTCCGAGCGCTTCTTCCTTGAATCCCATTTCTTTCAATGTAGGATTACCTTGGATAAGGTCGCGCATGATGATAGTCATTTTTACAATAAACTCCCAGTCTTCGTCTTTCTGCGCACGGGTCTTTGCTTTGGCGGCAGGATTGAAGTCTTTTCCTTCGTTCTTCTTGCAATACTTTTCTGTCCATGCCATCGCTTTGGCAAACTCTTCTTTGTCATAAATGCCTTCGGTCATGCGACGAATAATCTCGGTCAGGTCTACTGATTCACAACGAATACCTAAATATTCCTGGAAGAAATCGGGATTGACAATAGAACCGGCGATACCCATCGAGACACTACCCATCGACAAGTAAGACTTTCCACGCATCGTAGCAACCGCCTGTGCGGCACGTGCAAAACGCAACAGCTTCTCGGCAACATCTTCGGGAATCGAGTTATCATTCAAGTCTTGTACATCGCGTCCGTAGATGCCGAACGCAGGCAAACCCTTTTGGGCATGTCCCGCCAATACGGCAGCCAGATATACAGCACCCGGACGTTCGGTTCCGTTGAATCCCCAAACGGCTTTCGGATAATAGGGGTTCATGTCCATTGTTTCGGCACCATAGCACCAGCAAGAAGTCACCGTGATGGTAGCTCCTACTCCTTCGCGTTCAAACTTCTCGGCACATGCCGCACTCTCGGCTACCCGACCGATGGTACCGTCGGCAATCACACATTCTACAGGGCTGCCGTCACCATTCTTCAGATGAGTGGAAATTAACTCGGCTACTGCTTTAGCCAGGCTCATGGTCTTGTCTTCAAGGCTTTCACGAACGCCACCTTGGCGACCGTCGATTGTGGGACGAATCCCGATTTTGGGGTACTTTTTCATATTCTGTATTTTGAATTAATAAAACGTCATAACTATGCTGAACTGTGCTGATTGCAATCTATAAAAAAGGTCATAGTGACCCTCTTACATGCACCTCGGTTGGCAGATATACCTGTACGGGATTGCCGGTAAGAATAAAATCGGCCATCAGGGTGCCCATCTTTTTCCAATCTACACTCATTACGGTAATTCCTTTATCAATCACTTCGTAAGCCGGGGTGTCATTATAAGCTATCAAGCCAAAATCTGTTCCACAGGTAAGTCCTGCGGCACGCCCTTTCTTAACGAGTTCCACCACGTCTACCTGACGGATAGCGATATAGACTTCGCCTGAGCGTACCTCCAAGTCGTCCATATCCTCAATCACATCGAAATCCTGATGATGATCGATACAATACTTTTTGAAGTATTCACAGGTTTCCTTAGGGTGCTTGCTCTCTTTTGTGAAGAACAGGACTAACCGGCGGTAACGCTTCAACCGGTCGGACAACTGTAACATCGCCTGATAGAATGACTCTCCAAAGTCCTGGCAGATATACGAACACTCTTTCTTATCGAATTGCCCGAAATCCAATAACAACAGACGGGAAGTGTCCACCTTATATAAATAAGGTGAAAACTTCTCATTGTCGAAGTTCATCACGATGTATTTATTGTATCTTCCTATCGACTCCTTAAGGATGGCATTGAACATGGATTCGTTATATTGATGAAACCACAAATCGACCTTATATCGTGAAGAGAGACGCTTGACGAAGCTATTATAAAGTATATCTTTAAAAGGAGAGTATTCATCGAGCAGCAAGAGGATGTTCTTCTGCCGGTTGACTACAAAATAGCCTTTGCCGGGTGTGGAATCAATGAGCCCCCGCTCTTTCAGATCAATAAAAGCCTTGAACACCGTATCTCTGGACACTTTATAGTCCTGGCTCAACTGATTGATAGAAGGCAGAGCATCTTCTACCTTATATCTGCCCATCGAGATATCATGACCTATCAGGTCGGCCAACTGCTTGACTTTAGTGGTCTGCTGCCCAAAAATAACTTTCATAACAAATGAATCAAACGGTTCTTAAAGCAAATAGCCAAACTGTGCTGAACTATGCTGCCGCAAAGAAAAGCAATTTGCTCATTACTTGCAATTTGTATGATATGTTTTAAAACAGAAGTTCTCAGAGAGTGACTGTTACCCGCGTATATTCATTCACTTGTGAATCTATGGCTATCTTACCGCCATAGACTGCCAGTATCTTCAGGGATAAACTCAAACCAATCCCTTGCCCGGCAAACTCTCGCGTATTGGTTCCACGATAGAAGGAGTGGAAGATATGTTTAATCTCGTCATCGGGTATTCCGATTCCCAAGTCCTTAACTTCGACCACCAGATGCCCTTCAACGACTTTCACAAGGACGTCGACTTGTCCTTCTGAATATTTACGGGCATTGTCTATGATGTTTTGAAATGCCACTCTCAGTAATTGATAATTTGCGTTGACCGGCCGATCGGATTCTATCCGAAGCACTACTTGAGGGTATTGGGAACATAGTTCGCGGAGCAAAGCAACTAAATCGACTTGTTCCTTATCATTCAACAAAAGCTCCTTCCCTTCGCGCGAAAGGAAAAGCAGATGCTTTATCAACTGTATCACCCGCTTGCTCTCGATGGAAATGCGTTGCAGCGAGTCGATATATTCTGCCGGCGTGCGTTCCTTCAGCAAACTGATCTCGCATTCGCCTTGAATGGCAGTGAGCGGATTATTGAGTTCATGCGACGCACTGCTGATAAAGGACTTTTCTGCCTGAAAAGCGGTATCTATCCTATCGAGCATGTCGTTTAAGGCACGAACCAGTTCATCCAGTTCGTCCTTGTTATCAAAGACTTTCATGCGGATATTGAGATTATTGCCGCGGATGCGTTTCAGTTCTTTCAGTATATGTTGCAGGGGATGCAGAATGCGGTTGGCATATAGTTTGCCGATAAAGAAGATGCAAACGCAGCTAATCAGTAACAATACGATGGCAAACACCAGTATATGCTGTTGTATGTCGCGCCCGTAATGATTGCTAGCCATGACCAGTACCACAAAGTTGCCTTCATTATCGGGATAGTATAAAGCAGAGCCTCTGAGATTGCCATAGACAAACGTTACGGGGATGTTCTTGAAAAGCCTCACCTGCTGATGAGGGTCAAGATACTTATTCAATGAATCTTTGACGGCAGGCATACTATCTACATTCAGCAGTATCTCCCGCGCCTGTGGCAGCAGTTCGTTGTATTTCTGTTGGATTTCCCGATAGCTGGACTCATCCACTTCATCTTTTTCCCAATGCTTCTGAGCTGTAAGGAATGCCTTCTGAGCCAAGTAGGAGTCATATAGATTGTTAATATACCGGGAGGTATATACATAGAAGCCCAGCAGGACTACGGCAATAGCCCCCACTGTAATAAGGGTATAGAACATTGCTATCTTAGAGCCTATTTTCATACTGCGTCCTCTCTTTTGCCTATTGGATGCCCATCATATAGCCCATCCCTACCACAGTGTGAATGAGCTTGGCAGGATAGTCTTTATCGATCTTGTTTCTGAGATAGTTTACATATACATCGACCACATTGGTATTGGTATCGAAGTTCTTATCCCATACGTCTTTGAGCAGAGTCATGCGCGAAAGCACCACTCCCTGATGGGTCATGAAGTATTCCAAAAGCCGGTATTCCTTCACTGTAAGCTCAATATCCGTATCGCCCCGCCGGGCTCGGCGGATGTTGCAATCCAGCACGAGATCGGCACAGGTCAACTGCAAAGCCGGTGCTTCCTGCCCCCGGCGCAACAATGCCTTGATGCGTGCTTCCAGTTCCTGAAAGCTGAAAGGCTTGACCAGATAATCATCGGCGCCGGCGTCGAGTCCTTTAACGATATCTTCGGTAGTACCCAGCGCGGTGAGCATGATAACCGGAGTTTGATAGCCCCATTTAAGGCGATATTGCCGGCACAGGTCGAGCCCGTTCGTGCGTGGCATGATGATATCGAGCACTAGCAGGTCGAAAAGTTCGTTCTGCAACAATAGCCAGGCGGAGGCACCGTCGTGGGCCACCGCGACTGTATGACCAAATTCCCGCAATCCTCGCTCAATGAATGAGGCGATGTTCACCTCATCTTCGGCCAATAAGATTTTTGCCATATCGATAGGGGTTTTAAGTATGGTGCAAATATAACAGAATTAATTTGTAAGAAACCCGTCTTTACCAGCTTATGCCGGTACAGAAAGAAAATATAACTCAATATGATAATGAATCAGGCTCTCTTCAAGACCAAGGCACATAGCATCCAGTGATGGGATAACAATCATGGCGGATGATTCCTACAATCATGGCGGATGATTCCTACAATCATGGCGGACGATTCCCACAATCATGGCGGATGATTCCTATCTAAAGTATAGACTGATGCCAGCTTATATCGTTAGACAGCCCTCCTCCATCAGGACATATATGCGGCTGTTGCCGTGAAGCGTGGTACGTTCCATCGGCACACGATCCGTCATAACTTCCTACGGTTCAAGTTTCCGTCCTTGTCATAGAGCATCTTCTCGTACACCACCTCCACAATAAGCGGAAAGATGAACAGGGCGAAAAAAGTAGCCCCCAGCAGTCCTCCGATAATGACGATAGCGAGCGGTCGTTGCGACTCCGACCCTATGCCGTGGCTCATGGCTGCCGGCATCAGACCGATGGCCGCCATAGCCGCCGTCATCACCACCGGACGCACCCGAGAGCGCACGCTCTCCTTTATGGTTTGGGGCAGCGGAAGCCGCGCTTGGATGTTATGCTTGATATCGGATATCATAATCACTCCATTCTGGATACAGATGCCGAACAACGCTATGAATCCGATGCCCGCCGATATTGAGAAGTTGAAATGTGTGACAAGCAACGCAATGATACCGCCCACCGCGGCAAAAGGCACGTTCAGCAACACCAGTCCCGCATCACGCGCATTGGAGAACAGTACAAACAAGATGATGAAGATAATGGCTATACTGACGGGCACCACTTGCGACAAACGTCCCGTGGCGCGTTGCTGGTTCTCAAAATCTCCCGTCCACTTCAAGCTGTATCCTTCGGGCAGATGAACCGCCGCGTTCACCTTCTTTTGTGCTTCGGCTACAGCCGTACCCATGTCCCTGCCACGCACCGAGAACTTTACGGCACAGAAGCGGGTATGGTTATCACGGAAGATCAGCAGCGGACCCGTAATGGTCTTTATCTCCGCCAGTTCTTTGATGGGTATCATAGTGCCATTCATGGTAGGCACCAGTATTTTGCCAATCTCCTCCTCGTTCTTCCTGAACTCCGGCTTGTAGCGAACCATGATATTAAACTTGCGCTCATCTTCATAAAGCAGCGAGGCCGATTTGCCGCCTATAGCCATCTCAATGATGGACTGCACATCTTCCTTAGCCACACCGTAACGAGCCAGGCTGTTCTCATTCAACTCAATACGCAGTTCCGGCTGGCCGATGTTACGAATAACTCCCAAATCTTCGATGCCCTGCACGGTGCCCAATATCTTGTCTATTTCCAGCGCTATCTTCTCCGAGCGATACAAGTCCTTGCCATACACCTTCACAGCGATAGAGCCTTTGACGCCCGAAGCCGCCTCTTCCACATTGTCCGTGATGGGTTGCGAGAAGTTAAAGTCCACGCCGGGATAATACGAAAGGTCCTGCTGCATCTTGTCTATCAACTCAGGTTTGGTCAACTTGCTTTTCCATTCCTTCTCCTGATAGATATCTACGTGGAACTCTATGTTGTAGAATCCTGTGGCATCGGTTCCGTCATTGGGACGTCCGGTTTGCGACAGCACTTGCTTTACTTCAGGATAAGCGGCAAGCCTGCGCCTCATCTGATTGGCCAGATGCACGGACTCATCCAAAGAGATGCTCTGTGGCAAAGTGGCGCGAATATAGATAGAGCCTTCGTTCAGTTGCGGCAGAAACTCCGTGCCCAGCCAAGTAAACATCCACAGTCCGACCACAGCCACAACACTTGCCACAGCAATGGATAGCTTACGACGAGCATGACAGCGGTTGAACAATCCGGTAGCCCGGTCATTAATGAAGCGCACAAAGAAGTTATTCTTCTCGCGCACGTTCTTCTTCAACAGCATCGACGACATGACCGGAACCAGTGTCAGCGTAAACAGCAATGCTCCCAGCAACGCAAATCCCAAGGTATAGGCAAGTGGCGAAAACATCTTACCCTCCACCTTCTGGAAGGAGAAGATAGGAATAAGCGCCGTAATGATAATCAGCTTCGAGAAGAATACAGCCTTCGCCTTATCCTTGGCAGTCTGCCGGATAAGCCCCATCTTCGACATCAGGTTAAAGGCGGGCATACCCACCTCCCTCGCCTTCTTGTCGAGCGCCACAAACACGCCTTCTACCATCACCACGGCGCCGTCTATGATAATACCAAAATCGATAGCACCCATGGATAGCAAGTTGGCGGACATGCCCATAGCCCGCAGGCAGATAAACGCGAACAACAATGCCAAAGGAATCACCACGGCCACAACCACGGTGGTACGCCAGTCCGCCATAAATATCAATACAATGAATGTCACCAGCAGAATGCCTTCAATCAGATTACGGGTGACGGTATCGACAGCCAGGTCTACCAGGTTCTCCCGGTCATAGAAGGGAACAATCTGCACGTCTTTGGGGAGTATGTTCTTGTTAATATCTTCAATCTTCGTTTTCAGGGCGTTAATCACTTCACCCGGATTCTCGCCTTTACGCATCACCACGATGCCTTGCACCACATCATCTTCGTCCATACGCCCCACCTGGCCCAAGCGCGGCAAGGAGGACTCGTGTACGTCAGCCAAATGGCGGACAAGCACCGGAGTGCCGTTAATATTCTTGACTACGATGTTCTTCAGTTCCTCCATATCGTTAATCAATCCGATGCCACGCACCACATAAGCCTGAGAACTTTTGGTGATTACGTCTCCGCCGACATTGATGTTACTGTTGGCAATGGCGTTGTACAGTTCCGACGGAGTAATGCCGTAGTTGATTAGCTGGTGCGGGTTCACGCTGACCTCGAAAGTCTTCACCTCTCCACCGAAACTGACAATATCCGCCACACCCGACACTGCCCTGAGGTTGCGTTCGATCACCCAATCCTGCAAGGTTTTCAATTCGCGTACACTACGTTTGTCACTGCGCAGGGTATAGCGGTAAATCTCTCCCGTAGGGCCATAGAGCGGCTGTACGTCGGGAGTTACCCCTTCGGGCAGGTCGGCGTCATTCAACAGGTTGTAAACTTGCTGGCGGGCGGTGAAGTCATCGACACGGTCGTCGAACATCACATTGATTACCGAAAGTCCGAAAAGGGTGGTCGAGCGTATATCCGTCTTCTTCTGTACCGGATTCATCGCTATCTCGATGGGAATTGTTATGAACTTCTCCACTTCCTCGGCACTCCGTCCCGGCCATTGGGTGATAATGGTCACTTTGGTGTTGGTTACATCCGGGAAAGCGTCTATGGGCGTTTGCCGGAAAGACACAACGCCGGCTATAACGGCAATCGTAGTACAGAAAAAGATAAAGAACTTATTCTTCAGCGAGAAGGCTACAATATTATCTATAAACTTATGCATGCTCTGTTCCTCCGGTTATTCTGCACTCAATGCGTTGTAAACTAGCAATACGTTCTTATTCAGTATCCTGTCGCCTGCCGACACACCGGACGAGAGATAGCAATCCCTGCTTAGTTGCTTGTAGACATCCACCTCTTTTACAGCCAGTTTGCCGGTGGCATCCACCGTTACCACATAGTTCTTGCCTCCCTCGAAGATAAGCGCATGCAAGTCTATCCGGGGCAACTCTTTATCGGATGCTTTGCTCTGCACATACACGTTGGTAAACATGCCCGGCTTCAGCAGATAGCCGTTATTTGCCAACTTCACCCGCACGCTCATCGTTTTGCTTTCTTCATTCAGCATGTGATATACCTTGTCGATATTCCCGGTGAACTCCTTATCAGGATAAGCAAGCGTCGTGATACGCACGTGGGCGCCTTCGTGCACCTTGCTGATATCACTTTCATAGACATCCGCCATCACCCATACGTTCTCAAGACCGGAGATGATGAATATCTCATCGCTTTGGTCGGAACGAAGTTGCATCTCCTTATTGATGTTCTTCTCCACGATAAAGCCCGATACAGGCGCTTTGACCTGATAGAGCGACTTTCCAGAAATATGATAAATGGAGAATATCTCGGAGATGCGTTTAGTTTCTGCTTCAGCATTGCTCAATTCTTGTTTAGCTTGCAGGATATCACGCTCGGATGCCATGCCCGAAGCGAACATATCTTGCACCGACTGGAGATTCCTGCGGGCGATGATGAGCTGCTGCTCGGCTTCCTTGGCTTGTTTCTCATAATCGGCCACTTCCCCGCTCCGGATAGTGGCAAGTATGTCTCCTTTCCTCACATGGTCGCCTATCTCGGCATACACATCGGTGACGGTACCACCGAAAATAGGAAATACGCGCGCCACTTGCTCTTGATTGAAAGTGACTCTACCATTCAGCGTCAGTTCATCGGTTACTTCATGCAGTTTTACCGTGTCTACCGACACTACTTTCTTCAGGCTATCAGTCAGAAACATCTCTTGGGAAGACACCTTCGGAGCTTCCGACGGACGGGTACAGGCACTCACCAATGCCACGCAAAGGCAAACGGATACTAAAATACGGTTCATATGCTTTTAATAATTAATTACGGTTTGTCCTACAGTGGTATTCAGATTCTCCATAGCAAGAAATACATTCTTCCTCAACTCGTACAGTTGCAGGCAGGTTTCTTTGTAGCTTTGGTAGTAGTCAATGAACTCCAGCATACTGATATTACGCTTGCTATAATTTTCATTGACACCGCCAATCAGTTGATTGAAGTTGTGCTCCAGTTCGTCATTGGAATCCTGATAAAGTTCTATCGCCTTTTGCATTTGATGATAAGAGGCATAAAGTTCCATGCGTGCTTTTTCCATCGCATATTCTTCTTCCTTGCCGTTTTGCAGCACATCGAATTTAGCAGATCTGATATTGCCCTGGTTACGGTTGAAGATAGGGACAGAAAGGCTGATGCCGACCGCAAAGTAGTTATTGATAAAGTTGCCCGCGCGATCGTACATGCCTTTCACCGAAAACTCCGGTGCGGCCATAGAACGTTGCAACCTCAAATTGGCCTTGGCAGCATTCACTTCGGCACGGGCAACCTTCAAATCGGGACGCATCGCAAGCATGCCGCTCATTTCGGCAAAAGAGATGGTAGAGAGATTGATTTGCTTCAATACCCCGACATCATCCAGCAACAGACTCGTCTTTTGCCCGGCAGGTATATTCAATAATAAGTTCAGCTCACCTTGCCGGTCTACAAGGTCGTTTTCGACATCGTTTCTTTCTTTTCGCAATGATAACAACAATGCTTCCAGGCGCGAACTTTCCAACAATGAAACATTGCCCTTGCCCTGTTGCTCTTTGGTGGCTCGAAGCAGTTGACCGAGTGATTCTATCTCTTTATCATAGACACTTATAGAACGTGTCAGGAAATAAACTTCCACAAACGTTTTATTCAACTCGCTACGAAGGGTGCGCAACACCTCCTCAAATTGGTATTCCGCAATTTCTTTATTTACCCTTTCCAGCCGTACGCGCTTGTTGCGCTGCCCGGCAATTTGGATAACCTGTTCTATTTCAACAGCCGATTCACCTTCACTACCCAAATCAAAATATTTGCCGTTCAAACGGTTATAAATATTCTGTTCCAAGGAAATAACAGGGTTGTCAAACAATCGGGCTTGCGTAACTTGTGCTTGTGCCATATCGATATTATACCGCTCGGCTATCAATGAAAGGTTGAGCGCCAGGAATCGCTTTTCCGCTTCTTGCAGAGTCATTGTGGCAGCCATATCCTGCGCACGCAGGAACGCACAAATAGTAGAAATGAATAAAACAGTAAACAATCTTTTCATACTTACTTTTGATTTTGGCGCAAAAGTAAGCCTCCATCTCCGGAAATCATTCCGAAGTTGATTATAATACTCTTAGATGAGATTAGAATATGATTAGAAATTTCCTATTCCACCGGAGTCAGCTCCCCTGTTACCGAATCTATAATGAAACCATACACACGAATATCTTTAGGAATCAGCGGATGATTAGTGATGGCCGCCACTGTTCCTCTTACAGAATTCTCCGTGTCTTCAAAGCCATACAGCCAGGAATTAAAATCGACTCCACAGAAACGAATCATATCTATTGTTTCTTGCTTGACACCACGAGCCTTCATGTGGTCTATCATTTCATCACTATGCAAATGGCATGCACCGCAATCGGAATGGGCAATCACCATGATATCGGTCACCCCCAATTCGTAAATAGCCACTGTCAAACTACGGATAACACTACCAAAGGGATGCGAAATAACAGCACCCGCATTCTTAATAATCTGCGCATCTCCATTCTTCAGCCCCAAAGCCGCCGGCAGTAACTCTGTCAGACGTGTATCCATACAAGAAAGGATAGCTATCTTTTTACTGGGATACTTATTCGTAATGTATTTCTCATATCCCTTATTCGCAACGAACTGTTTGTTATACGCAAGAATATCTTCCATCATGGCCTCCGGTTTTAAATGGTTTCTACCTACAAATATAAAAAAACTCCCTGAGACTCTCCTCCTCTGCCATGAAAAATGTACCTTTGGGCAGTCATTTATAGAAAGATGTAGGGTTATGGCAAAAGATAAAACCGTTTATGTGTGTAGCAACTGCGGACAAGACTCACCCAAATGGGTAGGCAAATGTCCGTCGTGCGGAGAATGGAATACGTATGTGGAAGAAGTAGTTCGGAAAGAGGTTGTGAACAAACGCCCCGTTTCAGGCATAGAAACCGCCAAAGCCAAACCCGTCACTCTGAATGAAATAGTTGCCGATGACGAACCACGCATCGATCTCCACGACGACGAACTAAATCGCGTATTAGGAGGCGGACTGGTACAAGGTTCTCTCGTATTGATAGGTGGCGAACCAGGGATTGGAAAATCTACTTTAGTACTACAAACCGTACTCCAAATACCGGATAAGCGCATACTATACATCTCCGGTGAAGAGAGCGCCCGACAACTTAAACTGCGTGCCGACAGGTTAACCAGTTCCTCCGGTGATTGCCTCATCGTTTGCGAAACATCCTTGGAGCAGATCTATGTACATATCAAGAACACACGCCCGGATCTGGTTATTATTGATTCGATACAGACTATTTCAACAGAAACGCTTGAATCGTCTCCGGGAAGCATCGCACAAGTGCGGGAATGCTCCGCCTCCATCCTACGTTTTGCCAAAGAGACGCATACAGCGGTTATCCTGATAGGACATATCAATAAAGAGGGCAGCATTGCCGGGCCAAAGGTTTTAGAGCATATTGTAGACACCGTACTTCAGTTTGAAGGCGACCAACATTATATGTACCGCATCCTCCGCAGCATCAAGAACCGCTTTGGTAGTACTGCCGAATTAGGGATTTATGAAATGCGACAAGACGGGTTGCGACAAGTGAGCAATCCTTCGGAGCTACTGCTGAGCCAAGATCACGAAGGCATGAGCGGAATAGCCATTGCCTCGGCCATCGAAGGTGTCAGACCCTTCTTGATTGAGACGCAAGCATTGGTAAGCAGTGCCGTGTATGGCAATCCGCAACGGTCTGCCACAGGCTTCGATATCCGACGAATGAATATGCTACTGGCCGTACTGGAAAAACGTGTAGGTTTTAAACTAGCACAAAAGGATGTATTTCTTAATATCGCCGGAGGGCTGAAAGTAAACGACCCTGCTATAGACCTGGCTGTAATCAGCGCCATCCTTTCCAGCAATATGGATTCAGCCATCGAACCGGAAGTGTGCATGGCAGGTGAAATCGGTTTATCAGGAGAGATACGTCCGGTAAACCGCATAGAGCAACGTATCGGCGAAGCGGAGAAACTGGGTTTCAAACAGTTTATATTACCTAAATATAATATGCAAGGACTCAATACGAAGAAGATAAAGATAGAGTTAATACCTGTGCGGAAGGTGGAAGAAGCATTCCGTACTTTATTCGGATAATATGATACAAGAATATACCATTAGAGTTTTGCCCGAAATAGCGGCAAATGAACAACGGCTGAAAGAATTCCTGATACAAGAAAAGGGATTGAATGCACCGGATATAACCGCTACACGGATACTAAAACGAAGCATTGATGCACGCCAACGAACCATCTTCGTGAATCTGACTGTACGGGTATATTTAAATGAAATGCCGCAGGATGATGAATACCAACAGACTATATATAAAAATGTAGAAGGTAAACCACAAGTCATTGTAGTAGGAGCCGGTCCCGGAGGACTCTTTGCCGCTTTACGACTGATAGAACTCGGCTTGCGCCCCATCATCGTGGAACGTGGCAAAGATGTACGTGAACGTAAAAAGGATCTTGCACAAATCAGCCGCCAGCAAACTGTAGACCCCGAATCGAACTACAGTTTCGGAGAAGGCGGCGCAGGCGCCTATTCGGACGGAAAGCTATATACCCGCAGCAAAAAACGGGGAAATGTGGATAAGATACTGAACGTATTCTGCCAACATGGCGCCTCAACCTCCATATTGGTGGATGCACATCCTCATATAGGTACAGACAAGTTGCCGCGTGTCATCGAAAACATGCGGAACACCGTAATCCAATGTGGTGGAGAAGTACACTTTGAAACCCGTATGGATGCCCTGATTATTGAAGGAGACGAAGTAAAAGGTATCGAAACCAATACTGGAAAAACCTTCCTCGGCCCTGTAATCCTTGCTACCGGTCATTCAGCCAGAGATGTGTATCGCTGGCTCGCTGCCAATCAAGTAGAGATTGAAGCCAAAGGAATAGCCGTAGGCGTCCGTCTGGAACATCCCGCAGAATTAATAGACCAAATACAATACCACAACCGCAACGGACGCGGCAAATATCTGCCCGCCGCCGAATACAGTTTCGTAAACCAAGTGGACGGACGAGGCGTATATAGCTTCTGCATGTGTCCCGGCGGCTTTATCGTTCCTGCCGCCAGTGGTCCCCAGCAAATTGTAGTAAACGGCATGAGCCCCAGTAACCGTGGTTCCCGATGGAGCAACTCGGGCATGGTGGTGGAACTACGCCCGGAAGACGTATTAAATGAAGAATTAGGAATGAAGAATGAAGAATTATCATGCGGAGTGGATGCGCAGCCTAATTCTTCATTCTTCATTCATCATTCTTCATTAAAAATGATGTACTTCCAAGAGAACTTAGAGCGGATGTGCTGGCAACAAGGTAATATGAAGCAGACAGCACCTGCTCAACGCATGACAGACTTCACCAAGAAAAAGTTAAGTTATGATTTGCCCGAAAGTTCGTATGCACCGGGATTGGTATCATCCCCCCTACACTTTTGGATGCCGTCTTTCATAACAGATAGATTAAGCAAAGGATTCCAGATATTCGGGAAATACTGCCACGGTTTCCTGACGAACGAAGCGACCATGATTGGCGTGGAAACCCGCACCTCATCACCGGTACGCATTATAAGAGACAAAGAAACACTGCAACATATCCGAGTGAAAGGTTTATTCCCTTGCGGAGAAGGTGCCGGTTATGCCGGAGGCATCGTATCGGCAGGCATTGATGGAGAGAGATGTGCGGAAGCGGTGAGATTAGTTATAAGTTATTAGTTATAAGTTATTTGTTTGTGCTTCTATGCAGCATGATAGCAAATAACTTATAACTAATAACTCATAACTAATTTCAAAGTTCTTTCTTCAGCCCCTCGCACCACTCCTTTATACGTTTATCAGTCAGTTTCGACTGGTTTTCTACGTCGATTACCAGGCCGCACCATTTATTATCATGCAAGGCTTTGGAGTGATTGAAGGTATAATCCTCGGCGGAAGTAAATCCGACAAGGGTAGCGCCGGCTTTTTTGAAAGACTCACTCAAGATGCCCAGTCCGTCTACGAAGTTGTCGGGATAGTTCACTTGATCGCCTAAGCCGAAGAGGGCTACTTTCTTCCCTTTCAGGTCTAAGGTTTCCAGTTCGGGAATCAGTTCGTCCCAGAAGGTGGGCAGTTCACCGTCAAACCAGGTGGATACACCAACAATCAGATTGTCGTAAGATTTGAAATCATCCCCCCAGGCTTTCTCAACGGGGATGATATCTATATTCTCCGCTCCCAAGGCTTCGCGGATTTTCTTTGCTACCTGTGAGGTCTTCACGGCATTTGCTACATAAAATAATCCTATCTTTTTCATGATGGTTACAATTTAGAATTCTAATAGTTTTTTGGCTGCCTCATAAATCTTATCGGCATTGGGTAGAATGGCACGCTCCAAGATCGTATTAAATCCAACCGGAGTAAAGGTAGAACCGACTCTCTCGACTGGTGCGTCCAAGTAACGGAACAAATCGGAACCGATACCGGCAGCTATTTCACCTCCAAACCCTCCGAACACCTTGTCTTCATGGACTACCAATGCTTTACCAGTCTTCTTTACAGACTCGTAAATCGTTTCTCTATCCAATGGAATCAGCGAACGAATGTCGATGACTTCTACCTTCCACCCTTTCTCTTTCTCCAAACGCTCGGCTACATCGAGGCAGAAGTGCGTGGTATTGCCATAGGTGATGATACTGAGATCGGAACCTTCACGACGAATACGAGCTTTGCCAAACGGCACTTCAAAATCTTCGGGAACAATGGTAGCTGCCTCTACCGAATTATACAATGCTTTCGGTTCGAGGAACAACGTAAATCCGCGAGAACGCATACTTGTCCGCAGCAATCCTGCCGCATCATCGGCAAAGGACGGACAAACAATCCGCGCACCGGGTAGTCCTGCCAAAGCACCTTCTATATTCTGCGAGTGATAAAGTCCGCCACCGATATAACCACCGGAAGCCAGACGCAAAGTGACGTTGGGTACAAACTTTCCGTTGCTACGCCAATACTCGTGCGTACACTCCACATATTGTTCTACGGCAGGCCAGAAGTAATCGGCAAACTCGGCACCTTCTATCACCACGCGGATTTTAGGGTCGAAACGGCTCATGCCATTGGCTGTACCTACGATGTAATCTTCGGCAATAGGCGCACTGAAAACTCGTTTGTCTCCAAACTCCTGCTGCATGCCTTTGGTTACGTTGAATACCCCACCTTTATCTCTGTTAGCCACATCCTGCCCCCAAATAAAGGTGTTGGGATTATGACGAAATTCGGCTTTCAGCGTTTCGTTGATAGCGTTTACCAGGAACTTCTTTTCACCTTCGGTTTCGTTGTGCACGCCCTCCGTGTACTTCTTAGGTTCGTAAGGTTCGGGCAATACATAATCAAAGATACTCTTCGGATCAGGATCGGGAGCCGCGAGCGCTTTACGGTTGGCAACTGATAGTTCCTTCTTGGCTTTGTCTTCTATTTCAACCAGTTCCTCTTCGGTGAGACGTTTGTAACGCAACAGCATCCGGCGGAATTTCATCAAGGGGTCGGCATCCTTCACGTATGCCAATTCGGCTTCGTCCCGATAAAGAGTATGCTTGTCGGAGTTAGAGTGCGAACCGATACGCACACAATTGGCTTGCACAATCACCGGACAACGGTTTTCGATAGCCCATTCACGAGCTTCGGTCATTGCATTCATAGAGTCGAACACATCCTTACCGTTGCAATGAATAATCCGCAGGTTCTTGAAACCGGAAAAGTTATCCGCTACTTTGCGGGCAGCGGTCTGGTCTTTCTTCGGTACAGAGATGCCATAGCCATTATCCTGCCATACAAAGATAACCGGCAAGCGTTCGAGGCTGGCACCATTGACGGCTTCGTAAACAAAACCTTCGGAGACGGCCGATTCGCCGTGCGAAGTGATGACAACGCCTTTGTGGTCGTAGTAATTCATAGCACGTGCCACGCCGGCGGCATGCAAATCGTGCGTACCCGTTGCCGAGGAGATGTTTTCGATATGCCATTCCGGTTTAGCAAAGTGATCGGACATGTGGCGTCCGCCGCTACCGGGATCGGTAGCTTTGGAGATGCCGTTCAATATCAGTTCTTCTACCGTCATACCGGCCGAAAGGGCGGTCAGCATATCGCGGTAGTAAGGGAAGAGGAAGTCTTCGCCACGGGTAAAGACCTGGCCGATGGCAAGTTGTATGCCATCGTGCCCGGCGTAGGGGGCATGATAGGACCAACCAAGGGATTGTAGCAGATAGGCAGGCGCTTTTTCATCAAGTGCACGCCCAAGGGTCATCAGGTAATACCACTTCTTCAGGGTTTCGACGTCAGTGGTTTTAATATCATATTTCTTCATAAGGGTCAAGGTATTTATTTATTCGTTCCAGTTTTCCAGGTAATTCTTAATGAAATAGAGGAAGTTTCCTCCGAGAGAACCGTCCACAACACGATGGTCGTAAGACAATGACAGATACATCTTATGACGGATAGCAATCACATCTCCTTCGGGAGTTTCGATAACGGCGGGTTTCTTTTCGATAACGCCTACCCCAAGGATGGCTACTTGCGGCTGGTTGATAATAGGTGTACCGAACAGGGACTTGAATGTGCCGAAGTTAGTAATTGTAAAGGTGCCACCCGAAATGTCATCGCCGGTCAATTTGCCCACGCGTGCTTTGGCTGCCAGAGAATCAATGGCGATAGCCAGTCCGCTAAGGTTCAGACGGTCGGCATCGTGTACAACGGGAACAATCAGATTACCATCGTTCTGTGATACGGCTATACCGACATTGATATGCTTTTTATAAAGAATATTATACCCCTCGACCGACACATTCACCTGCGGATAAGCAACCAAGGCTTTCGCGGTAGCTTCGGTGATGGCAGGCATATACGTCAGTTTCACACCTTCGCGTTTTAGGAAGGCATCTTTGTGAGCTTCACGCCACTTCACCAGTCGGGTCATATCGACTTCTACCAAGGTCGTTACATGGGGAGAGGTATGCTTGGACATCACCATGTGATCGGCTATCATCTTGCGCACCCGATCCATTTCTTTCACTTCGACACCTTCGGAAGAAGAAGTTACAGTAGCAGGTTTAGCAGGCTGTGGTGCGGGTTGCGGAACCGGTTGTGATACGGGCTGTTGTTTCGTACTTTCGACAGAAACCGGTTGCCCGACAGCCTTCGGAGTAGCCATACTTACATTTCCCTTCTGCTTTTGAGCAATGTAATGCTTCATATCTTTTTTGCTGAGACGGCCTTGATATCCGGTTCCGGGGATAGCATCCAGTTCTTCTTGCAGGATATGAGCCTCACGTGCCAACTGAAGCACGACCGGCGAATACCATCGTTCTTCTTCTGTTTTAGCAGCTTTAGCCTGAGGGAGCTCCTGTGCCGGTGTTTCAGCAGCAGATGAAGAAGGGCTCTCTTTTTTCTCCTCAGAAGGAGTTGATACCGGAGCTTCTTCCTCCTCTTCATCGCCCATATTGACAATGGCTACTACGGTACCCACAGCAACCGTGTCACCTTCACTAAATAAAATCTCCAGAATCTTACCGGCTACCGGAGAGGGAATCTCCGCACTCACTTTAGCTGTGTTTACTTCAAACAGGACATCGTCTTCCTTTATGACGTCCCCTACCTTTACCGACCACGAAACGATGGTTCCTTCGGTTATGCTTTCGCCTAGTTTAGGCATCTTTATTTCAAATCTTGACATATAGTTAGGTTTTAAGTTATTCGTTTATGCTTAAACAAATAGTTAGATAATAAGGTTTTAACTTACGTGAAAGTTAATACCGACTTATTGTATATCCACTCGTCATTAGCATATTTCTCATTTTTCAAACGCTCAATGGCTTCCATATCTTTATGGGTAAAGCGGTAGGTCCGGTTCTCGTCATTTTCCAAAAAATAATGAAGTAGCAGGCGGACTACCCGTTTAACGGTAACGGGAGTAAGTAAATGCTCACAGATATTCGTCACTTCACTCCGCACAGAAGGCACCGCACGCACGGTCTGCGAACCGGGTATCAAGTTTTCAGAATCGGGATTGCCCTTTAAAGAAGCATTCAAAACATCAAGATCTGTTGAATAGAGCAAGGTACAATGATACATCACACGGTTCTTATGAATGCACTGCGCACTACCCGAAATCTTTCGTCCATCGATATAAATCCCCATTCGTTTATCCGAATAAGCGGTGATCCCCATTTGGTCGAGGAAGTCAATGGTTTGTTGCAAGTAATATTCAAAATCGGGTTGGTCTACGGTTTCTATAAAACTCAGGTTGATGTTACCCATGTCATGATAAACCGCACCTCCACCCGAAAAGCGGCGTGCCAAAGCGATGCCCTTTTCCTGAAGGAAACGTTCGTCTACTTCGGATGGCACATGCTGGTGTTTACCTATCACGACGCAGGGCTCCGACTGCCAAAGCATGAAATAGTTATCCCGTTTCTGTTTCAAAAGATATTCTTCTGCTGCCAGATTCCAATAGATATCCGTGCAGCGATTATCAATGCAGAACATCACGAGAAAAGTATTTCGTGGAATATCTCGCCGACCGTGGGATGCGGAAAGACACTCTTTTGAAATTCCTCCACCGTATAGCCCTTTTGGACAGCAATGCCTGCCACTACAATGATTTCAGAAGCAGGATTGCCCAAGATATGACAACCGATCACGTGATCGTCATCATCCACAATCAGTTTACAAAGACCGTTCACCGTTTCGTTTTCGGCTACAAACCGACCGGAATATACCATAGGGAGTTTCTGCACATGGTAGCTGATGCCGGCAGCTTTCAGTTCTTCTTCGGTCTTGCCCACTCCTGCCACTTCGGGATTGGTATATACTACACCGGGGATGCAATCGTAGTTTATCCGGTCTTCCACTTCCAAAATATGGTTGACGGCAACTTCAGCTTCGCGGATAGCGGTATGCGCCAGCATGGAACGTCCTGTAATATCTCCGCAAGCATATACACGAGGATGAGAGGTTTGCAGATGTTCATCCACTTTCACCCCGTTGCGCAGCAGTTCGATGTTCAGTTTATCCAGTCCCACCCGGCCAAGGTTTGCTTTGCGCCCCACGCTGACCAGCACTTTATCTGCCGCTACGAGCGAAGACTTTCCATCTTTCTCAATCGTCACTCCTTCTTTACTTACGGCAGTTACTCGGGTATTCAGGTCGAAGCGGATGCCTCGTTTCTGATATTCGGCACGTAGCATGGCACTGGTTTCTTTATCCATAGCGCCCAGTATTTCGGGCATCATTTCAATAACGCTGACCTGCACCCCCATACTATTAAAGAAAGAGGCGAACTCCATGCCGATGACGCCTCCTCCAATAATGACGAGCGACCCGGGCAACTCGGTACTTTCCAAGGCCTCCTTGGAAGTCCAGTAATCCGTTTCAGACAAACCGGGTATGGGTGGAATAACCGTATCGGAACCGGTACAGACTAGCAGATAGGTCACTTCATACGTTTCGCCACCGGCTGAAATATGGATATGAGCACCCTGCTCGCCTGTTATCACTGCTTCTTGTTCCACAATAGTAGCGCCGTAGGAGGTTACGGTCATCTTTACCCCTCCCGTCAGTTTCTTTACAATCTTATTCTTGCGGTCTATAATCTTCTTCATATCGAAGGCAGAACCCTCTGAAACAGAAATACCATATTTGGCGGCCCCTTTCATATTATCCCACAACTTGGCAGAATATAATAATGTTTTAGTCGGGATACACCCTTCATTCAAACAGACTCCACCAATGGCTTTCTTTTCAAACAAGACGGTTTTCAATCCGCCTGCGGCTGCCCGTTCGGCTGCCGTATATCCGGCGGGTCCACCGCCGATAATCGCTATATCATATATCATAACGCTAAGGTTTTAAGTTAATTATTAGGTTATAACAAAATAAGGAGTGGCAGAGTTCTCTTCTACCCTCTCAATTATTTCACATCAGGGCAACTGCATCAAAATGACATTCATATCGCTGATAGAAAAGAGCTAAACATAATATTTTTTTTTAGACATAAGAACAAAAGAACAGATTAGCTAAATGATAAAAACGATGTTTTCTAATTGGCTCTTTTGTTCTTCTGTCTAAAACTCCTCTGTCATTTATTCGTCAGACCTACCAAAGAAGGAAAGAAAGGCGTAATTTAAATACCTGATAATCAACATCAACATAATCCCACTCATTTCCCAATAGGTGGGAACTATATTCCCATTACGATGGAAAGGCATTCCCATTACGACGGAACTATATTCCCATTATATTGGGAACTTAGTTCTATACCTATGGGAATTTAGCTCCAAGCCAACCGTATCAAAATAATATTTATATCTCTATAGAATTGAAATAAAATAAATACCTTTGCAAACGTTCTACAAAGACCAATGATTATATTCCATGTCAACCCCTGAAATAGCCATTATCGACTCCAACACCCTATCCAGCCTTGGGTTACAGAATCTTTTGGAAGAGCTCATCCCCATGGCTACTATCCGTGCTTTCCACTCTTTTGCCGAGCTAATGGATGACACTCCCGACATGTACGCCCACTATTTCATCTCCTCTCAAATATACTTCGAGCATACCGCTTTCTTTCTGGAACGAAAGACTAAGACCATTGTACTGGCAGGTAGTGACAACCAACCGCAACTATCGGGAGTTCTTACCCTGAACATCTATCAAGACGAGAAATCTCTGGTAAAGAACATTTTGCAGTTGCATCAATACGGTCACCATCATGGACACCCGGGCAAGCAAGCCGCCGGACATCCGGAAGCTACGCCTCATGCAGCGGCCGAGCACGACCTTTCCGCCCGTGAAATCGAAGTACTGGTTTTAGTAACCAAAGGTCTTATCAACAAAGAAATTGCCGACAAACTGAACATCAGCCTGACCACCGTCATCTCTCATCGCAAGAATATCACTGAGAAACTGGGCATCAAATCGGTATCGGGACTCACCATCTATGCCGTGATGCATGGCTATGTAGAGGCGGATAGAATTTGAATCTGTAACCCAACAGCCCCGCAATATCCTCATAAATTAGGATTGCGGGGATAAGAGATTTCCCGTTACTTTGCAGACGAAACAAAAAAGCTTATGAACAGATATAGATTTTTCGCCTTAGCTCTAACCCTTTTAACGACCGGTAATCTACTCGCCGAAGAAGCTGACACGCTGAAGATAGTAGATGTAGAAGAAATTCTAGTTATTGCAGCCCCCAAGGAAAACAAGAAACTGCGCGAGCAACCTGCTGCCGTCACCCTGGTTTCCCAACAGGACATGCAAGCCGCACAAGTAAATTCGATCAAGAACCTCACGGCCCTTGTACCCAACTTGTTTATTCCCGATTACGGTTCACGGCTCACTTCCGCCGTTTATATCCGTGGCATCGGTTCGCGTATCAACACTCCTTCCGTAGGACTGTATGTGGACAATATACCTTATATAGATAAGTCAGCCTTCGACTTCAACTACTCCGACATCGAGCGTATCGACGTCCTGCGGGGCCCCCAAGGCACGCTATATGGTCGTAATGCCATGGGTGGACTCATCAAAGTACACACCAAGTCCCCTTTTACCTATCAAGGCACCGACTTCCGCCTGGGAGCCGGTACACACAATGCCTATAATGCCTCGCTGACCCACTATCACCAAACATCCGAACGCTTTGCCTTCTCCACCGGAGGATTCTATGATTATCAGGGCGGTTTCTTCCGTAATGTGGTACGAAACAATGAGAAGGTAGACAAAGGACAATCGGCAGGCGGCCGTTTCCGTGGTATCTATCTGCCCACCGAAAACCTGAAACTGGACTTAAACCTCAGCTACGAATACAGCGACCAAGGCGGTTACCCTTATTTCTATATGGGCAAGCTGAATCCTGCCGAACAAAGCGAAGACCTCAAACCTTATATCGGCAAAATTGCCAACAATGAAGCAAGCAGCTATTACCGCAACCTGATGAATGCCGGACTAAACCTGGAGTACCAAGCCCAAAACTTCATCCTGAGTGCCGTTACGGGCTACCAGTTCCTAAAAGACCGCATGTTTATAGACCAGGATTTCACCCCGGCTGACATCTTCAACATCGAACAGAAACAGAAGATGAACACCCTCTCCGAAGAAATCGTCTTCAAATCCAAACCCAACCGCCGCTGGCAATGGACTACAGGTGCCTTCGGGTTCTACCAATGGCTGCACACCGACGGCCCGGTTGTGTTCCACAAAGAGGGCATCAACCAAGTGATTGAAGGAAATGCGAACAATGCATTCGACGAACTCGTAGCAGGCAACCCCAATATGCCTGCCATGCACATGGGCATCAGCAACCAAAGTCTGCGGGTAAGCGGAAGCTTTGAAACCCCGACCCTGAGCGGCGCCATCTTCCACCAATCCACTTTCAATGACTTGTTTGTAAAAGGATTGTCCGCCACAGTGGGGCTACGTTTGGATTATGAGAAAATTAAGATGGACTACAACTCAGCCGCCACGCCAACCGATTTCGATTTCACCGTATCGATGAACATGCCCGGCAGACCTCCTATGGTCATCAAAAACAAAGCACCGCTGCAAGGCAACGCCGCCTATCTAGGCAAAGAATCTACCGATTATGTACAGTTGCTGCCTAAATTCGCTTTGCAATATGAGTGGAAGAAGGGTAATAATGTCTATCTGACAGCAGCCCGCGGATATCGTTCGGGTGGTTACAACATCCAAATGTTCTCCGATCTTATTACCGGCGTGCTGAGCAACTCCATGATGGATGCCGTAGCCAAAGACGAAAGTTTCAAAATGATGGCAGACAGAATCAATGGCATGAAGAAAGACCTGCCCGACGTGCAGGAAGCTACCCGCTACAAACCCGAATATACCTGGAATTACGAGTTAGGCAGCCACCACACCCTGTGGGAAGGACGTCTGCTTGCCGATTTCTCCGTCTTCTACATGGATACCCGCGACCAGCAGATAGCCAAATTCGCCGAAAGCGGCCTGGGGCGTATCACCGTAAATGCCGGAAAAAGTCATAGTTACGGAGCGGAAGTCAGTCTGCGCGCGGCAATAACCGATGCCCTCATGCTGAATGCTTGCTACGGTTATACGTATGCCACTTTCAAGGATTATGTCACCAATGCCAAAGTGGACGGAGAATTGCAGCCGGTCAGCTACGACGGCCACTATGTGCCATTCGTCCCCAAACACACGCTGAACTTAGGTGCGCAATACATCTTCCGCATCAACCCCGGACACCTGCTGGACCGCATCCAACTGAACGCCAACTACAGTGGTGCCGGACGTATCTACTGGACCGAAGAGAATACCGTCAGCCAATCCTTCTATGGCACCCTGAACGGACGCATCAGTTTCCAAAAAGGTCGTGGGCAGATTGATTTTTGGGTACGCAATGCATTGGATAAAGAGTATGCAGCCTTCTACTTTGAAAGCATGGGCAACGGGTTCATGCAGAAAGGGCGTCCTGTACAGGCAGGGATAGAGCTGCGTTGCAGGTTCTAAGAGAATGGAGTAAACATTTCGTATATATCTTTGCCTTTGACTAAAAAGTTATATATATTTGAAATATAAATGAAAGAGAATGTATGTACGAAAGAATGTTAGATAAACAAGCTGTGCCGTTAATAGCGGATATGAAAGCCTATTGCGGAGAAAATGCGGATTTATTTACTTCGATAAATGAATGGTTGTCCCAAACATGCAGCACTGTACAAAAAATAGTATTCCCTTACGGAAAACAGTATGGATGGGGTATTGCCCATCGAAAAAAGAACAAGCTTGTATGCAATATATTTGCCGAGAATAATGCTTTTACAGTAATGGTGAGACTATCAGATAAACAGTTTGCATCCGTTTATAGTCAAATGCACACAGGCACCCAAGAACAAATTGACCATAAATATCCGTGTGGTGATGGCGGTTGGATTCATTTTCGTGTCACATGCAGGGAGCAGTATGATGATATTCAAACACTTTTATCGGTCAAATGCGCATACTGAAAAACAGTAAATATCCGGTAGCAATAAAATAATATACAATGAATGAAGAAAACCAGTGATGCGCCTGTCTGCTTTAGGTAGATAAGACCACCCAAGATAGAATTAACGTGGCAGCAAAATGATATTGAAAACAAAACGTCTTGAGTCGGTTCTGCCGATTTCAAAGATATTCCGAATGCGGATCAAGAAGTCGAAATCGGCTATGGGCTGGGACAAAATTTCGAGCACAATGGCTACATGACGGAAGCAGTGCAAGCTATGTGCAGGTGGGCCTTGAAACAAGAAAATGTGTCCCATATCATTGCGGAAACAGACGTTGACGGCTTTGCTTCACAACGCATTCTACAACGCTGTGGTTTCATCGAGACAAGGCGGGAAGAATCAATTTGGTGGCGACTATAAATAGGTTGCCGAGTACATCTTATTGTATATATACAAATTAAATACTTCCACCCCATTAGAAGAAAAGAGCGACACCGAGCAGCAAGAGGTTCCTCGGTGTCGAAGGTGGGGTTCCTCGGTGCCGGACGACCCGTTCCTCGGTGCCGAACAAATCCCCCGCTCAGATTGCCTTGTAGCGTGAATAAAGGGTAGAGACTCAGGATAATGATTTGTAATAAAATATGCAATATATTGTATCAAGGCATCACTCATTGATTGCTCCGCAATGCGGGCAAACGCCTTTCTCCCTTATCTTTTGTCCGCACTTGCCGCAACGGTACCGGGACACGGTGAGAGAGACACGCAACCTCTTGACAAACAGCCAAAGGAAAGCCGCCAAAAACAGATAGCCAATGTAAATATGTGTAGTCAGAATAAAGAAGAAATAGCAGAAGATGCAACAGGACGCCAATCCCAAAAGGTAGAATACAGCCGCCGCCGGAGAGAGCTGGCGGAACAAGTCATCGAGCACCGCCAACAATACAACAATGAACAGCCACAAACTCATCAAGAATACAGAAAGAATAAATGGTACCTTGAAAGGCGACAAAGTGGGATTAAAATAAAAATGTTGCCACGTATCGGGCACAAACACCTGCATCGACTCATAAACCGTAGCGCTGAACGCCATCAGCAAACACAACAACAACGGGTAAACGCTGTCGATATCATTGAAATAGACCATCCTCAACTGCTTGCGACGGAATGCCCGGAAAAGCCAGGCAGCCACAAACAGCGCAAAGATGATAATAAAATAAGAAGCATGCGTATCGCTGAACAGATAGATGGACTGCGAAATGCTATCCGTCGGCACAAAAGCACGCATCATCTCCGACTCGGGCATCCAGCCTTGTATCTCCTGCGAATGCGCCAGTTTCACCCACACAGTATCCACACTATCCGCAGGATGAATCGCAAATTCCGCCACTACTACTCTATCGCCCTTGTAAAGCATGTTATAGCAGTCTTTCACGGGCAGGCAGGCAAGATTGATAGAATCGGCATGCAGTTCGAGATTAGTATTCCACGTATAATGACGCTCGTAAAGACAGGTCAGCGAATCACGGGTTTTCTCGCTCATCCCCTCGTCTTCCAAATTGGGACGGGGATAGTGACAGGAAACCAGGGAAATGAAGAAAAAAGAATAAAGAATGAGGAATAAAAGAGAACGCAAAGAGTATAAGGAACGCAAAGAGCATGCGGAACGCAGGAAACGGCTCCTCCCCCCCACGACCCGCCAACAATTACCCGTCAGCCTTTCGTTATCTTTCAGTTGCAAATTCTTCATTCTTAATTCTTCATTCTTCATTTCCATAGACTTTCATCTGACAATTCTTGCAGTCGAAACTCAAGCGGAAGCGTTTACCGTCCGTACCTACCAAAAAATAAGGCTCACGATAAGGCGAGCGGCCTTTCTGATGAGTGGGACACCATCCCATGCTATAGCGCAAGCAATGTTTGCAGAACATCAGTACCGCCTCGGGCACAGCCTGTTTTTCGTAAGCAGGAGACACAGAAGATAATCCATGCTCCAGATAGAAACTGCGCGCCGCACTGTTCATCACATTTCCCAAATACGTCAGCGTAGTAGCGGGGAAGGCATGTTTAGTCGGTTTCCATACAGCCAGTTCACGGCGGTAGTTGATACGACGGGCAGCCACCAATTTATCAACAACCTGACGACGCCAGTCGGCTACAACGGAAGCGGGAATAAACCAATTTTCGGTGAAGCGGATCATAACTCCCGCGGCATTATCGGATAAAGCTGCCGCCACCTCGAAAGGTGTATTGCCCAGTTTACACAATTGAGACCGCAGATTTTCGTGCTGCGGCGTACGTGCCGGTTCCTTTGAATAAGGGAAAGAAAGAGTAACCCGATTGTCATCTTCATCGGCAACCGAAAGAGCGAAGCCGAAAGCGGTTTCTGATAATTCCCAAAAGATTCCGATTTTACGTTCGGCGGATTTACGGGTAAGGATGCGCTCAAAGTCCTGATCGAAGTTACGATAAAGACGAGTGCGCGGTTTGATGCGGGGCATCTCCCCTGCCGGATAGAGTTTATTGTCCTCCACCCGGTTGATGCGGAAACCTTGCAGACGTCCCTGTTCATCGAGGAAACAAACGCCGTCTCCATTATGAAAAGACTTCACACCTGCAACAGTGAAATAATTGCCACGTTGCTCCTTCATAGTCCCCATCTCCTCTCCCAATGACTTAGGAGTATCGAAAGAAGTGATTTCCTGTTCCCTTCCTTGAAGGAAATAATGAGTGAAACTACGGCTGAAACTCTTATCCAACTGAGGTTTAAAGTCGAAGTGACAAGAGCCCGAAGAGGCACGTACATACTCCCTCCGACGGGCAAAAATGGTATCTAACTTTTGGCGATATGCCGCTGTAACGTTCTTCACATAGGTAACGTCTTTCAGCCGGCCTTCTATCTTTAAGGAAGTAACTCCTGCATCCAGCAATTCTTCCAGTATCTCGCTTTGGTTGAGGTCTTTCAAAGAAAGCAAATGCTTGTCACGCACTATCGTCTTGCCATCAGCATCTATCAGACTGAACGGCAATCGGCAAAACTGTGCACATTCCCCCCGATTGGCACTCCGCCCGAAACATGCCTGACTGACATAGCACTGCCCGCTATAACTGACACAAAGCGCCCCATGTACAAAAACTTCCAACGGTACTTCGGGACAAGCATCATGGATGCTACGTATCTCCTGCAAGGAAAGTTCACGCGCCAGCACCACTTGACGAAAACCGGCATCAGCCAAGAAACGGACTTTCTCCGGCGTACGGTTATCCATCTGCGTACTGCCATGCAACGGAATAGGCGGAAGGTTCAAACGAGTGATCCCCATATCTTGAACAATCAATGCGTCCACACCGATACGGTATAAATCCCAAATCATCTTCTCCGTTTCTTCCAATTCTTCTTCTTTCAGAATGGTATTGACGGTAACATAGATGCGAACATTATACAGATGGGCATATTCTACCAAAGCTGCAATATCTTCCAGCGAATTGACGGCAGCAGCACGGGCACCAAACTTAGGAGCGCCGATATATACAGCATCCGCACCATGATTTACAGCCTCAATGCCACATTCCAGGTTCTTGGCAGGAGCTAACAGCTCTATTTTACGTTGCTTTATCATATTATTCAACACGGAGAACACAGAGTCTCACAGAGTTTTTCAATTTATCGCTTATCACTATTCTGTTACTTTATATCGTCAATATTAAACGGCGTCTCCTGGTAAACAAAGTAATTCAGCCAGTTGGAGAACAGCAGATTGGCATGCGAACGCCAACGCACCAATACGCCTTTGTCCGGATCATCGTCTACATAATAGTTGCGTGGCATCTCGATAGGCAATCCTTTATCCACGTCACGACGATATTCCGTATCGAGCGTCAAAGGAGAATATTCCGAATGTCCCGTCACAAAGAACTCACGTCCGCCACGAGCCACCGTCAAATATACCCCGGATTCTTCCGACTCGGAAAGCAATGTCAATTCCGGCACTTTCAGTATATCTTCCCTACGGACTTCCGTATGGCGGCTATGAGGCACAAAGAACCTATCGTCGAATCCCCGGAAAATGGGATGCAAAGGTTGCAACGTACAATGTTCGAAAACACCGAACATCTTCTTATCCAAAGCATACTTGGGCACCCCATAATGGTGATAAAGTCCGGCTTGTGCCGCCCAGCAGATATAAAGTGTAGAAGTAACATGCGTACGCGCCCAATCGAAAATCTCCGTAATCTCATCCCAATAGGTCACTTCCTCAAAGTCCATCTGCTCCACCGGAGCGCCGGTAATAATCATTCCGTCGTACTTCTCGCCCCGCATCTTCTCAAAATCGGTGTAGAACGTTTTCATGTGTTCTATCGGCGTATTCTTGGAAGTATGGCTTTTTATCTTCATGAAAGATATCTCCACCTGAAGGGGTGTATTGGAAAGCAGACGAACCAAATCCGTCTCCGTCGTTATCTTCAACGGCATCAGATTCAGTATCACAATGCGTAGCGGACGAATGTCTTGTTGTGTTGCCCGAGAATTGTCAATGACAAAAATATTCTCTTCTTTAAGCAACTCTATAGCAGGTAGTTTATCGGGTAAATTTAAAGGCATGAGTTTATATCTATGGTTTAACTTATTATTGATTACGTTTTTAGCGGGTAAAGTTAGGCAAAAAATCAGAGTGAGGTAAATAAATTATCAAAGATTTTATTGATTTATGACCGATAAGTTAATATATAAAACTATATTTGCCACTGTTTATAAAGAAAAAGTGCAATAAACACAGAATGAAAAGCACCATGATGCCAAGCGAGACATCAATAATTAGCATCCTAAAGTGCAAAAACTTTTCCATACCAATTGGGTACTCCTCAATCTATATTTAGATACACTAAATCATTGAATACAAACAGGAATAATAAGCTATTATTATCCCGCTTAAAACAATATGTATGAAAAAGAAAATGCTATTCAGAAATGTGTTTACTACAACACTATTTTGCTGCATCTTATGTACTACAGCATGTGTAAATGAAATCGGAAAAGAGGCTCAAGAAGGGAGTATACCTATCACATTCTCTATAAAAGAAAGTAAATCTTCCACCAAAGCCACAAACAATCTCTTCGATGAAGGCGATAAAATCGGGTTATATGCGATGTTACCGGAAAACGAAATAGACCAAAAGCGATATATAGACAACTTGTGCCTGACTTGCGGAAGTAACAATACCTTAATACCTTCCAAAGATATATTTTATCCCGAAGGAGAGGACGCAACCCTCGACTTTATCAGCTACTATCCCTATCATAAAGATGGTGCCCAAACGGGAAGTTCACTCATTCCCGTCTCCATACAAAGCAATCAAAACGAGAAAGAAGCTTATTCGCAAAGCGATTTTGTTTTAGCAAAAGCCACAAGTAGCGCCAACAGCAACGAAGCCGTAGAATTAGAATACTTGCACAAGCTCACCAAAATAAAGATTACCCTTACTCCGGGTAAAAGCGAAGACATAGACAATATGCTAAAAGCCAATCCGCGTATTATAGCAACGGGGTTCCACACACATGCCGAATACGACTTGAAGAAAGGCACTTTCAGCCTGGCAGATGGAACTGTATCGGATATCGTGTCTTCGGGCGCATGGGAAAAAGACAAAGATAATAACTTAACAGGTAAAGAGTTTATTATCATACCCCAACCAATCAACAAGAACCAATCACTTCAAATGGAGTGGAACGGACGAATTTATAGTTGCCCCATGCCCACTCCTGAGGAAATAGCGGGTAGCACTCAATATGAAATAAAAATCACGTCCATGCAAGCCAATAGCAATATACTAAGTAGTATGATTGGATCAATCAAAGAATGGGAATCATGCATTACGTTAGAAAAGACAGATAACAATGGAAGTTATGCCGCCCTACATCTATCTGTCCTATCTTTTTCTCAATCCAATGTTTACCGGGTTTATTCAAATAATAAGCCGATAGCGGAAATTTGCAAAGAATATCTGTCTTCAGGAAAGCTGACTTCAAGAGCAGTTGTTGCATACCCGGTCAAAGAAAATGAATCGACCGACTTAAGCAGAGGAAAAATACTTCAATTATTGGATACCAAAGAGAATATTAATGGCGGAATAATCTGCTGGGATAAAGAAAAAAACTCATTTAACTACGAAACCGGTAACTCTGCAACCATTAATGAAATATACTTTGACAAAGAAGGCAACATATTCCAAAGCAAGCCGGAAGCCCCCATCAACGTAAGTATTGTAAAATATACTATACGTGATACAAAAAATGGAATAGAGGAATATCCGATTGTAAAAATAGGTACTCAGTATTGGATGCAAGAGAACCTAAGAGCGACCTATTATCAAGACGGAAGCCCTATATCATTGCTGAAAAACTTAGGAAAAGACCCCGGATACTTCAAAGCAAATGACTACGATCTCTACTTCTATAATGGAGAAGCCGTAAATATAAAGGGAATAGCTCCTTATGGATGGAAAATCCCATCATTAGAGGATTGGGATAAGCTAAATTCTTATATAAGCGGGGACGCTTCTTTACTCAAATCAGGAGAATGGCAGTTCGCCGGAAATGGAACGGGCGATATCGCTCCGATAGAAAATCGGACAATGCTTAACATCTATTCTGCCGGAATGTGGTACCAGAATTACCATGCTAACCTATACAAAATGGTAGGCTTTTGGAGCCGGGATGAAGTAACCGGTAAAGTTCCTGAACAAACAGTGTTCTTTACGGGACAAAGCAATGAAATGGTTAAAAACACAACAATAGCAACCAACCAGAGTTATTATAAAGGCCTTTCTATCCGCTGTATAAAAGAATAGCCATCATTTTCGGCATATCTCATTTCTTTTTCGTATTTTTGTTCCCAATGTGCAAGATTTTTGCCAATTAGACAAAGATAACGAGAAAGAAATGAGAGTAATCGACCTGATACACAGTAACGAAAAAACAGCTTTTTCATTCGAAATATTGCCACCTTTAAAGGGCACAGGCATTGAAAAGCTGTACCAAACCATAGATACATTACGAGAATTTGATCCCAAATACATCAACATTACCACGCACCGTAGCGAGTATGTATACAAAGATCTTGGCAACGGTTTGTTTCAACGCAACCGTTTACGCCGTCGTCCGGGTACGGTAGCCGTAGCGGCTGCTATCCAAAACAAATACAATATTACGGTTGTCCCCCATATCCTTTGCAGCGGCTTTAGTCGTGAAGAAACAGAATATGTGCTACTCGATTTGCAGTTTCTCGGTATTACCGACCTATTGGTGCTACGTGGCGACAAAGCAAAACATGAATCCGTATTTACACCCGAAGGTGACGGCTACCATCACGCTATCGAATTACAGGAACAAATCAACAACTTCAATAAAGGAATCTTCGTGGATGGCTCCGAAATGAAAGTCACCAATACTCCGTTCTCATACGGTGTAGCTTGTTATCCCGAGAAGCACGAAGAATCTCCCAACTTAGATACGGATATCTACTGGCTAAAGAAGAAAATGGAGATGGGCGCCGAATATGCAGTGACCCAACTCTTCTATGATAACCGGAGATACTTCGACTTCGTGGAACGTGCCCGCCAGGCAGGTGTCACCATTCCTATCATTCCGGGCATCAAGCCTTTCAAGAAGATATCACAACTAAGCATGATCCCTAAAACATTCAAAGTCGATTTGCCGGAAGAACTGACCAAAGAAGCTTTGAAATGCAAGAGCGATGCCGACGCGCAACAAGTGGGCATCGAATGGTGCGTGCAACAATGCAAGGAGCTTATGGCACACGGCATCCCCAGTCTGCACTTCTATTCGGTAGGAGCTACAGACAGCATCAAAGAAGTTGCCAAACAAATTTATTAACTTGAAAGTTGAGAAATAACCATTAAGAACTAACTGATTATTGTGATTAATCACTAATCACTAATCACTAATCACTAATTATCGTGTTCAGTTTTAAAGATGTAATAGGACAAGAAGCTGCCAAACAAAGGCTGATACAAGAAGTGCAGGAAGGGCGTATCCCCCATGCACAACTTTTTTGCGGCCCGACAGGAGTAGGCAAACTTCCGTTGGCATTGGCATACGCCCGTTATATCTGCTGCCCCAACCGTACGGAGACGGATGCGTGCGGTACTTGTCCCTCCTGCGTAAAGTGGAATAAACTGGTACACCCCGATGTGCACTTCGTATTCCCGATTGTAAAAAATGCCAAGAGCAAGAAAGAAGTTTGCGACGACTATATCACCGGGTGGCGCAATCTGTTATTGAACAGTGCCTACTTCGGGCTGAACCATTGGCTGAATGAAATGGATGCCGAGAACGGACAAGCCATCATCTATGCCAAAGAGAGCGACGAAATAACCCGCAAACTCAGTTTGAAGTCCAGCGAAGGAGGCTATAAAGTAACCATTGTCTGGCTACCGGAAAAGATGCACGAAGTTTGTGCCAATAAGCTACTGAAGCTTTTGGAAGAACCGCCTGAGAAGACCCTGTTCCTGTTAGTATCTGAAGCCCCCGAGATGATCTTGCAAACCATCCTCAGCCGTACGCAGCGTTTCAATATCTCCAAGATTGAAGAGGCGGATATGGCAGCGGCTTTGCAACAGAAGTATGGAGTACAGCCCCGGGATAGTGAAACAATAGCCCATCTTGCCAACGGTGACTTTGTAAAGGCATTAGAAACCATCCACCTGAACGAAGAGAATGAACTTTTTTTTGATCTGTTCGTCAGTCTGATGCGTCTCTCCTATCAACGCAAAATACGGGAGATGAAGCAATGGAGCGAACAACTGGCAAGCATAGGACGCGAGCGCCAAAAGCACTTCCTTGAATACTGCCAGCGCATGATACGGGAAAACTTCATTTATAATTTGCATCGCAAAGAGATGAGTTATATGACACTGCCCGAACAGAACTTCGCCACCCGTTTTGCCCCGTTCGTCAACGAACGGAACGTCATGGGCATCATGGACGAGCTGACCGAAGCGCAAGTACACATAGAGCAGAACGTCAATGCCCGTATGGTCTTCTTTGATTTCTCACTAAAAATGATTGTATTATTAAAACAATAGATAAGAATGGAATTTAAACTACATAACGGAAGCGGAGGTCTCTGCTGCAAAAGTTGCGGCAGGCAAGACAAGCAACTGAATACCTACGACTGGCTGGCCGACATCCCCGGCAATGCCGAAGAAAGCGATTTGGTGGAGGTTCAGTTTAAGAATACCCGCAAGGGCTATTACCGCAACAGCAACAAGATACCTTTGGAAAAAGGAGACATTGTAGCCGTAGAAGCTACCCCCGGTCATGACATCGGTGTAGTAACCCTGACCGGACGCCTTGTGCCGCTACAGATGAAGAAAGCAAACATCAAGTCGGAAGCCGACATCAAACGTATCTACCGCAAGGCCAAACCGGTGGACATGGACAAATACAATGAGGCGAAAGCCCGCGAACACGCTACCATGATACGTGCCCGCCAAATAGCTATCGACCTCAATCTCAACATGAAAATAGGAGACGTGGAGTATCAGGGAGACGGAAACAAAGCCATCTTCTACTACATCGCCGACGAGCGTGTGGACTTCCGCCAACTGATTAAGGTACTCGCCGATGCTTTCCATGTGCGCATCGAGATGAAACAAATCGGTGCCCGCCAGGAAGCCGGACGTATTGGTGGTATCGGTCCTTGCGGCCGCGAATTGTGCTGTGCCACCTGGATGACTTCTTTTGTATCCGTATCGACCAGCGCCGCACGCTTTCAGGATATTTCGCTCAATCCTCAAAAGCTTGCCGGTCAGTGCGCCAAACTAAAGTGTTGTCTCAACTACGAAGTAGACTGCTACGTAGAAGCGCAAAAGCGTCTTCCTTCCAGAGAAATTGAACTGGAAACCAAGGATGGCGTCTACTATTTCTTCAAAGCCGATATTCTGAACAATCAGATCACATATTCCAGCGACAAGAATATCCCTGCCAACCTGGTTACCATCAGTGGAAGACGTGCTTTTGAAATAATCGGAATGAACAGGCGAGGCACCAAACCGGACAGCCTGGTCGAAGAGATCCATCGCCCCGAACCCAAGAAACCGGTAGACTTGCTGGAGCAAGAAAGCCTGACCCGCTTTGACCGTAGCCGCAAAGGCAAAAATGGCGGTGAGAACAGAGACGGCAACGGAAATGGTGGAAACGGAAATAACGGCAACCGCAACAAGAAAAAGAGAAGGCCCAACGACAACCGTCCTCAGGGAAGTGAGCAGTCTGCGCCTCAAAACAGGGAACAGTCCAGACAAAGAGAACAACCCCGGCAAGGAGGAGACCATCAGTCCAGACAAGGAGGAGAGCAACAGCCCAGACAAAGGAATCAGCAAGGAGAGCAACAACCATCCAGACCGAACGATCAACAAAGACAAGGAGGAGATCGTCCGCAACGGAACAACAACCGTAGGCCTCCGCGCAACAACAACCCCAGGCCTCAAGGAGAAAGAGAAAGACCCGCTCAAAATGACAAACCGGTTCAAGAACAGTAACTTCTGTCTGAAAAGTATTCTACTACTGTTTGTCGCAAGTGCACTGGTTGCCTGCGACAAACAGACTGTGTATCATTCCTTCCGGTCCATCCCGGCGGAAGGATGGCAACGGAAGGATACACTCTCTTTCAACGTAGAAGTTCCCGATTCTTTTACTTACTACAAGTTATCCGTAGGAATCAGGAATCGCATCGATTATCCTTATCAGAATCTCAACCTATCTATCAGCTATAATACCCCCGATTCCATCCCCTTACCTACCGATACACTGCAACTCACGCTAGCCGACAAAGAAGGGAAATGGAGAGGAACCGGTTGGGGCAGTCTCTACCAGTCGGAATTTCCGGCGGGAAGTATTCGCGTCAAGAGCCCCGGCACCTATCATTTCAAAATCAGCTATACTTTGCCCGACTCGGTGCTATGTGGAATCAACGACATAGGCATCAAACTTACCCGATAAGCATACCGCTAACAGTAACCACTAACAGTCACGTCCGTTTCCACTAGCAGTCACATCCGTTTCCACTAATGGGAACGAGCGTTTCTCCACGTGGAAACGGGCGTTTCTCAGTGTGGAAACGGGCGTTTCTGCATACAGAAACGACAGTTTCCTGCCGTAGGAAACGCCAACATCCTAAGTACAAAGCAGATACACCTCTATATCAGAAGCTATAAATAGCGTAAGTTCGACAAATATTTATAGTCTGCGATTTCTTCCCGCATCAATCCGCAGGAATATGAAGAGCAAGATGGTAAAGCCCCATAAGGAAGAGCCACCATAACTGAAGAAAGGCAAAGGTATACCGATAACCGGCGTCAACCCCAACACCATACCTATATTAATAAAGAGATGAAATAAGAAGATACTAAGCACCGAATATCCATACACGCGCCCGAATACGGAAGGTTGCCGCTCCGCCACAGTAATCAAACGCAATATCAGAACAAGGAATAATAGTAAAACAGTAGCAGAACCCACAAAGCCCTCCTCCTCGCCCACGGTGCAGAAGATAAAGTCCGTATCTTGTTCGGGCACATACTTCAACTTTGTTTGCGTTCCGTTCAAGAAACCTTTCCCCGTCAGCCCACCCGAACCAATGGCTATTTTGGACTGGTTCACATTATACCCGGCACCGGTCAAATCTTCTTCCATACCGAGCACTACCTTGATACGTATCTGCTGGTGAGGCTCCAGCACTTTATTAAAGAAATAATCACTGGAATAAAGAAAACCGATAGACCCAAGTGCAAACAAGCCTATCAGCAGATAAGATGAATGGCGTTCGCTCAATGCCAGAAAGAGCAGATAACAGATAACAACTGCGCAAAGCCCCCATTGCACCCACACCAGGTTGAAGTGCACCACATACTCTGATACCAGATAAGCGATAAGCAACACGCCTAAAGAGCCCAGTATGATATTACAGGCAGGCGCCCATCGCTTTTTATAAACCCACACCATGCCACCGGCAAACAATAATACCATGAGCAGCACCACAAATTCGCCAATCGGCGTCGGCGTATCGGCAATCATCACTTGGTCAAAACGTATGCCTACCACAAAGTAAACCACCGCGCAGATACCTGAGAATAAAACAACTCCCGGCATCCCTTCCCGATAGAGCATCAGGAAAAAGGCAGCATACACCAATGCGGAGCCGGTCTCCCGTTGCAAGATAATCAGCACCATAGGAAACAGAATCAGGAAAAGCAGCATTACCGCACTTTTCCAATTCTTCATGGTAAACGAATAGGCACTCATATACTTAGCCAGCGCCAGTGCTGTGGCAAACTTGGCAAACTCCGCCGGCTGCAAACTTACCGGTCCTAATATCAGCCACGAACGCGAGCCCTTCGTATCGGGCGCAATAAATATCGTGACTATAAGCAGCAGCATCAGCCCTATATATATAAGGTAGGAGAAGGTGTCATAGAGGGCGTCGTCCAGCATCAGCAACACAAAACCCAACCCGAAGGAACATATAATCCAAACAAACTGCTTGCCGGCACGGGTGGAGAAGTCCAGAAAGTCACGGTCGCCATAATCGTAACTAGCCCCGCATACACTGAACCAGCCGAACGTAATCAGCAGCAGGTAAACAACAATCGTCACCCAATCCAGTGATTTCCAAATATTATCTCTCCTCGTCACCATACAATATTACTCGATTACTGAATTCTTCGGCCAGTATCTCATTCGTCGGAGACAATTTCCCATTGAGATACTGATCCATCATTAAAGCCCCGATAGGCACACCGTAAGTAGCTCCAAATCCTCCATTCTCCACATAAACGGCGATGGCTATCTTCGGATTATCCATAGGGGCAAAACCCATAAAGGCGGAGTGGTCTTTTCCACGATTCTGAGCCGTACCTGTTTTACCACAAGCCTCGATTCCCGGCAATATAGTTCCGAGCATCCGGCAAGTACCACCGGTAACAGCGGCACGCATACCTTTCACCACTTCTTCGTAGTGTATCTTGTCAATGGTAGGATGATGCGGAAAACGGTAGAGGCTATCCAACTCGTTGTCCTGTATCTCCTTCACAATGTGCGGAGTGATGAAATGTCCACGGTTGGCAATGGTTGCTCCCAAATTGGCTATCTGCAACGGAGTGGCAAGAATTTCACCTTGCCCGATGGCAATACTGATAACCGTAAGCCCATTCCACGAACCCCGGTATGCTTTATCATAAAACTTGGCATTCGGGATAAGCCCCCTTTGTTCACTGGGCAGGTCGGTACCCAGCTTATAGCCGAAACCCTGTGACACCATGTGGTCTTTCCAAACAGTAATGGCATTTTGCGGTTTGCCGTATTTCTTGTCGCCAAACATACGGAACAATCCCCAACAGAAATAAGAGTTACAGGAAGTGGCAATGGCAGGTACCAGTGGCAACGGCGAACCGTGGGCGTGGCATCCCACATGCAAACCACCATAATTAAACCCATGCCCGCAAGGGTAAGCCGGATAATCTTCATGGATAATACCCTCTTGAAGGAATGTTAGTGCCTGGGCAGTCTTAAATGTAGATCCGGGAGGATAAGCTCCCATTATGGCACGGTTCAGCAAAGGTTTACGCTTATCCATTTGCAGCGTTCTGTGGTTTTTTCCACGTTGGCGTCCGATCATCAGGTGAGGATCGAAGGTAGGTGAGGAGACCATACAGAGAATCTCGCCCGTTGCAGGTTCAATTGCAACAATGGCGCCAATCTTATGCTGCAACAATCGCTCGCCCAACATTTGCAGGTCAATATCAATGCCCAAAGTAAGGTTCTTTCCGGGAACCGAAGGACGGTCTAACTTTCCATCCATGTAATGCCCCTGAATACGTCCGTGGGCATCGCGAAGCAAAATCTCCACTCCTTTCTCTCCACGAAGGTATTTCTCGTATGATTTCTCAATGCCTTGCTTGCCTATATAGTCGCCCCGGATGTAATAATCATCATTTTCGATATCCTTCATAGATACCTCTCCGATATCCCCCAATGCATGGCCGGCAGAGTTATAAGTATATTGCCTGATCGTACGCCGCTGAATATAAAATCCCGGAAACTTAAAGAGCTTTTCCTGAAACACACCGCACTCTTCGGCAGAAAGCTGTGTCATAAAAGTCTGATGCGTATATTTGGAATAACCCGGATTCATCCAGCGGTTCCTTACATCCTTCATGCGTTTCTGAAACTGTTCAAGGGTGATATTCAGTGTACGGCAGAGGTCAAGTGTATCCAGCTGTGTCACCTCGCGGGGAACAAAAGTTATATCGTAGGCCGGTTGGTTAAATACCAACAATTTACCGTTCCGGTCATAAATAGCTCCCCGAGAAGGGTATTGTATCTTATTCAGGAAAGCATTACTATCCGCGTTCTTCTTGTAATCATCCGTCATAATTTGCAAGTCGAACAAACGCAACACATAGATTAGGACAATGACCACAGCCGCCATGCCCACCACATATTTTCGTTTTTCTAAAGTATAATCCTTTGCCATTCCATTGTGATTTATGATTTATGATTTATGATTTATGATTTATTGCGTAGTATCAAGCGCAGCCAAATCATAAATTATAAATCATAAATCTCATTTCTTCCTAATCCCCTCCATCGCCATGATACAAGTCACCGTGAGCAACGTACTTGCCACGATTCTCAATAGCAATGTTCCGATGTGGTCAAAAGAAAAGAATTCGATAGTGAGCAACATCCCGTGATGTACAAAGACACTAATAATCAAGTATTTCAAGAAAGGAGCAACTCCCATTGTATGGATTGCCGGCACCAATCCGTCCAGCGTATCACGAGGTACAAACAGTCGCAGGAATACAGGACGCAAGAAAGCTAGCATAACAGTAGCCGCTGCATTCATTCCCGGAGTGTCAGAGAGTATATCGATAGTCAGCCCCAAGAAGAAAGCCCAAAGCATCAATACGTTGCGCGAAACATCCGATTCAAACTTTAATATCAGGTATATATATAAGAATGGGGTGGCATACCCTGCAATATGCACATTATTCAATATCAGTACTTGCAACAGTACCAAACCGACAAACCACCCTATTTTATGTAGATAATTGATAATCACTTTTCTTCCTCTTTTTCTTCTAATGCATTTTGTTCTTCTTGCCCACTGCGCGAAATAACCCGCACATCACTCACTTTACCAAAGTCCGTAGCCAATTTTATCTTCAACAAGTACGAAAGTCCGTCGTGTGAATCGGACATATCATCTACCGTACCTACCATCACGCCTTCGGGGAACACCGTAGAATAACCACTGGTCACTACCGTATCGCCCAAGTTAAACTCCGCATGCCGGGGTAAGTCTTTCAGGTAAGCAAAACGGGAATCGCCTCCCTCCCACTTCAAATAACCGAAGTAATCGCTACCCACAATCTTACAACTGATGCTGGACTTACTGTTCAGTATAGGTATCACCAGGGAATAGTGCGGAGAAGTCTTATATACAATACCCACCACACCGTTGGCATCTACCACTCCCATTTCGGGGCGAATCCCTTCTTTCGTACCCTGATCCAAAGTGATGTAATTATTCTCCCGGTTCAGACTATTCTTGATGACACTTGCCTTGAATATGCGATACCCTTCGGGAGCAAGCCGTTCCATGCTATACAACCTTACCGAGTCCATGCCATTTTCAGCCAAGGTCTTTTCAAGAAAAGCAATGCGCTGCTCCAGTAGCATATTACGGTCGAGCAAGTCCTCGTTTACAGACTTTAAATGGAAGTAGGAACTGATTCCTCCCGAAACTTCATAAATCTTCCCCGCAATTCCGTTGGCAGAAGTAAAATATACGCTCTGCTGGTAATGGTTGAAGCGGAATAATAAAACAAAACTGGTCACCTCTAACAGCAGAAAGAGGAACCAGTAATTGTATTTAATGAGGAAGTTCAGTAAATTTCGCATGCCTGTATTATCTCATTAAGAATGAGAAGCGATCCACATTCTTCAATGCTACGCCTGTACCTTTGGCAACAGCATGCAAGGGGTCTTCCGCAATGTGGAACGGTATGTTAATCTTATCCGTCAGACGCTTATCCAAGCCACGCAACAAGGCGCCGCCACCAGCCAGATAGATGCCGTTGTGTACAATGTCGGCATACAGTTCGGGAGGCGTATTTTCCAATGCGCTCAAGATGGCAGTCTCAATCTTGGAGATGGATTTCTCCAGACAGTGTGCTACTTCCTGGTAGCATACGGGGACTTCCATAGGCAAAGCCGTAATACGGTTCGGCCCGTGAACGATGTAATCTTCAGGAGCATCCTCACCGAGTTCGGTCAAAGCGGCACCCACATTGATCTTGATACGTTCGGCCATACGTTCGCTGACCTTCACATTATGTTGGCGGCTCATGTATTCCTGAATATCAGCCGTCAGGTCATCACCGGCTATACGGATGGAGTTGTTGGAAACAATACCTCCCAAAGAGATAACGGCAATTTCAGTAGAACCACCACCTATATCGACGATCATGTTACCTTCGGGGGCTTCTACGTCGATACCGATACCAATAGCGGCAGCCATCGGTTCGAAAATCAAGTAAACATCACGACCGCCGGCATGTTCGGCAGAGTCGCGCACGGCACGAAGTTCCACTTCGGTACTGCCCGAAGGCACGCCGATCACCATACGGAGTGAAGGAGAAAACAAGCGGTTACGGTTGTTCACCATCTTGATAAGTCCGCGTATCATCTGCTCGCAAGCATAGAAGTCGGCAATTACACCGTCGCGCAGCGGACGGATGGTACGTATGTTTTCGTGGGTCTTTTCGTGCATCAACTTTGCCTTTTCACCCACGGCAATCATCTTGTCTGTACGACGGTCCAGCGCCACTACCGAAGGCTCATCCACCACAATCTTGCCATTCGTAGTGATGATGGTATTGGCTGTGCCAAGGTCCATCGCTATTTCTTGTGTAAAAGAAAATAATCCCATATTTTAAATGAAGAATTAAGAATGAAGAATTAAGAATACTATGCAGAATTACAACGCAAATTAAATACAGCGCAGCAAATTCTTCATTTTTAATTCTTCATTCATCATTATTATTAGTGTTTAAAGTGACGGAAACCGGTAATTACCATCGCCATACCGTGCTCGTTGCAATATTCAAACGAAAGTTCGTCTTTAATGCTTCCGCCCGGTTGAATAACTGCATTTACACCTTCGTTACCCGCAATCTCCACACAATCGGGGAAGGGGAAGAAAGCATCGCTCGCCATGACTGCACCTTTCAGGTCGAAGCCGAAGGTTTTAGCTTTCTCGATAGCTTGCTTCAAAGCATCTACACGGCTGGTCTGACCGACACCGCTCGCCAGCAATTGCTTGTTTTTCGCCAATACGATGGCATTCGATTTGCTGTTCTTTACAATCTTATTTGCGAAAAGCATATCTTCAATTTCCTGTGCAGTAGGAGCCTTGGTAGTAACGGTCTTCAAATCTTCCGGAGTTTCTACTTTGAGGTCACGATCCTGCACCAATACGCCGTTCAACAAAGAGCGGAACTGCTTCTTGGGCAGAGTAGCTTCTTTGCGCACCAGGATAATGCGGTTTTTCTTCTGACCGAGGATTTCCAAAGCATCCACATCATAATCGGGAGCGATGATTACTTCAAAGAAGATTTTATTGATCTCTTCGGCAGCAGCCTTGTCAATCACTCCGTTGGTGATAAGCACACCACCGAAAGCAGATACCGGATCACCTGCCAAAGCATCGTTCCATGCTTCGAGCACGGTGGGGCGCGAAGCCAAGCCGCAAGCATTGTTATGCTTCAGGATGGCAAAAGTAGTATCATCGAATTCGTCAATCAAATCAACGGCAGCGTTGATGTCTAGCAGGTTGTTATAAGAGATTTCTTTGCCATGAATCTGATCGAACATCGCATCGATATTTCCATAGAAATAACCCTTTTGATGAGGGTTCTCGCCATAGCGCAGCGTCTTCTGACTGTTTGCCGAGCAACGGAAGGCAGAACCTTCTTCACCATCGAAGTAGTTGAAGATAGCCGAATCGTAGTGTGAAGAAACACCGAATGCCTCCTTGGCAAACCAGCGGCGTTCTTCGAGATTAGTGGTAGCACCATGTTCCATCAACATATCACGGAACGGTTGGTATTGGGCTTGCGATGCTATGATAACCACATCGTTGAAGTTCTTGGCAGCGGCACGAATCAGGGAGATACCGCCTATGTCTATCTTCTCGATAATAGTAGGTTCGTCGGCACCGCTGGCAACGGTTGCTTCAAACGGATAGAGGTCAACGATGACGAGGTCTATTTCGGGAATTTCGTATTTATCGATTTGTTGCATGTCTTGTTCCAATCCGCGGCGACAAAGAATACCTCCGAAAACCTTCGGATGCAAGGTTTTCACACGTCCGCCCAGGATGGAAGGGTATGTAGTAAGGTCTTCCACTGCCTTGCAGGGATAGCCCAGGGATTCTATAAATTGACGGGTTCCGCCGGTTGAAAGGAACTCTACACCTTCTTCGTGCAGCTTGGTAATGATTTCGTCCAAACCTTCTTTATGGTAAACGGACACCAATGCTGTTTTGATTCTTTTTGTTTCAGACATGGATTTGCGTATTAAAAGTATGCGTATATTTAAGTATTCGGTGTGCAAAGTTACAAATTTTGTTTATTCGTACATACATTCATATACAATAAATTAGGTATAATTAAAAAAGGCAGCATCTGTTACCAGTCTGCCGCCTTCTTTAAAGGAATTATTTTCCGATTTTACCAAATAGAAACTCTTTTTTCTACCGGCAAGAACATCGGATCTTTCTCAGTGATATTGAATGCCTCGTACCAAGCGTCGATTTGCGGCAATGCACCATCCACACGCCACTTGCCCAATGAGTGCACATCGCTCTTCGTGCGGTTCAACACTTCTTCGGGACGAATATTGTTTCCCCATACACCGGCGTATGCCAGGAAGAAGCGTTGTTCGGGAGTAAAGCCGTCTTTCTCAACAAGAGGAGCAGCAGCAGTAGCTTTCTTGAATGCCTGGTAAGATACCTGCAAACCACCGTGGTCGGCTATATTTTCACCCAACGTCATACGACCGTTACCATATACACCCGGAGCGACCTCGATGCTGTCGAATATGTTCACCATCACTTGGGCACGCTCGTCAAAGAGTTTGGCATCTTCGGCAGACCACCAATCTTTCAGGTTGCCGTCTTTGTCGTACTGGCGACCCTGGTCGTCGAAGCCATGCGTCATTTCATGACCGATCACCACACCGATAGCTCCATAGTTGAAGGCATCGTCCGCATTCATATCAAAGAAGGGATATTGCAGAATGGCGGCAGGGAAACATATTTCGTTTGTTGTAGGGTTATAATAAGCATTTACAGTTTGCGGAGTCATCAACCATTCGTCCTTGTCTACCGGTTTGCCGGCTTTGGCAATCATCTCGGCATGTCCCCACTGATTGGCGCGTTCTACATTTGCCCAGTAAGAGTCGTTCTTTATTTCGAGGGTAGAGTAGTCTTTCCATTTGTCGGGGTAGCCGATTTTTACGTGGAAGGTAGCGAGTTTCTCCAAAGCTTTCACTTTGGTTGAATCACTCATCCAAGAAAGGTTTTGGATACGTTCGCCCAAGCTTTCTTGCAAGTTCTTCACTAAAGTAACCATGCGCTCTTTGGCGGCAGCGGGGAAATATTTCTCTACATACATCTGACCTACGGCCTCACCCAAAGCGGAACTTACAGTACCCACCGCTCTCTTCCAACGGGGCTGCATCTCCTGCGTGCCGCTCATGGTGCGTTCGTAGAAGTCAAAGCTCTGTTCGGCCATGGCATCGTTCAAAGTTTCGGAGGCGGCGTCAATTAATTTCCATTGCAAGTAAAGCCCTTGTTGGTCGGCGGGCAAAGTGTTCAGGACATCGGCAGCAGCTTTCAGGGAAGCAGGCTGACCGACGATGACTTCTTTCACATCTTTCAATCCCAAGGCAGACAAGTAAGCGTTCCAGTCGAAAGTAGGATACGCCTTCTGCAACTCTTCCATACTCATTTTATTATAGTTGGCATGCGCATCCCGCAATTCGGTACGAGAACGGAAGGCTTTGGCAAGACGGGTTTCTACATCCATCACAACTTCAACACCTTTCTTGGCAGTAGCTTCATCAAAGCCTGCCAGTTGATACATTTTCTGTACATGGGTGCGGAAAGCGTTGCGAATTTTAGTGGTGGCCTCATCGTTTTCCAGATAGTATTCGCGTTCGCCCATACTCAAGCCGGCTTGGTAAGTCTGAACTGCATTCATTGAACTGTTCATTTCATCAGCGCCTACGTACAGGGCATTGTAGGCAACAATTCCCTTCTTCTGCAAGTCACCCAGCAGTGCATAGACCTCTTTGGTGTCTTTCAAAGCTCCCAGTTGGTCGAGTTCGGACTTGATGGGAGCTATGCCTTCGCTGTTCAGCTTCACGCTGTCCATTACAATCTTATAGAGGTCGCCTATCTTTTGCGCCACACTGCCGGCTTCGTGCGGAGTAGCGGCAAGTTCTTCGATGAGTCCTTGAATCTGCTTACGATTATTCTCCGCCAGAATGGTAAAAGAACCATACTGCGAATATTGGGGTGGAATCGGATTGTTCTTCATCCAGCCGCCACAAGCGTATTGATAGAAATCGGTTCCGGGCAGAGCCGTGGTGTCAAGATTGGCAAGCTGGATGCCGGCTGTCAGTTCAGTCGATGGCTTGCCGCTGCCGCAGGATGCTGCCAGAAGGCAGAAAGCTGCAAGGGGGAGAAAATGATTTACTTTCATAATGTTATAATGTTGTAAAGTTATAATGTGATAGAGGGAAGATACCACTCCTATCACCCTATCGTTTTATCACTGTTCTTTGCCTCTTCAAGTTCGACGGAGGCCGCCTCCCACTCCTCCATCACCCGGTTCAGTTGGGCTTTCAGCTTCTGATGTTGTTCGTAGAGAGACATGTCTGAGGCTCCTTCGGGAGTAGCCATACGGGCTTCGAGGATGGCGATGGCAGATTCGGTTTGCTCTATCTCCGCCTCACAGTCCGCCACGCGGCGTTCCAGTTTCTTTAAGCGTTTATTGAGTTCCTTCTGTTCTTCGTAAGAAAGTTTTGCGGCAGAAGGTTGCGATGCCTCGGTATCAGTGGCGGAAACGGCAGCGGTATTCTTGCCTGCGGAGGGGGAAGCAGAAAGGGAGGGGGATTTCTGCAACTCATTCAGGCTCTCTATCTGTTTCTTCTGCAAGAAGTCGTAGATGCCGCCAAGATGCTCCTTCACCAGTCCGCCGCCGAATTCATAGACTTTGGTGGCAAGTCCGTCGAGGAAGTCACGGTCGTGGCTGACGAGAATGACTGTGCCGTCGAACTCACGGATGGCATCCTTCAGCACGTCTTTGGAACGCATGTCGAGGTGATTCGTAGGTTCGTCGAGGATGAGGAAGTTGACGGGTTCGAGCAGCAACTTAATCATGGCCAGACGGGTGCGCTCGCCGCCGGAGAGAACTTTCACCTTCTTGTCCGATGCTTCGCCTCCAAACATGAAGGCGCCGAGGATGTCACGTATCTTGAGGCGGATGTCGCCCACGGCTACACGGTCGATGGTATCGAATACGGTCAGTTCGCCATCCAGCATTTGCGCCTGGTTTTGGGCGAAGTAGCCTATCTGAACGTTGTGACCGAGGGTGAGCTTGCCGGTGTAGTCCGTTATCTCGTCCATGATGCACTTCACGAGGGTGGATTTACCTTCACCGTTCTTTCCTACGAAGGCTATCTTCTCGCCGCGGTTGATGGTGAGGTTGACGTCGTGGAAGATGACATGGTCGCCGTATGCCTTGCGGACGTCCTCGCAGATGACGGGGTAGTTGCCGCTACGGCTGCTGCAAACGAACTTCAATCTCAAGGCAGAGTTGTCTTCTTCGTCCACTTCGATGCGGTCTATCTTCTCCAGCTGCTTGATGCGGCTTTGCACTTGCACGGCTTTGGTGGCTTTGTAGCGGAAACGTTCGATGAAGTCTTCGGTATCTTGTATCTGCTTTTGCTGGTTCTCGTAGGCACGAAGTTGTTGTTCGCGGCGTTCTTGGCGAAGCACCACAAATTCGTCGTACTTCACCCGGTAGTCGTAGATGCGTCCGCAAGTGATTTCGATGGTGCGGGTGGTGACGTTATTAAGGAAAGCACGGTCGTGGCTGACGAGCACTACGGCATTGGCACGAGTGGAGAGGAAATTCTCCAACCACTGGATACTTTCGATGTCGAGGTGATTGGTAGGCTCATCAAGCAGAAGTACGTCGGGACGGCGAAGCAATAGCTTGGCAAGCTCGATACGCATACGCCAACCGCCGGAGAACTCGCTGGTGGAACGGTCGAAGTCTTCACGGCTGAAACCAAGTCCCATGAGCGTGCGCTCTATCTCGGCACGGTAGTTGGTGCCGCCCATCATCAGGAAGCGTTCGTTCTCGTGGGTGAAGCGGTCGATGAGTTTTTGGTAGTCTTCGCTTTCGTAATCGGTGCGTTCGGCAAGTTGCTGATTCATGCGTTCAATGTCCGCCTGCATCTCGAAGATGTGTTCAAAGGCGAGTTCGGCTTCCTGCATCACAGTATGCTCGTCGCTGAGTATCATTACCTGGGGGAGATAGCCGATGGTACATTCACGGGGAACGGCCACCACGCCGGAAGTGGGCTGCTGCATGCCGGCCAATATTTTGAGCATGGTAGATTTGCCCGCGCCATTCTTACCTACCAAGGCAATACGGTCTTTCTTGTTGATGACGTAAGAGACGTCTTCAAACAGAGGAGTAGCGTTAAATTCTACCTTCAGTCCTTCTACTGATATCATAGTGTCAATGAAATTATCGTTTGGAAGCGCAAAGGTAACGATTTTCAGCTGATTATGATCAAAAAAAGACTATAAATCTGTCATGCGAATGAGATGGCAGGGTTTAGGAAAGTATCAGGGCCGGTTGCTTCTGATAATTATTTCTGTTTCCTCTGCTTTGCTTTACGAAGCAGAGTCCGGGCAGAGACTGTCTTAATCTTACCGTCGGATGTACTCAGAACCACCTTTTCGTTGCGTTCCGCTTTCCTCTCCAGCATACGTTGTTCGGCAAGGGCCAGTCCGTAATGCAATTTGTTACTCAGTTCTTTCCATTCATCGTTTGACATAACTTTCTAAGACTTGCCCATGCAAATCATGATGCAAAGATATAACTTTCTGACGAATTACCACTTTCTTACCTTTCTTATTCTTCATGCGCACAGGTTGCCACATCTCCCGTTTAAGCAATTTGTGAGAACAGAGGCAGGCAGGTTTCTACGCAGCATGGAATTGTTTTCTCCGATCAATTCTCTTTCGGCAAGTTGTTCAAATGTAGGGCGGGAATGCTTCCGGCTGATTGCCGGAAGAACAAAGAATAATACCTTGCACCTTAAGTACCTATACCTTGCCGGGCACACACTAGGACTGAGCCCCTTTCATCCTAGGACTGAGAGGTAAAAAGACCCGGATGTTTTACCCCAAAAGACCCGGATCTTTTCACCCAAAACATCCGGATGTATTACCCAAAAAGATCCGGGTGTTTTTTAGAACAAGTTCCCCATGTAGTGACCTCTCGATATACGAGTCTGGACGACTCAGTCCCTATGTGTAGGCAACTCAGTCCCAATATAAGAGTTACTAGGTATTAAGGTAGAACTCATTCAAGATTGACATGAAAGATATTCAGCGCCAGCCTGAACGACACAAAACGATATACCAACGACATAAATACGCCTACAAACAACAACACAAAGAAATCCGCAACAAGGGAAAGGATAAGTGTCCGAAAATAAAAGACAAAAAACATGAGGATGAATAAATAAATAATAACTATATTTGCCCCAAGTTCACTATAGCGTAGTGAACTAATTACATTTTAAGAAAAGCGTTATTGAAATTATCTTCATACATCAAACTTCGCAAATTTGATTTTTCCCGAAGGTAATAACAACAACGCTCACGTCTTTGTTATATACCTGCATCCTCTCCGGGGGAGGTCTGTCTATATACATAATTGACGTGAGTGGCTGTTGTTTATCCGGGAAAAGGGCATTGCGAAGGCCTGATGTATGGATAAACAAATACAGCAACTCACGTTTTTTTATGTTTAACTTTTAAATTCTATTGTGTATGGCAACAGACAATCAAACCCGGAAAGAAACTTATGCAATCCCTTCCGTGGAAGTAATCAGGATGGAAAATGAAGGCCTAATCGCAGTAAGCGGCCAAGGTAGTAGTGAAGATTACACTTCCATTCCAATGAACCGCACTCATGTAAACGGTAGTTACAGCTCAGCATCCAGCAACGATCTGGAAGATTTAATCAACGACATTCTAACTGTAGAAAATTAAGGAGGAACAAGACTATGTTGAAATTACAAAGTTCTTTGAAGGTCGCTTGCATGGCAGCGGCTGCTTTGGCGGCAATCGGTTGCAGCCAAGACGATCTGACCAATCAATCCGCACTGATAGGTAACACTACGATTGAAGCCTCTTTCGAAGAGGCAGGCATCGGCACACGCACCTCGGTAAACGAGGCCAACAAAGTTGTTTGGAATAAGAACGACGCATTCGGATTGTTCTATACTTCTGCTACCCAAACATCTCCGAAAGCTGAAAAATTCACTGCTTCAATAGCAGACGGAACCAGCACCAGCGCATTATTCGGTGGTACACTAAATGACGGAGCAACGACTTCTTACGCTGTTTATCCGTATCAAGAAGATATGAGTTTAAACAGCAATACTGTAACCATGAAGCTGCCGGCAGAATTCAATTATACCACCGCAAGCAACGGACCAATGTATGCCCCCGCATCAAATATAAGTGAAAGTTTATCTTTTAAACACTTGACCGGATTATTAAAGCTAACGATAAGCAAAGGCATCACCGCCGACGCCAAGAAGTTCGTAATTACGGCAGATAAAGATATTGCAGGTACTTGCACAGCTGATTTAAGCGCAACAAGCCCTGTTTTGGCAGTATCCAGCAGCGGTGCAAGCAAAACAATAACCGTCAACCTAAATATAACGGATGACGGGAAGGGCAATATCACTACCTTCTATATTCCTATTCCCACAGGCACTTACACCACACTTTCCGCTAAATTATTGGGAGATGGCGACACACAACTTTTCGAACCCAAAGAATGGACGAACGTAACAGTGGAACGTGCCGGGATGATGACCGCTTCATTTAGATATGTGAAGATCGACGCAGACACTCAAAAGGGGATTGAGGATGAGATCAGGGAAGCTATTCCTACCGATCCTCAGACAATGCCGATCAGCACAGAATTGGCAATCAGTTCCACAATCGACGCAACAAGCGGAAGCGGCATCAACTCCATTCCGATTCCGGTAGCCCAAAACTCAAACGTAGTTTTATCTTTGGAGAGTGTACCGACGACGAGTGCGGATAAGCCTTTGGAACTGAAAGACAACTCTGCAACCATAACCGATCCTACTACCGCCTTAAACACCGTAACTTTCGCCATTCCCAAAGTTACAGAAGCGAGTTCAGCCCCCAACATTGCCATCAACATGCCTCAAACCACTGTTGAACTGGACGCAACCGGCACGGAAGGAACTACTTACGGTAAGATTATCGCCAAGACTGCCAGCAATACTTTAGTAATAAAGAAAGGTGTAACAGTTAAAGAACTCGTTGTGGAAGGTGGTAATGTAAGAGTGGCAGGAAAAATCGAGGCCATATCAAAAGATGAAAGTCTCACTGACGCCACAGTTTACCTCATCAAGGAAGCAGGAGTAACGCTCCCTGCAAGCACCGATGGCTTCACCGTGATAGATGCAGCAACATATGATATGAAAACAGCTTTCGCCAAGGGTGAGAACTACGTACTTACGACTGACGCCAGCATCAGAGGTGCAAGTGTCGTTGTGCCTGCAGGAAAAGAAGTTACTCTCGATTTAAACGGCCACACCCTTACAGCGGCAAACAAAAGTGGCGACAACATTCTCGTAGAAGGAAAATTGACATTAAAAGACAGCAGCAATACATCCAACGGTCAAATCGTGGCAAGCGAAGATTACTCTGCTGATTATACGACAACCTTGATTTATGTCAATGGCGAAAACGCCTCCATGACCATGGAAAGCGGCACTATCTATGCCGTCAGAACTAACCCGACGGATAAGGGACAATTTGGAGTAGGTGTCTACGATGGCGCAGACTTCACCATGACCGGCGGCAAGATAGAAGCCGGATGGTATGCAGTAGCAGGAAACGGCAACTATAAGACCCAAAACTCTATCATCAACATCACAGGCGGTGAGCTCATTTCTACTGCCGACTATGCGCTTTATCTGCCACAAGCAGGTACGACAACGATTTCGGGCGGTAAGATTTATGGTGCTGCAGGCGGCGCAACCATTCAGCGAGGAACACTGAATGTTGATGGCACTGCCTTAATCACCAGTAAAGGCACAGGCAACACCGGCAGTTGGGGCGACGGCACCGGCAAACTGGGCTGTGCGGCAATTAATGCAAATGCAGCCTATGACAACTGCACAGTAAACATAAAAGGAGGTACACTGACCGCTGAATCCGAAGCCCTCATTTCTACAGGAACGGCGCACACGGCTACCATCAATGTTACCGGCGGCACATTCTCTGATCCAAGCGCACTTGCCTATATGGCAGCCGATGCCAATGTAAATATAAAGTTGTCTGCCGACAAGACCTGCAAGGGATTTAAGACCGTAAGTGGCCAAACCTTAACAATAGACTTAGGAGGTAAGACCCTTACACTTGCTGACCCGACCGTAGGGTCTACAGGTACCGAAACTAATAGTTGCCAACTATTGGAAGGTTCCACTGTTACTTTCAAGAACGGTACACTGATGAGTGAAAACAACAAAATAATGATTCAGAATTACTGCAATCTGACATTAGAAGGAATGACAGTAACCGGTACGAATGCCCAATACGTAGTGAGCAATAATTGCGGTAATGTAACAATCAACAATACCACCATCAACGCCGGGAGCAATGAAAACCAATATGCGTTTGATGTCTGCGGTTTCAGCAAATACACTGCCGGAGTTTCAGTAACCGTACAAGGCACGAGTATCATTAATGGTAAAGTGGAAATATCAAAAAGCAGCGGTAATACCGAGCCAATGAAACTCAACATCACAGACGGTACATTCAACGGTGATTTAGTAGTAGATTCATCTATAACAGACGCAGCGTCCATTATTACGATTAGTGGTAGCCCTACTTTCACAGGCAATACCTGGGATAGCTACAAAAGCAACTAATTAGGTAAAGAACAAAGTCTTGACATCCGCTATCAAGAAACAAGATAAGAATGCGGTTTACTCCATCAGTTAACCGCATTCTTTTGCAGTTTCCCCCTTTCTTGTCCCCTATTTATTCGACAATTAACGCCCAATGTCACAAGAAAATACTACCTTTGCAAACAACGTAAAGTTCTACAATCATGAATATTGCATCTCCTATCCTTCGCAAGCTCCCCATCGGGATACAAAGCTTTGAATTCCTTCGTAGCGAAGGATATCTCTATGTGGACAAAACAGCACTCATCTACCAACTGGTAACGATGGGGAAACCTTATTTCTTTAGCCGACCCCGCCGTTTCGGGAAGAGCCTGCTGCTATCCACTCTCGAAGCATACTTTAAAGGACAGAAAGAACTGTTCCACGGACTGGCTATCGAGAAACTGGAACAAAACTGGTACGAATATCCGGTACTCCATCTCGACCTTAATGCCGAAAAATATGATAGCCGTGAACGCCTCATCAGCATACTAGAACGCCAACTTAAAGATTGGGAAGAACTCTACCAAACCGGTGGAGAAGGTATTACCCACTCCGGACGTTTTACAACCGTCATCAAGAAAGCATACGAAATGACCGGACGGCGCGTCGTGGTACTCATAGACGAGTACGACAAGCCTTTGCTCCGTACTTTCGACAACCCGAAATTGCAGAATGAGTTCCGCGAAACTCTCACCGCTTTCTATACCGTATTGAAAAGTGCCGACCCGTGGTTGCAGTTCGTCTTCATTACCGGTGTCACCAAGTTTGCGCAAGTAGGCATATTCAGCAATCTGAACCAGTTGAATGACATTAGCTTCGATTTGGATTATAATACCCTTTGCGGCATGACCCAAGAAGAGATAAAGACGGTATTTGACCCCGAAATCAATATACTGGCACAGCAACAGCACCTCTCCTACCAAGAAGCCATAGAGAAAATGACTACCCTTTATGACGGCTACCGCTTTACAGCCGAGCCTCAATATACTCCGATGTACAACCCTTTCAGTGTGCTCAATGCCTTGCAGAAACGCGCCTTCGGCAACTACTGGTTCAGCAGCGGAACCCCCACTTTCTTGGTAGAGATGTTACAAAAGACCGACTTCGACCTGCGGGAGATGGACGGAATAGAAGTTGGTGCTTTCACACTCAGCGACGACCGGGCGGACATAAACAACCCCGTCCCGATGATTTACCAAAGTGGATATCTAACGATAAAGGAGTATGACAGGGAGTTCCAGCTCTACAAGCTGGGCTTCCCCAACGAAGAAGTGAAATACGGTTTTCTCAACTTCGCCGCCCCCTTCTATACCCCTGTAGCACAGAGCGACACCGCTTTCTACATCGGAAAGTTTGTGCGCGAACTGCGTGAAGGCAATATAGAAGCCTTTCTGCAACGTCTTCAGTCTTTCTTTGCAGACTTCCCCTACGAACTGAACGCAAAGACCGAACGACACTATCAAGTAGTATTCTTCATCGTCTTCAAGCTGTTAGGACAGTTCACCGAAGCCGAAGTCAGAAGCGCTCGTGGACGTGCGGATGCCGTAGTGAAAACTTCCGGATACATCTACATCTTCGAGTTCAAGCTGGACGGCACCGCCCAAGCGGCCTTGAATCAGATAGACGATCGCGGCTACCTCATCCCCTATCAGGTGGACGGCCGTCAGCTCGTCAAAGTAGGCATCTCTTTCGACAAGGAGACAAGGAATATAGGAGAATGGCTGATCTGTTAAGTCCGATTAACGAATAACTGCAAATGACAAATATCTCACTTACATTCCAAGTCGGACCACACACATTCCGTATTCAGAATAACTCTGCCATAAACATCAGTGAGGCGTTGCCTTCGCTGTCGCCATTTATCTTATCTACACCGACATACGAAGAGCCTATTTTCGAATTATGCCTGGCAGACACCCCGGGAATCCTGATATCAGAAGATGAAACCACGGATATCTGTTTTGATTGGGAAGATGCCCGTTGTATCATCCGACCACAAGAAGGCGGAATTCATCTTGTAGCCATCACTCCCCGAAATTCAGAGAAGACCTACTGCATGCAGTGCAACGACCGTTTTCGGCATTGTACCACATATCTGCCTTCGGACACCACCACTGAAGTTCTTTCTCAAAGAAACTCTGCGGAGAGCTTTGTCCTCAACAATTTCCTGATGATGCTCTATGCCTTCACAGCCGCACGGCACCACACCTTGTTGATGCACGCTTCGGTCATTGCCCACAATGGTAAGGGCTATCTCTTTTTAGGAAAAAGCGGTACAGGCAAGAGCACCCACACCTCACTTTGGTTGAAATATATTCCGGGGTGCCATCTACTGAATGACGACAATCCCGTGGTACATGTAGACATCAACAGCAAGCAAGCAACCGTATTCGGATCGCCGTGGAGCGGAAAAACACCTTGCTATCGGAATGAATACATGCCCGTAGGCGCATTCGTGCGACTGGAACAAGCACCACAAAATAGCATTGCACACCAAAGTTCCGTACATGCCTTTGCGGCCCTGCTGCCTTCTTGCTCTTGCCTGAAACAAGACAAGGATATATACAACGATATCATTGCGGCCGTAACAGAACTTGCGACGCTTGCCCCGGTCTTCCACTTGAAGTGCCTGCCCGATAAGGCAGCCGCAGAACTCTGCCTGAACACAGTGAGATAAAAGCATCCGGATCATGAAGAAAAGCATCCCCAATGAAATATTGCTCCCCGAAGTAGCCCGGTTGATAGAAGAAGGACATACCGCCACCATCGTTGTACGCGGCAATAGCATGAATCCTTTTCTAGTAGATCGGCGCGACCGGATCACATTAGGCGGATTCACCCCGGAGGAGTTGCAACCCGGCGCTTCGGTACTGGCACGTGATACAACTGGACGCATCGTTTTCCATCGTATTATCCGCCGCTACGGAGAAACACTAATATTACAAGGCGATGGAAACCTGGCACAGACGGAAGAAACGTCCATCAGCCAGGTTATGGGACTAATGACCGCAGCCATACGCAAGGACAAGAAATACCCGGCCGGCGGCAAAGCTTGGAAGTACTACTCGTATTGCTGGCTAAAACTTACTCCGGTCAGGCGTTGGCTGCTGGCCATATTCAGACGATTATAACAAACTAAAACAGATAGAATTATGAGAATTAAAGAAGGACTTTTCCTACATAAGATTGGTGACGAATGCATTATCATGCAAGACGGTACGTCCAATGTGGATTTCAGTAACATCCTGAACCTCAATCCTACCGCCGCATATCTTTGGACGGAAATAGGAAACCAAGAGTTCGATGCTGATTCCATCACACAAATGATGACGGAACACTATGATGTAACCGAAGAACAAGCACGTTTGGACGCGGCAGACTTTATCAAAAAATTAAAGGAAGCAGGCGTAGTTTGCGATTTATAAAACAATAACCCTATGCAACAAGCATTCTTCTCGTTAGTACGATCCGGTTTGTGGGGTACACCCGCAGATGCTACGCTTTTCCAATCCGTATCGGAAGCCGATTGGAACGTACTGTACCGCATGGCACAATCACAAGCATTGATTGCGCTAACCTTCGACGGCATCTGTACGCTCCCTGCCGAACTACGGCCACCACGTCCGCTTTATCTACAATGGACCGCCAACACCGTCCGGGTAGAGCAAGCCAACGAACGCCTCAACCGAATGTTGACCGAACTCACTCCCCTTTACAGTAATGCCGGTTTAAGACCGGTTTTATTAAAGGGGCAAGGCATCGCCACCAACTACCGCAACCCGCAACATCGTCAGTGTGGTGACATCGACGTCTATCTGGGCAAGAAAGGACAACCCGTCGCCAACCGCCTGTTGCTGCAACAAGGTGCCATCGTCGAAGGGGAGGCTTCTGATAAACATGCCAGTTATGACCTTCGGGGCGTACATATCGAGAACCATCGCATCATCCTGCGGCTGAACAATCCGCTTGCTAACCGCAGCTTGCAGAAATTAATAAACGAATGGTATCCACAAGGAGCGGAAAGCGGCTTTATCATGCCGATCCCTCCTGCCACCTTCAATGCACTTTATATCTTCCTGCATGCTTTCGTTCATTTCCTGAATAGCGGCATCGGGCTGCGCCAGCTTTGCGACTGGACTTGCCTGCTCCACCATCGCCATCAGGATATAGATACCCCTGCCTTGCTCCGTCAACTACAAGACCTCGGACTGTTGCGTGCCGCGCAAGCATTCGGTTATATTGCCGTCACATACCTCGGACTTCCCGCCCATCAGCTTCCTTTCCCCCTGGAAGATATCAAGGAATTAGGAGAGAAACTACTGAAAGATATTTTGGCTACCGGCAACTTCGGTCAGCATGATACCCGTATCAAGCCCCGGCCCAAAGGATATTGGGCAGGGAAATGGTACACGTTCTGCCGTGCCGGCCGCCGCTGCAATGAGCTGAGGCAGTTTGCGCCGGGCGAAGCCTTTTGGTATCCGGTGACATTGATAAAAGGTACTGTAGCCATACAAATAAACAGGATCAAAGGAGTAGATTAAGCCAAAGACTAAGAGTAATGGACATGCAGACCAAGAAGCTAAGATATATTTGGGAAGTCTCTGCCGGACAACGCGGACGCATATTGCTGAGTTGCTGTACAGGCATCTTGGGAGTAGCCTTTGCACTTGCCTTTATCTATGTTTCCAAACGAGTGATAGATATTGCCACCGGAGCAGTCATCGGCAGTTTGGTGCATGCAGCCACCCTTACAGTTGTATTGCTTATCCTCCAATTGTTATGTGGTACAGCCGATTCCTGGATTAGTACCCGCATGCAGATAGAAACCGGAAACACGCTGCGGCATCGCCTTTTCTCCCGCCTGCTGCAAAGTCGGTGGAATGAGTTAGAGCGCTTCCACACGGGTGATATCGTAAATCGTGTGGAGCAAGATACTTCCGCCATTGTTACTTTGCTAACTTCTTCCATTCCGGCATTCATCGTGACGGGAGTACAACTATTGGCTGCCTTTGGTTTCTTCTGTTACCTGGATCCTTCGTTACCTTGGTTGATCGTTGCCATACTACCCGTATTTCTGTTAGGTAGCCGGTTCTACATGCAGCGCATGCGGCGATACACACATGAAATACGGCAAAGCGACAGCTACATTCAATCCGTCATTCAGGAAAGCCTGCAACACCGAACGGTTATCAAAACCTTGGAGCAAAGCGAACGGCATCTTGGCAAACTCGACGATCTGCAAGATATGCTCCGCAGTCAAGTCATGGGACGTACCCGCTTCTCTCTTTCCGCCCGTACATTGGTTGCTTTTGCCTTCTCCGGAGGTTATCTCACCGCCTTTCTTTGGGGAGCAGTCCGCCTCAGCACGGGCAGCATCACGTTCGGAACCATGACCGCCTTTCTGCAACTGGTAGGGAAAGTGCAACGTCCCGTACTTGATCTTTCCCGACTGATTCCCTCGGTTATCAATGCCCTCACCGCTATAGACCGATTGCAGGAACTTGAAGAACTCCCCGCCGAAGCTTCCGGCGAGCACATTCTCTTCACCACTACCCCTGAATTGGAACTTAAAGAGGTTACTTTCAGCTATACTACAGGCGACCGCCCGGTCTTCGACCACTTTTCTTGCCGCTTCCCCGCAGGTAGCTGCACGGCAGTTGTCGGAGAAACAGGACGGGGAAAGACGACTCTTATCCGCCTGCTACTTGCGCTGGCCGCTCCGCAGGAAGGAAGCATCACACTTACCGGTAGTTGCCAACCTTCGTTTAATGATAGTTGCCTGCCTCCGCCTGAAGATAGTACCACCACCACAGTCAAAATAACTCCGCAAACCCGTACCAACTTCGTATATGTCCCCCAAGGAAACACATTGTTTAGCGGCACCATTCGCGATAACCTGCTTATGGGTAACCCGGAAGCCACCGAAGCATCTATGCACCAAGCCCTGCAAACAGCCACCGCCGACTTTGTATTTCAGCTTCCCGACGGCATCAACTCCCCTCTCAACGAACAAGGCGGCGGCCTCAGCGAAGGACAAGCCCAACGCATCGCCATCGCCCGCGCCTTGCTGCGCCCCGGCAGTATTCTTCTGCTGGATGAAGCTACCTCGGCACTCGATCCTGAAACAGAACGCCAGCTCATTAAGAACCTACGCAACGACTGTACCGGTAAAACGATAATCTTTATCACTCATCACCCGGCGGTAGCCGAAGCATGCGAAACGATCATAAGATTATAAGTATATACCCACAACAGCATCGACATGTACTTAAATATCATAAAATCTCTCGACAAAGTTGAACTTCTCCGATAAAGTTTTGATCTTTGTCATCAATACCAACGATTAAGGAGAAAGGAAAAATGGTTTTAGTCCCATCAGTAATATCACAACTATATAAATTATTACCTAAAAAGTATAAGCGTAAATTGATCTTGGCAAGTGCAAGCGTATTTGTCATGGCTATTATGGATCTTGTTAGCTTAGGTATCCTGCTACCGGTTTTACTGTTAGTATTAGATAAAGATAATATCTCTCACAACCATTATTTCTCCATACTCTATCAAAAAGGAGGATTCGCAAGTGAACAAGTTTTTATAGTAACAGTTTGCTTAGTGGTGTTTCTTATTTCATTGGGACGCACCTTACTCAATACCTATATACAATATAGCCAAACCAAACGTTTATTCGAGATTTCCAAGTACCTGTCATTGCATCTTTACCAATTATATTATTCCAAAGGTTTCCTATACATAAAACGGCATAACAGTTTACGACTGATTAATCACATCAATGCCATAGCGCAAAATCTGATTCAAGGTTATTTCATTCCGTTCAATGCCTTAGTTTGTGAGTTTCTGGTTATCATAACGATTCTCATTGGCTTGATAGTATTCAATCCCTACGTATTTTTATTGGCATTCTTGACGTTTGTACCATTGTCATGGTTTTACTACCGCTATTCACGTACCCGCATCAAGATATACGGTGACTTTCTGTATAAGATTATCCCCGAGAAAAACAAACTGCTGCAACAAACGTTTGTCGGCTATACCGATATGGAGATGAGCAACTCATTTTCTGCATCTAAACAGAAATATACCAACTTGCTGAACAAGCAGAACAACTACTCCGTTAAAAATTCAATCCTAAATACCACTTTGCAACGAGTACTGGAACTGGCAGTGATCTGCTCTGTGATTGTTCTCATTTTAGCAACACAATGGTTGCAGTTGCCCTCTTTAGGAATAATCATTGGTATGTTTGTGATAGCCGTTTATCGTATTCTGCCCGGCATCATCCGAGGAACATCCTATTATTTCGTTATGCGTGGAAATACTTTTGCCCTCGAATTGCTGAACGAAGTGGAACAGTTGGAAGGAACAAGAAACAACCAGCCTCAGGAAGAGATCACTTTTGAGCATACCATTCGTTTCGATTCCGTCAGTTTCTCTTATGACAAGACAACACCGGTTATTCAGAATCTATCATTAGAGATTAAGAAAGGCGATTTCATAGGTCTTAAAGGTGAGTCCGGTTCCGGTAAATCAACCCTGTTTCATTTACTACTAGGCTTCTTGCAACCGGATTCGGGAAAGATATACATAGACAACGTTTCCCTGTCAGAAAAGCACATGAAATCCTGGCACGATAAAATAGGTTATGTATCGCAGCAATTATTTATGATAGAAGGTTCTCTTTTGGATAATATTGTAATGGGAACCAATGGCTCATTACCTGATCGTGAACGCGTACAAGATGTTTTAAAGTTAGCATCACTTGATAAGTTTGTCAATTCTTTACCCCAAGGGATAGACACAGCGGTAGGTGAAGGCGGTTGTCTGTTATCCGGCGGGCAGCGTCAACGTTTAGGCATTGCCAGAGCACTATATAAGAATGCCGAGCTCCTTTTATTTGACGAAGCAACTTCCTCTTTAGACGAGAATACAGAAAAAGCGATAAACCATGCCATACTCCACTTGGCAGAACAACGTACCGACCTGACCATGCTGGTTATTTCTCATCGAACAGAGTCATTGGCTGTTTGTCGCAAGATTGTTGATCTGGAAGAGATACAACACTAAACATTTGTAGGAAACCAGCCCGTGATAAAAAGAAAAAGGATCTGTCCCTTATTTATTAGAGGCAGATCCTTCTATGTTTCAGTTATCAGTTCTTAGAACAATTTCGCAGGATATTCACCTGCATCCACCAATGCCTGAATCTTATCTACTACATCCTGACGGTCTTCCGGATAAGTTACACCGAACCATTTGCTGGTAGTATCCAGTACCTCACAAGTAGCAATACCGTCGGTAATCAATTTATCAACCATCAATGGGATGAAGAACTCGCTCTTCAGGTTTTCCATGTTCTTCGGATCGCTCAGGAACGTTTTAAAGAACTCTTCGCTGTAAGCAAAGTAATCGGGAGTGAAGCCCCAGAAGTTCATGCTGACCGGAGTCGTTTCGGGAGTGGCAGTCCATTCACCGTTATCGTCGATGTACTTCACTTCACCATCTATACGTTGGATTTTGGTGCGCTCTACCACAGAAGTCAACAAGCCGTTGGCATCTTTGCTGCAAAGACCGCGGGATACGGTACCGCTTTCGCTCAGTGTATTGCCGATGCGAAAACCTACCATTGAATATACATTCTTAGAACCTTCGGGCAATTCGGAAAGGAATTTACCCATCGTCATAAATGAGTCGTGACCGTAGTAGTCATCACAATTAATAACAGCAAACGGTTCTTTGATTACATTGGCACCCATCATTACCGCATGATTGGTTCCCCAAGGTTTCGTACGACCTTCAGGACAAGTAAAGCCTGCAGGAAGATCATCGATGGATTGGAATACCAGTTCGCACGGAATATGACCTTCATATTTAGAAATAATCTTGTCACGGAAATCTTGTTCGAAGTCTTTACGAATTACAAAAACGAGCTTACCGAAGCCGGCGTTAATAGCATCGTAGATTGAATAATCCATAATAGTTTCACCGTTAGGACCTAGTCCGTCCAATTGTTTCAAGCCACCATAACGGCTGCCCATACCGGCTGCCAGTAGGAATAAAGTAGGTTTCATATTAGTTATTATTAAAAAGGTTAGTGTATCATCTTTGATTACGGCGACAAATGTACGAATAATTTCTCCCTTAAAGGGAACAAATAGTTCATTCTTTGCTACTATTCATTCAAAAACGTACATTTTTAGAACGGATAACCAATAGCGAAGTGCAATGCCATACTATCCTTAAACTTTGGAATATTATAATAACCCGATTTACCCGTATCATACGGATCGTGCAGACCGATACCCAAGTCGAGACGGAAGACAAGAAAATCCAAGTCATAGCGCAAACCGGTTCCTGTACCTAACGCTATTTGTTTCCAAAAATGTTTCATGGTCAGTTCGCCATTGGGACGAGCTTCGTCTTTCCTCATCAGCCATACATTACCGGCATCCAAAAACAAGGCACCATGCAAATCGCCGATAATACGGAAGCGATACTCTAGATTCGCTTCCATACGGATATCACCGACATGGTTGATATACATATATTTCTTCTCTTTATTGGGTGGATAACCTCCCGGGCCAATACTGCGCGCCGTAAATGCACGCACACTGTTGGCTCCACCAATATAGAATTGCTCCGTGTAGGGGGCGGTCAACATATTACCGTAAGACCAAATTACCCCTCCTGCGATGCGCGAAGCAATCATCTGATTTTTGTCTATACGGTAATGGTAACGAAATTCAGAATTCAATTTCAGGAACTGTGCAAAAGGTACACCGAGCAATTTCTTTTCGCGCTTATCAAAAGGCTCACCGAAAATGCGGTAAATTGCCGAAGTGATATTTCCTGCCGAAGCTATCGTAGATTGCCACCAGATAGGATTGCGCTTACCCGGTAAGGAGGCATTATCATAGGTATAGGTATATTCCATTGCGGGTATAAACTGATTTCTCAGACTGACGTAAAGCGCCGGATTCTCATTCCGCAAAGTATCGAACGCCGCTGTCGGATTACGAAGTACATTGAAGGTCAACCGGAAGGGGGTAAGACTATGTTTAGAAGTAGGCTTGGGCTGGAAGTCGTATGTGACATTTCCACCAAAAGCCAACAATTTATAATATTTGGCACGGTTCATCTGATCGGCATTGATACGGAAGGTTGTTGTTGCCGGAAAGTCATACTCCCTGCTACCCAGTCGTGGAAAAACAACGCGAGGAAACATCAATGAAGAAGATAAACCAAAGTCATAACTATTCATCAAAGAGCTGCTGCCTTTACCCGTTTGCCACTCATAGGAAGCCTCCAGTTTAACATTCCATGTCTCGCCACCACCGAATACATTATTCTTAGTCAGTGTAAATGCTGCTCCGGGGCCAGTCTGATTATTGCTCTTCATCTTGACATTAAAATCAAACTCAGCATCGTATGGCTTGTCAAGTGCCGCATAGATTTTCAAATCCAGCGTATCGGAAACCAATGTCGTATCGCGCGGAATGTATTGCATTTCAACATAACGGAAGATACCTACATTGGCCAGACGTTCCTGAATACGGGTCTGGCGATACAAGCTATAAAGATTCTGCATAGCGCGTTGGCGGGAGATACCCGCACTATCCTGCACCTGACGTTTACGCCGATATCCCTGATAGTTCAGCCAACGATAGAGCATATTGGGACGTACTCCGGGCTTGTTATAATAATGAATAGCCAATCCTTTATAATCCAAACTGTCGTTGGGAGTCTCTCCCTGTTTCCCCATCAGATATACGGACTTCTTGCCAACAAAATAGAGTTTTTGTGCAGCAGCAGGCATACCGGGTACGGGTATCATACGCATCATGACATGCCCTCCGGGCACCATTGTAGTATCGGCCTGATAGGTCAGATAGTCGGGACGAAAATAGTAGTATCCCACGTTACGCAACAGTGTACTGATGCGATTACGTTCCCCGTCAAGATCGGTCACATTAAACTGTTCTCCCGGGCTGATAAGCGAGCGACGACGTCCCAGTTCCATGATCTGCAATGTACGCTGACTAAAACCACGATAAAATACCGTATCAATAAAGTAAGGATTGCGCATATCGACCGTATACTGTAACTTGGCCTTCAATGAATCTTTCGGATCAATAAACGTTTTATAACTGACCGTACCATTAAAGTAGCCATAGTCGCGTAACAAATTAGTAGCTGCTTTCTGGCGAATATCCGGATTCACCGTAGATAAGAATACCGGAGTAGATGCAAACTTATTGAATATCCATTTGCCCAATCCTTTCTGATATTTCTGAAAATCATTATAAACCCACAAACCAAAGGGGAAAGGGAAACGCATAGTCGAGCTTCCCAGCACAGAGTAATTCGGTGCAGTGGCAAGCGCGGCTTCCACCTCCTCCATAGCTGTCTCCCCTACCGGGGTTACACTACGGTTCAATACTATCATCGGTTTTTGCCCGGTATACAGTATTTCCCCCTCAGGCAGATGCTTGGTAGTAGAGCAACCTGCCAAAAACATTAATCCAATTATATATACTATCAGTCGTTTCATATCACCTTATCACTTTTCCACCTTATCACCCTTTTCCACTTCTTTCTTCTTTCTTTTAAAGATAAAGAGTTCTCCCAAACGATCCATTTTACGACGGAGCACAAGACCTACACCTGTCTCTGTTATTTGACCATCGAGCACACTTTCGTAGTTTTTATCATAGAACACACGTACATAACGGGTGCCTGAGGTATCGAGGCGGTATTCCAAGGATATATTATCAATAAACGATTCTGCGTCATTCGTAGCATTGGCACCGGTTGACACTTTACCGCCGATAATAATTTGTACGCGGTCATTAAAGAAGCGTTGTGAATAACGGAAGCTGAAGTCCTTCTGCGTATCCCCGGTTTCGGCCGAAGTACGATCTTCTATACCAACACTGATATTCGCATTTTTCACCGAACCGGCAAGAGAGTTTATCTGGCTCTGGAGCACGCTATTCAAGGCGGCACCCATACTCAGGCCACCACCTTTACCACCACCGTTCAGATAAATCCCCGTAGCAAGCATAGCAATAGCTTGCTTGCTTCGTTCATCAGCCCCCATTGCCTGCAACTCATTCTCAATCGTTGCATCTTCAGGGGCAGCAATATCAAATATCAGTTCAGGAGCCTCCAAACGATTCTTTATAGAGATAGAAACATCGAAGTTCACCATACGCGAACCGTCCCCATTGCCATCGGCTACAGAGGCACGTATACGCTCGGTAGCTTTCAGGCTAAGCGTAGGATTCATTATATTTCCCCGCCAATCTACATAACTTCCGGGATTGAATTGGAACTCTTTCAAAGGGATGATGGGTAACGAATACTTCATTACACCGCCCGATAGGGTGTAGCGCCCTGTAAGACTCATATCGCCCTGAGGGGTGTATTGCATATTCAGGTCACCGCCACCTTCCAGTTCGATGAACTTGCTACGATCAGGGCTCAGGTCGGCACGCAGACGCACGGCATTGTCTATATGAACGGACATAAACATCTCCAGCCCTCCTAAAGACATAGTTGGAGCCTCATCTTCCTTTACAGAAGTGGTATCATTGAAGGAAGTAAAAGTGACCAATCCGTCAAGTCGGTCTTCCACCGTCAACGGGGAGTCGGTCAGTACGTATGTCACGTTGGTATTACCCAGCAGATTCATGTTTCCACGCATAGTCAGCCCATCGAGCGGACCACGGACGGTAGCATTGAGGTCAACGAACACCTTACCGTAAACCAAGCTCTCTTTCGTACGAGGCGCATCCAATAGAGTATAGTTCGTTGCCAAAAGATCGAGATTAGCGGTAGGACGTTGTATATTGCGGAAATCTATATTTCCGTCAATGGTAAAGGGATTCTTGCTGGTGGTATAGATGGCAAATTTGTCGAATATCAGCTTATTATCCTTTATCTGCAACGGACGGTTATCGAACCAATACCGTGCTCCTGCCTGACGGGCAAAAACAGACACGCTATCCAATGAGATATCCCCGTGCATGTTCGGTTTCTCTAAAGGACCATAAATGTATAAGCCGCCATCAATGTCTCCCGTGAACGACGCCATCTGATCGGGGATAAAAGCATTCGCCATTTTGAGCGGGAAGTGTTCAAAGCTCGTGGTCACTTCCAATGTATCTTTACCATCTTTCTGAGTGAGAACACCATTGGCGGTCAGCACTTCCTCATTATTATAGGTAAAGTAAGTATTCAGGAAGTGTGAGTTATGTTCACCCGGCAACCAGGAAGCTCCCAGCCCAATATCTCCTACGGGTTGATTTTCATAGGTCAATTTCTCTACATTGGCCTCGGCCGACACCTGCAAAGAAGTAGCCGTCTGCACATAATTAGCTTCGGCGGACAACAATCCCGTCAACCGGGGCAGATAGGGTAATACACCGCTCAGCTCATCCAGACGGAGACGGCTTAATTCCACGTTGATGTTCTGTAGCGAGATCGTATCTTGCGGATTGGACTGCATACGGAAACATAGCCCATTGTCACTATCCATATCCACATTGGCATATACACGCATATTCTTATGCAAATAAATCCAATTGCTATCGTCTACAAAGCGGAATTTACGGAAAGCAATAATCGGTTCGGCAGGAATCAGGTGCAACAATACTCCATTTCCCTGACCATTTCCTTTGGTCAACGGGCGGGCATTGATACCGAACAACACACCGGTTTGCCCTTGTCCGTCCACATAGTCAACGGTCAGTTCGGCATCTTCATTACGAATCTCGCCGGTCAAGGTGCTACGGAATACAAATTGCGGATTCTTAGGTCCGTTGATAACTCCACCTTGAAGCGTCATGCGGGCGGTATCCTGCCGCACGGCGAAGAAGAGGGTATCCAGTTGCAAAGAGTCCATACGCAACCCGTGTATGGCGGTACGTCCGTTGATTCCGCGGGTGGGGGTAAAGCCGAAGCGTAGGTTAAAGTCGTGGAACGAAATATCTTTCGTAGCCAGGAAGTAACTGACGGGGTTCTCCTTACCGGCCGTCAGTTGCATACGTGCCGAAGGAAGCACACGACGCAGGGCGGCATGGTCGAGGTAACTATTCTCTATTTGTTTGGTGAGCAAGCGGGTAAATTCATCCGATTGTTCCAACAATTTCTTCAAAGTGCTTCGGGCACGTAGTTGAAGATCCAAATCACCCGCATCCAATTGCAACTTGATGGAATCACGGCGTGCTTCAGCTCCCAAACGGAAGGCAAACGGATGTTTCAAGGGTTTGGGAGCGAAACCCAGTTTATAGAAGTCCAGTTCTTCGACATCGACGTCGAGTTTGCCGTCCAGATAGCGGCGATCAAGGTGCATTTCTGCTTTTCCCAGCATTTTCAGCAAGGTATTGTCACTGGTCAGGTTCACCGTGGCGACCGATGATTTCAATCCGGCTTTTACATCGACCCCGGAGATGTTCCAACGCCCGTATTGCAATTCTTTCAGGGAAGCTTCTACGTCGGCAATGGTCTTGTAAGATGCAATGTCCACTCCTTTTCCTTTGGCAGAGATTGTTGCCGTAAGGGTGTAGATGGAATCTTTGGGCAGGAAGTGATGCAATTGCAGGGCATCGATGCCGAGATTGGCGTGATAGGCCTGGGTAGACAAGTTATAGGCTGCGTCCAAACCGAGAAGTCCCTCTCTCTCCCTCAACTTCAAGTCGGCAGTGCATTGATTACCATCCACGCCGAGGTGGGCGGCAAGGCTCATGCTATCGGGGATGATGATAGAACCATCGGGAGTCAGTCCCGTAAGTCCTGTAAGGAAGTTCAGGTTCTGCGTTTGCATCTCAAAGTCCATCTTGCCGTTACGGGTCAGGCTATCGGTCAGATTCCAAAACTCACCGCCTCCGCTGAGGGAGAAGGCACCGGGCAGATCGACTGAAAAGCGGGAGATTTGCATCTGTTTCAGGTTTCCTTCCGTACCGGCACGGATGACAAGGGGACGAAAAGGATAGGCTTCCTTAAAGGTCTTGGGCAATCCTCCCGCAAAGAGCAAGACGTCTTCCTTACCGATACGGGCATCGAAGCGAGCCGTGAGGCGTCCGGTAGTGGGTATATTAATCAGCTCCCAATAGGTTTGGGCGGTAAGATTCATTTCACTGTGCGGGGTAAGTAGTTTGAGCGAGGGTACACGGATAACGGTTGAGTCGGCAAATACACGCCCGGTGAGTGAAGTAATGCTCAGTCCCGAACGCTCGTTCATGGAGCATTCACGAATCACGGCATTCATCCTGCGTCCGTAATACATCACGGAGTCAATGCCCAAACGGATATCACGCAAAGCAATGTGCGAGGCATCGAAGCCCTCGACCGGAGTTGTGGCAATACTATCGGCAGGGGCCTGACGGCCTGTATCATAGTGGACGGAAGCACCTGAAAGGAGGAACTTCTTCAAGCCATAAAACTGATGTTTAAGGTCGGCGGTAGCGTCTACAATTTCGACATCGCCCAGACGGGTACCCAGCCGCATAGAGTCAAGAGGCATCAGCAAATCGACCGCTACGTTTTTCAGTTTCAGTTTATGAAGCGCTACATTCCAGTTCAGTACGGTTTCGGTAGTATCCTTTGGAGTCTCGGTGGTATCGGCAAGGATTACTTGCACGCGGGTATCGCTCAATTCGATGTTATTCAGTACGGCATTTTCTTTTTTCAAGTCTATGCCGTGGCTTTCGAGGAAGAATTTTCCGAGTGTGCCCCGTATTTGTATTCCCTCTATCAGATTGGATGAATTCACAGATACTTCCTTCAAAGTAACATCGTCTACTTCTACCCTTCCCTTCAGCAAGGGCAATGCTTGTACACGTACATTCAGGCTCTCGAGGCGCAAAAGTGTATCGGGATGCTGCACCGGCGCGGCAGTGTCAGCCGGTTGCACAACAAGTACGCCATGCACCAGCAGGTTCAAGGGGAAGCGGAGGTCTATGCGCTCTACGGATATGTCCATACCCGTAGCTTCAGATGCTATCTCCGTGGCTTGTTTCCGTATGAAATTCTGTACGGGGGGCACATAGAGTAGCACCATCAATAGTATAAATAGTATAACTGGAGTAAGCAGCACCCAAAGTGCTATTTTCAACCATTTTCTTCTCATCGGTACGTCAATTGACAGTCTATAACAAAATTACTACAAAGGAAACAAATTTCAATAACATATAGTTCCTTATAGCAAGAAAGTTAATGAAATTTTATTGGATACCCTTTGCCTGCCGCATCGCCACCACCGGTATCTATGTAATCGACATAATAGGGCATAATGACATAAAACAGCAGTGGGCAATCAGAGCAGTGACAAGAACAAATATCAGTTTCTTTTTCATCAGGAAGATGCATTTAGTGTTACAGCTTGTGCTACAATAGCGTCTATGAGGGTAAGGGCGGAAAGAGATTTGTTCTTTATCTCTTCGTCGAAGGGTACTTCACGTAAGGTTTCTAATTCTTTGAGTAAAGCTACAAGCTCAGTAGCCCCCAACAGGGTAAACAAAGGCAGCATTTTGTGCCCCATAGCCGCAACACCCCGAACATCTCCGGCATCTAAAGCTTGCCGCAGGCGATCGGCATTGAGCCGGGTTTCCTGAATGAAACTTTCGAGGATAGACTTCGCCGCATCATGGTCATCGCCGGAGAAAGCGGTAAGGGCGGAGAAGTTGAGTGTGTTGTCTGCCGGGAGCGACGCTTCCGGCATTCCCGATTCAAGGTTCAACTCGCCAAGTAGTTCGTTCACCGTGAATGGTTTGTGCAGGCAACCGGCAAAGCCATAGCTTAGGAAATCTTCGCGCCGCATATCGCTACGGGCGGTGACGGCTATCACTGGAATGGTCTTGGCTTGCGGAATGTTGGAGGCACGCAACAGATTTAGCAAGTCGAAGCCATTCATGACAGGCATTTGCACATCAGTCAGCAATAAATCGAAGGTATCGGTGCGCAACGCTTCCAGCAACTCATCCGGTTGCTGGCAACTGACGGAACCGATGCCACTTTGTTGAAGCATGGCGGCGGTAAGCGTCAACTGAATACGGTCGTCGTCAATGAGGAGGAGCTTATTTAATGAAGAATGAGGAATGAAGAATGAAGAATTGGGCTGCGCATTTACACCGCAAGGCAATTCTTCATTCTTCATTCTTAATTCTTCATTATTAATGGGTTCTTCATTCTTAATGGGGGCTTCATTGCTCACCGGGAACAAAGGAACACGAAGGGTGAAGGTACTGCCTTTACCAAGCACACTATCCACTTCGATCCTGCCTTCAAGTAATTGCACGAGCATGCGGACAATGGACAGGCCCAAGCCGAAGCCTTCTTCTCCCTGCGCACCGGGCAAGCGGGTGAATTCTTGAAAAATACGTTCGCGGTCGTCCACGCCCATACCCTTACCTGTGTCGGTAACGGTAAGTAGCAGATGACTGGTGTTGAAGGAAGAACTACCTCCTCTCTCCACATAGGTAGCTTTTATTGTAATCCCGCCTTGTGAAGTAAATTTCACGGCATTGGAAAGCAGGTTGTTGATGATTTGCCGCAAGCGCAACGGGTCGCTGATGAATGTTCCTTGAAGCTCGGGCGCAATCTCGCACTTCAAAGACAATCCTTTGGTAGTAGTCAACGGTTCGAAGCTGACCTGTATCTCTTCCAGCAATCGGGAGGGGTGGAAGGAGACACGTTTTATCTCCGCCTTATGAAGGTCGAGGCGATGGAAATCGAGCAAATCGACAACGAGTTTCAAGAGATGTTCCGAGGAAGTTTTCATATTGTCGAGGTAGAAGCGCTGGCGTTCGTCCACGGTGAGGCGGGATAGCAAGTCGGCATAGCCCATGATGGAACCGAGGGGGGCTTTAAAATCGTGGGTGATGGCAAGCATCAGCTTCTCTCGCGTAGCAAGCAAGTCCTCGGCACGGCGACGGGCTTCTTCCAGTTCGCGGCGGTAGCGGTTACTACGAGTGATATCC
>JAEXAJ010000221.1 GCA_023458215.1 Bacteroidota bacterium
TGAAATTTGTAGGTGGCATGCCAGGAGCATATCCGGTATAACCACTCAATAATATACCAAACACAGTGCATGTGAAGGCAGCTAGCTGATGCCTTAAATATCTGTCTTTGACTTTGAACATTACAATATAGCAGCAGCCTAACAAGGTGACAAGATAGATAGCAAGGTTTAATACCAAACCAATCATTCCAGTTTGTATCCAGATGGAAACAAAGTAGGAATCGGGTGGCAAGGTACCTTCTTCATATGTTAAATCTTGTTTTAGCCATAATTTAGGTATTGAATTAGCTATACCTACTCCAAATGGATAATCTTTTAAATATTGCGCCATCTCCTTTCTGTTTTGGATGCGTACATTGAATGACGCATCTGTTGTCGGTCGAAAAGCGGTACGGGCGCGTCGAATAAATGAATTACTATTTCCTATATTTGTAAATGCAAGAAATGCAAAAATACATAATCCTACAATGATTGTAATGGCAAATGTTTTAATACTTTTGCATATCAGGCAATATAGGGCAAGACCTGCAAAAGGAACAACAAGGGCACCACGAGTACCAGAAAAAAGCATTCCAATAATTCCCATTGCTGCTATAATGAGATAAAAGACTGCAAATTTTCGATTGCGTGTGTTGAATCCTATTATAGTGTATACTGTTGCTATTGCCCCCATGATTGTACCAAAGTTACCTGCATCAGTAAAATATGAGAAATAACGTATTCCGGTTGATAGTATATGAGTTTTTGCAGCTTCTTGTACATATAACCAATATCTTTCAGATGAGTCAAAACCTACATATCGTTGATACATTAATTTCAAGAAAGCAATGATAGTAAAAAGACCAATAAGTATCAAACCGTTTCTTAATACTTTTGGACTATTAGAAACGATAGATGCAATGATGTACAGTACAAATGTTTCTAATATCATGATACGGATACCATGTGTAATACCTTCTTCATTAATGTGCGGGTTGGCTAATTGTAACAGAATGAATATAATCCACGCAATATAACTTAGAGTGAAAATATTAACAGCATCTTTTAATCTGAAATTAGTTTTCTTTAGATAGAAGACTACCAAAAGAGAAACTGATAAATATACTAATATTATATCCAACCCAACGCTTAACTTAACTTTAAGAGTATAACGAGAGATAGTTGTGAAAAAAAAGGCATAGGTAGCATATAGTAAATAAACAAAATATGGATTCTGGAAACCATAGGCTACAGCTAAAATCACTATAGGTAAGCAGACAATGGCTACTGCTATTAATAATTTCTGAGCAATAATGGCATACGTAATAGCTACCAATCCAGCCACAAGCAAAAGATAGATTAATGCTTTGGGAGGTTGTTCACGTACTAAATATGGAGTATTCGATGCCATAATATTCAAAAGATATTATTTAACCTCATTTTTCTGAGACGTTAGACCTAATTGCGCCAACCGGCTGATGAAAGAGTGAATCGGCATTTTAGGTGGTAATTCACCAGTAAATGATTCTACTACATCACGATCGGCATTGTTTAGGTAGAGCATGAAAGGTGTGTCTTTCAATGCTTCTTTGAAAGGAGCTAATGTCGTATTATCACTGTCACGCCATAAACGGCAGGCATTGGCTATCAATAAATTGACATCAGCCTTTTGGAGTACAGGCAATGGAATGCTGGAGTCTTTGATAGATGGATACTCTACTAATATAATGTCCGGTGTTTTCTCGGCTTCGTTGAGCATCCAAAAATCACTTAGTTGTTGTGCTTGTACATATTGCTTTCCATTGCTCTCAAAATCATAATCGTGAGTAACCAGACGCACACGAAGACCTTCTGACTCCCAATGGCGGATGAAATATTTAGCAAGGAACGATTTTCCTTCACGAGAATTGATACTTAGTAGGTTGATAACCGTAGGTTCACCTACCTTCATATATTTATTCAAGCGGTTGCAACAATAAGCTGCAGCTAAGCGGTTGCATGCTTTCAAGAAACCACGATATTTCAAATTACTAATACCATTGAAAGCAGCTATAACAGGTAAACCACTAAGGCGCTTGCTGCGATAAGGATCGCGTAGGGTATGATCTAACACTTCAATTAATAGGAAGTAGAGAATGATGAATATCATGCTACCAAAGAAAGCAGCAAGAATGTACATCAATCGATTGCGCCCATTGTCGGTAAGAGGATAGGATGGAGGTGCTACAGTTTGAAGATTACTGGTGCTCATTTCGATATTCTTCAGACGTAGGTTGGCACTGGCAAGTCCACTTAGTTGAGTCCGATAATTATCTTCGGCAATGTCGATCGCGCGTTCTTTGCGATTGACTTGTGTACCAACAGGAGACATGTGACTATATTGGTCAAATATATCTTGCTGACGTGATTCCAATACTTTCATCTCGGCTTGTGCTCTGGCTTCGTTAACCAATGCTATAAGCCATTCATTAATCATATTTTCAATGCCTACACCCTCTTTTGTGAAAGCAAATTCATTTAAGTTATCTGAAATACTGCTAATTCGATCTTCAGCTTGTCTTAATTCTGTCTTCTCTTTTTGTAGTTCTTCACTTTTGGACTTACTTTTGTCCGAAATGAAGATTTCTTTTTCCATGATACTTTGGTTCAAGTTGCTGACTTTATCTAATTCTTGCAACAAGTTGGTATTGTTACGGATAATTTGAGCACGTACATCCATCTTCTCATCTAACATCTTCCGCAAAGCCACCGCTCCTTCATAGGTTCGTTTGGCTGCTTCCAGACGGTCATCTACTTGATAGCGAGTAGCGGCTAAGGCCTTTGTTTCTTCATCGTAGTTAATAATACGCTCTTGAACATTGTAGTGCATCAGGTTATCTTCCTCTTCACTGAGTCTGACTTTGGCTAATCGTACTTGTTCTTCAAAATAGGCAATCACATCGTTTGTTGATTTGAACCGGAGGATTTCGTAGGCATTAATAAGTTCTTCAATGAGAAAAGCTACTGTTAGTTGAGTCAACCCAGGATCTGCAGATGTATAGGAGATATCTAAAATATCGCTATTACCTATGCGCTTAAGTTCTACCCGGTCTAAAGCAGCCATGCTGTAAAAAGCTATGGTACGATTGAAAACAGAATAAATAAAATTATTATGATCATTTTTTTTATAGGCTGTTAAGTTAGCTAAAGTTTTGCTTTCGTCTTTACGGTCAATCAATTCCATAACCTCTTTGGGAGTTATTTGCAATAATTGACGGTAGTGTTTCGCTTGAATGTATTGATTGTCTTTCCACTCTTCACCATGAGTATAAGAACTAGCTAAAAGACGTAAAGAAACTTTTTCTAATGTACCTCGGGATTTGGCAATATTGACAAGGTTATCGAAAGTGGCAGCAACTACAGAAAAATTTACAGCAGCTCCATCCAATGAAGTCGAGCTTGTAATACCAGCGTATAAGCTGCTTTTAACAGTATAGCTATAAGGAAGGAATTGGGTAAAATAAATAACTAGACCTGTGACAAAAAGGGTTCCCCATAATAACCAATAGCGGATACGATACAGGAATTGCGATATAAATAGTAGGATATCCATAAGCTCTTTTATTATTTGTCTCTGATGATTTTTACATTTGTAAGCATCTCAAGTAAAATGATTGAATTATGTAAAGCTACACGAGCCTGCTCATAGATGGTGACCGCTCCTGAACGTCGTGCACGCTCTACTGCCAACTCTGTTATTGTAACTTTTCCTTGAACAAAATTGTATTCTGAAATTTTTATTTGTGCATTATATAATGCTGCTGTTTCTGCCTTAGCTTTGATTGTAGCAAGTTGTTCCGTTACAGCATTGTAAGCTTCTAGAATTTTTAACTTACGATCTTCCATAACTTCATCTTGCGCATATTGCAATTGCTCTATTTTATATCTGTCTCTTATACACATTCTGACGCTGCCGACGACTAGTCGAG
>JAEXAJ010000222.1 GCA_023458215.1 Bacteroidota bacterium
TTACCCGTACGTCAGTTTAGCAAACTGGTGGTTTCAGCCACTCACCCAAACTTCCTTTTTTATAACCAGCATTTCTTCTCAAATGCGGTGCAAATGTATGGCAAACTTTTGGACTGTGCAAATCTTTGCTACATATTTTTTTCATTGTATTTTCTAAAACAGGGGTAACACGTTAACACTCAAATTATAATAGGATGAAAAAAAATAATTGACCTATATCAACCTTACTACCTACTCCTTTCCTTATCTTTGCACGATTTTTTAAATATAGCACGTTCACATAGATCATGATACAACAAGAAAGCTTGAAAAAACGCCTAGCCAAACTCGCTGCTCCTATCTTTATTGAAACACTGCTTATCATGATGCTTGGTGCTGTGGATACCGTCATGTTGAGCCGGCACTCGGACAATAGTGTCGCCGCCGTGGGAGTAGTCAACCAGATCATCATGCTCACCTTCCTTGTTTTCGAGGTTATCAACCTCGGCACATCCGTACTGTGTTCGCAATACCTTGGTGCCAAACTACAGCGGAAAGTAGTGCAAGTAGTGGGGGTATCTATACTGGTCAATCTGGTGGTAGGCATTACCATCAGCCTGCTGTTGTTTTCTTGCGCACGCCCCATCCTTCAGCTAATGGGGCTGACACCCGAGCTGATGAACGACGGTATGGATTATATGCGCATCGTGGGTGCTTTCGCTTTCTTTCAGGCAATATCTCTTACGCTTTCGGCATCTCTGCGCAGTGCCAATAAGGCTATTTACCCGATGCTGGTAACGGTGGTAGTCAATATCATAAACATCATTGGCAACTACTCACTTATTTTCGGACGCTTTGGTTTTCCGGAGTTGGGCGTAGAAGGTGCGGCTATTTCTACGGCTTTCAGTCGAGGGGTGTCCATGATAATCTTGTTCGTTATCTTGTTCCGCAAGCACATTCATCGTTTCCCGCGGGCTTATTTCCGTCCGTTCCCGTGGATAGAACTGAAAAACCTGATGAAGGTAGGGCTTCCTTCGGCCGGAGAACAGCTCTCGTACAGTTCATCGCAAGTAGTGATTACTTTCTTTATCAACATGCTGGGAGTCGAAGCACTGGCTACCCGGACGTATTGTGTCAACATCATTATGTTCGCCTACTTGTTCAGCATCTCTATGGCTCAGGGCGGTGCCATCTGCATCGGACATCTGATAGGCGAAGGGAAGCCCCATGCGGCGTTCCTGATGGGTAAATATGTGATGAAAAAATCTGTTATGATTACGGTTCTTCTATCTTGCATACTTGCTATCTTCGGGCGCACTATTTTCAGTTGGCTCACTGCCAATCCGGAGATCATCCGGATGGGAGTCACCATCCTGTATATAGATGTGCTGCTTGAAATAGGCCGTCCTATCAATATCTTCGCAACGAATGCCCTGCGTGCGGCGGGCGATGTGAACTACCCTTTCTATGTGGGATTGATAGTTATGTGGAGTGTTGCCGTCGGCTTAGGCTATCTTTTCGGCATTCCGTTGGGCTGGGGTATTTGCGGCATGTGGGTTGCTTTTTTATTGGACGAAAACATTCGTGGTTTCATATTTGTCCGCCGCTGGTACAGCATGAAGTGGCTCAGCAAAGGATTCGTTAAATAGTTGTGAGTTATGAGTTATAAGTTATTTGTTTGTGTTTCTCCATTCGGCATTAAAGCCCGTTGGCCATTATAAGCAAATAACTCATAACTTATAACTTATAATTCACAACTAATTTTTATCTTTGTCCGCATAACGAACAAATCGGCATTTATGGACACACTATTAAAAGAAACCGTTAATGCTACTGTCAACTCACGCTATCCAGGTATGGCGCCTGAAGGCAGAAAGCTGATAGAAGAGATACTCATTCGCAAGGAAGTAGAAAAGGGAGAATTACTATTAAACGAGGGCCAAACCAGTCATAACATAGTATTTGTAGGAAAAGGTATGCTACGCCAATTCTACTATAAGAATGGAAAAGATGTCACCGAACATTTCTCTTACGAAGGCTGCATTATCATTTGCATAGAGAGCACACTCAAACAAGAACCCACCCATCTCATGATCGAAGCATTGGAAAACAGCGTAGTCTATCTGCTGCCCTATAACAAGCTGCTGACGCTCACCGAGATCTCATGGGAAATTAACATGTTTTACCGTAAAATACTGGAATATTCACTCATTGTATCACAAATTAAAGCTGACTCCTGGCGGTTCGAAACGGCAAGCGAGCGCTATAATCTACTCATGGAACATCAACCTGAGGTCATCAAGCGGGCACCTTTATCGCATATTGCGTCTTATCTGCTGATGACACCGGAAACACTGAGTAGAGTACGCGCAGGCATATTATAACCCCCCTCATATCTGCCCGAGATTGCCATAAAGCATCATTTGCATAGAAATTTTACCATTTCTACCAATAACAGGTCACCCTTTCGATGAAATCTTTTTATCGAACGACTTGTTACGTGATTATCTATTATCCAATAAAAAAAGTATTTATGACAACTATACAAACATATACCCACTCTTTGGTAACCGAAGTCAAGCAATCCGAGCGATACAGCACAGCCGGACTTTACACCAGCGCTATAAATAGTTTTCTTCGTTTTACAGGAGATAACTCCATTACTTTCAAAGCACTTACCCCGGGACTCATCAAAGAATACGAGCAGGCGTTGATAGTAGAAGGACGACGCCACAATACCGTGTCTGCCTATATGCGCATGTTCCGCTCCATTTCTTATCAAGCGGCAGAGCAGGGCATACCCTTTTCATACGATGTGGAATATTTATTCAGTTTCGTGTTCACCGGTTACGAACCTACCGCAAAACGTGCTATTTCTCCTGCACTGATTCGCCGTTTGGCAAACCTCGACTTGGATGACAAGCCTCAATTACGCTTCAGCCGGGACATGTTTCTGCTAAGCTTCTACTTACGGGGCATTCCTTTTGTAGACCTCGTCCACTTACGCAAAACGGATGTGAAATATAATACGATCTATTATTATCGCCAAAAGACCAAACAGCAATTAGTAGTCCATATAGAGCCGTATGCTGCACAGATTCTAAGAAGGTATAGAAATAAAGATAACTCTTCTCCCTATCTGCTTCCTATTCTCTCTCGCACAGGCGAGGATAGGTACAGGCAATACAAAAGTGCCTTGCGCCTTTACAACGAGCACTTGCACCAGCTTTCCAAAACCCTCCGCCTATCCGTACCGTTAACTTCCTACGTAGCACGCCATAGCTGGGCTACTACAGCCAAAAAGCAGGGTATCTCTATTTCACTTATCAGCGAAAGCCTGGGGCATACTTCAGAAAAAGTGACTCATGTTTATCTGGCGTCCTTTAATGATAACGCCATGAGCAAGGCAAACCGAAAAATAATAAAAACAATTCATCCTGACAAGAAGAAAAAAACATCGAAGTAATTAGCCGTACAGAGATTGTTTAATAATCTAAAGCAAATCAGGCTTATTAGCCATCATTTTATTCTCTTACTTGCAAGGTAAGAGAATACAGGCGATTATATCAGAATTCGTCTTTGAATATGCTCAGAAGGTTTTTTACAAGGATAATGATAGAATGTAATTAAACAGTAAATGCATGATTAATGTATAATAAAACATAAATGTTAGAATGCATTTTTATGTATTATTGTAAATATATATTTTCTTATTTGATATGCCAATTTAGAAGATCAGTCCAAAATTATATTATTAAAAACATAATTTTTTTATAAGTATTTTGTAATTATAGTAATCTTTTTATACCTTTGCGCCCGAAACAATATATTCTCTTACCTTGCAAGTAAGAGAGCACATAAACAACAATATCCCTCTACCTCCCTATTAAAAGGGAGTTGAGACATAGATTACATCAGTACGAATATGAAAAAGAACCTTCGTTTTAATGAAGTCATAAAGTCCATTATAATCACCGGAGACCTATGCCTGTTAAATGTTATTTTCATATCCTTATATCATAATTTCGACTACCAAACATTAGGCTACGATTTTAAAAACGCATTTCCAGAGCTACTGGTTGTACTGAACCTAGTCTATTTACTATGCAATTATTCTAAAGGCATCATCTTGCACGAACGCATCGTACGTCCGGAACGAATCGTATTATATGCCATACGAAACACCATTCTGCACGCTTTAGTATTTATCAGCATCATCACACTGGCAGATATAGGAACAGTATCCGCTCGTTTTTTCGTAAGCTTCTACAGCATATTCTTCTTTTGCCTGGCCGGTTACAGGTTATCGTTCAGGTATTTCCTCAAGAGATATCGCAAATATGGAGGTAACTCGCGCAGCGTGGTTCTGATAGGCAGCAACAGAAGCATGCTTGAGCTTTACGAAGAAATGGCAGGCGACCCTACCAACGGTTTCCGCATCATAGGCTATTTCAACGACCTGCCTTCCGATAGTTTTCCTGCATCCATCCCCTATTTAGGCACACCCGAAGAGGTAGTGGCTTATTTGGAGAACAACCCTATCGAACAGGTCTATTGTGGCTTGCCTTCTACACGTGGCGATGAGATTCTTCCTATCATCAACTATTGCGAAAACCACTTGATACGCTTCTTCAACATACCCAACTTACGCAATTACCTGCACCGCCGTGTGCACTTCGAGATGTTTGGTAATGTACCCATCTTCACCATCCGCGAAGAGCCGCTGATGCAACTGGAGAATCGAATCCTAAAGAGAACTTTCGACCTGTTCTTCTCCTTGTTGTTTCTCTGTACGCTATTTCCTTTTATCTATATCATCATAGGCATTGCTATCAAAGTTTCCTCGCCCGGGCCCATATTCTTCAAGCAAAAGCGCAGCGGAGAGAACGGCGAAGAGTTTTGGTGCTATAAGTTTCGCTCCATGCGCGTCAACAAAGATTGCGACAAACAGCAAGCCACCAAGAATGATCCGCGCAAAACCAAATTGGGCGACTTCCTGCGCAAAAGCAGTATCGACGAGTTACCCCAGTTTATCAATGTATTGCTGGGACAAATGTCGGTAGTAGGACCCCGCCCGCACATGCTGAGACACACCGAAGAATACTCACGCATGATAGACAAATACATGGTGCGCCACCTCATCAAACCCGGAGTGACCGGATGGGCACAAGTTACGGGATTTCGCGGAGAGACCAAAGAACTGTGGCAAATGGAAGGACGCGTAGAACGGGACATCTGGTATCTGGAGCATTGGAGCTTCCTGCTCGATATCTATATTATATACAAAACGGTGAAGAATGTAGTATGCAAAGATCAAAAAGCATATTAAAAATGTAACTAATTATAAAACATATAAAGAAATAAATACTCAATTTTTAGTACTAACAATAATGAAGAAAACAGCCTATATCATTCCGGCTTTATGGATGCTGCTCACCCTCGCAGGATGTCAATCATACAAGAAAGTGCCTTATCTGCAAGACATCCGTCAAGCAGAGGCAGCCACCGGCGAATCCGTCGCTTCACTCTACGATGCCCGCATCATGCCCAAAGACCTGCTGACTATCGTAGTGAGCTGCCCCGAAGAGCCCGAACTGGCAGAGCCGTTCAACCTGACTGTTTCCAGCCCGGCAAGCAACTCCGCCAACAGAAATACTACCACCCAGCCCGTCTTGCAGCAATACTTGGTAGACAATGCGGGCAATGTCGATTTCCCTGTATTGGGCACCCTGCATCTGGGAGGACTGACCAAGAGTGAAGCCGAACAACTCATCAAAGACAAGCTAAGCCCGCAATTCCGGCAAATGCCCATCGTTACGGTGCGTATGGTGAACTACAAGATCTCCGTCATCGGCGAAGTGGCAAAACCGGGTACGTTTACCATCTCCAACGAGAAAGTCAACGTACTCGAAGCACTTGCCATGGCGGGCGACATGACGATCTACGGTCTGCGAGACAACGTCAAGCTGATTCGTGAAGACAGCGAAGGCCGAAGCCAAATCATACCGCTCAACCTGAACGACCAAGACTTGCTGGACTCCCCCCACTACTACCTGCAACAAAATGATATTCTATACATCACCCCCAACAAAACCAAGGCAAAGACCGCCGATATCAACACTAGCACCACCATTTGGTTTTCAGTGGTAAGCTCACTGGTATCGTTGGCTACACTCATCATCGCCATTGCCAAATAAATAATACGACAAAACAATATGAAAGAAGATATTTACGACGAGCTGTTCGAAGAAAAAGAGGAGAAGACCGATTATCATGCGCTAATTTTCAGATACATCATCCGTTGGCCTTGGTTTGTGGCCTCGGTCATCGTATGCCTGCTGTGTGCATGGCTCTACCTGCGCTATGCCACACCGGTGTACAACATCAATGCCACCATACTCATCAAAGACGACAAGAAGGGAGGCGCCATCGGCGGCAATCTCAATGCCTTCGAAGACATAGGTATCTTCAGCTCCACCAAGAACATTGACAACGAAATAGAGATACTTCGCAGCAAGTCGCTCAACAAAACCGTCGTCAACGAGCTCGGACTGTATATCAACTACTCCGCCGAAGGTGGATTCCACGACATAGAACTTTATAATAACACCCCTATACTGGTACATTTCTCATCGCAGGACGCCGAGCGGATGTCCACTCCCATCACCTTGACCATGCACGCCATGCCCGGCGAGAAACTGGACGTGAGCGTCACCATCAACAACCAGGTCATCACCAAGCAGTTCGACAAGCTGCCTGCCGTACTGCCCACCACAGCCGGCACACTCACCTTCACCGCCAACTCGCGGCAAACGCCGGACGAGGCAAGCACCGTAAACGTCACCATCTTGCACCCCCTCGAAGTGGCCAAAGGATATGCCGCCGCACTTACCATCGAGCCCACCAGCAAAACCACCTCGGTAGCCACCGTATCGCTGAAGGATACCGACCGGAAGCGTGGCGAAGATTTCATCAACAAGCTGATCGAGATCTATAACCGCAACGCCAACGACGACAAGAACGAGGTGGCCGAGAATACCGCCCGCTTCATCGACGAGCGCATAGCCATTATCAACGCCGAACTGGGCACCACCGAACAGGAGTTGGAAAGCTTCAAGCGCGGCGCCGGGCTCATCAACCTGAGCAGCGATGCCCAACTAGCCATCAGCGAACGGGCGGAATACGAAAAACGTTGTGTAGAGAACGGCACCCAACTGAACCTGATAAAATTCCTCACCGAAATTCTGGAAAAAGCGGACAACACCGCGCTGCTTCCCACTAACGTGGGACTGAACGACGTATCGTTAGCAAATCTAATCTCTCAATATAATGCTTTAATTTTGGAACGCAATCGCCTGCTGCGCACCTCCTCACTGAATAACCCCGTTATCAGGAAGCTGGACAGCAGCATCGGCGACCTGCGGTCTAACCTGACCGGCTCCATTGCCAGTGTGCACAAAGGCCTGCTCATCACTCAAGCCGACCTCAACCGCCAGGAGAACAAATTTGCCGGCCGGGTGAACAACGCTCCCGCCCAAGAACGCCAATTCGTAAGCATCCAGCGGCAGCAAGAAATCAAAGCGGGACTTTACCTCATGCTGCTGCAAAAACGAGAAGAGAACAATATCACCCTCGCCGCCACCGCCAACAATGCCAAGATCATTGACGATGCCCTCGCCAACAGCGCCCCGGTTTCGCCCAAAGGCAAGATGATCTACCTCATCGCACTTGTCATGGGTCTGTCCATTCCGGTAGGCATCATCTACCTGATAAACCTCTTCAGCTACCGCATCGAAGGGCGTGCCGATATCGAGAAACTCACCACCGTGCCCGTCATCGGAGACATACCGCTGGCAGAGACCGAAGGCGTGACAACGCACACCATTGCCGTACGCGAGAACGAAAACAACATCATGACCGAAACCTTCCGCAGCCTGCGCACCAACCTGCTCTTTATGCTCGACAGCCCCGAACGGAAAGTGATTCTCATCACCTCGACCATCACCGGCGAGGGCAAGACGTTTATCGCTTCCAACCTCGCCGTCAGCTTGGCACTGCTGGGCAAGAAGGTCATCATCATCGGACTGGATATCCGCAAGCCGGGACTGAACAAGGTATTTCACGTGCCGCATAAGGAGAAAGGTATCACACAGTTCCTCTCCAACCCCACCACCGATCTGCATACGCTGATACAGCCGTCCAACGTGACGCCCAACCTCAGTCTGCTGCCCGGCGGAACCATCCCGCCCAACCCCACGGAGCTGCTGGCACGTCCGGCATTGGAACTGGCCATCGACCAACTGCGCCGCGAGTACGACTACATCGTGATGGACACCGCCCCCATCGGCATGGTGACGGACACGCAGACCATTGCCCGTGTGGCGGACATCAGCATCTACGTGTGCCGTGCCGACTATACGCACAAGAACGATTACCAGCTCATCAACGAGTTGCAAGAGCGTAAGCGATTGCCGTCGCTGTGCACCGTCATCAACGGACTGGACATTAAAAAGAAGAAATATGGTTACTACTATGGTTACGGAAAATATGGCAAGTATTACGGCTATGGAAAGAAATACGGCTATGGCTACGGCTACGGTTACGGAAAAGAGCCCCTGAGCGGGCAAGAATAAATTCCACTCCGGTGGAATATCCCCATAAGTCCGGGTAGTTGTCCGCAAATGCATTGTTCTCACTCCCGGGCTTATATTTGTTTGTTTGCAAAGTGTTTCCGGCGGCAGAGCGCTGCCGCACGGGACACTTTATTTTTCAATCAGAGTTATGCAATCAGAGAAAAAACGAATTATGGAACATACTCCCAACACCGGCCAACGCCAATGGCTGGTAGCATACGTACAGTCTTGTCTTGAAAAGAAAACCGCCCAACGCCTCACGGCAATGGGTGTGGAACATTACCTGCCCGTGCAGACGGAGCTCCACCGCTGGAGCGACCGCATGAAACGGATAGACCGCCTGGTGCTTCCGATGATGATCTTTGTACACGTCAGCCCTCGCGAACAGTCGTTGCCGCTGACCCTGCAAGCCGTCAGCCGCTACATGGCGCAGCGTGGCAAGGGATGTCCAGCGGTGATTCCGGACGAGCAGATGAACCGCTTCCGCTTCATGCTGGATTACAGCGCCGAGGCGATAGAAATCTGCAACACTCCGCTGGCTCCCGGAGATGCCATAAAAGTGATCAAAGGGCCGCTGACGGGGCTCGAAGGAGAGTTAATTACCATTGGCGGGAAGAGCAAGGTGGCGGTCAGGCTGGATATGCTGGGCTGCGCACATGTGGATATGCCCGTGGGGTTTGTAGAGAAGGTAAAAGCATAGTTCACCACCTCTCTTTACTCACCTCGAAGCAGGGGCATTGCTTAGTCCACTCCATCGGCTCTACCTCTCCGTTGCCGTTCGTGTCGGGACTGAGGTCGCGATGCCCCATTACTTTCGCTCCGGGATAATCCATCAATAACGCCCTTACCAGCACTCGAAGCGAGTGACGTTGCCATTCCGTACGGGTATCTTTGGGCAAACCGTGTTCGTCGAGCCCTCCTTCATAACAAATTCCGATACTGTGTGCATTATAGCCGCGCGCATGGGCACCTACCCTCTCGACCGGACGTGTAGTCAGGATGTGTCCGTCACGACGGATGTAAAAGTGATAGCCTATTCCGTCAAATCCACGTCTACGGTGGGCAGCCTCCAAGGCTTGTTCGGTAAAGGGTCGGTCCTGGCAGGTAGCACTGCAATGTATCACAAGTAAATTAATCTCTCGCATAATATGTAATAAGGTGATAAGGTGATGTAATAAGGTGATAAAGTGATGTCAGTTCGATGAATTTCAGTTATACTACTGAAATCCATCGAACTAACGTCACGACAATTATCGGATCATAGCATGTGCACTCAATGCCCCAAGCACAGCCGAGGCAATAGCAATAACAACTTTCAATACCTTGTCCCAAGTAGATGATTTCATAAAATAGTGATTAGTGGTTAGTGATTAGTGATTTGTTAGTAAGGGAAGTGATTAGTGATCAGTGATTAGTGATTAGTGATTTGCTATTAATGATTACCATACAACCTTATTGCGCAGCCAAAGCATAAGCAAATCACTAATCACTAATCACTAATCACTATTTCCCCTATCCCAGCGGATTATCATTTTCATCCCCCGATCCTCCGCCGGTGTTTCCTCCGCCGGTATTTCCTCCGCCGGTGCTGCCGCCTTCTTCGTTCACCAGTTCGTAGGCGATATTGTTGGGGGCGCCTTTGGTGGTGGCCATTGAGTCGTTGACGAGGCGCAACGTGCTGGCTACTTTGAAGTTGATACGCACTTTGTCGATATTCTTCACGGTGCAATCTTTGGCGACGTCGGTGGCGACACAATGAAAGGAAGTACGAAAGATCCCGAAGTCGTCCAGACGGACACTGTTACCGTCCGTCAACTTTTCACGCATCTGGCGCACAATGGCCCTGCCTACATGCAGAACATCTTCGGCGGACATGCCGCCCAAGGCTTCAATCTCTTGTGCCAGTCGGGGCAGGTCGTACAGTTTTGCGTCACGCGACTTGCGTTTCAGGGTATAAACCATCGGCGACGATTTATCTCCGATCTTCTTGCGGCGCTGAGTGCGCACTACTAAAGCATTTGCCATACTTTTGTTTTTTTTAAAGGGTTCATAAATAAGGAATCAATGTCATTTTCTCTTGATGACTATGCAAAGATACTACCTCCGCTCCCCCTGCCGACGCCTTGCCACACCCTGCGATACCCTTCGGCGCTATTTGGCACCATTCGACGTGATAAACATGGGAAATAGCTTTCATAAGCCACTGTTTTTTAGTACCTTTACATCAGTAAAACAGCTCATTACGCTCAAACAAACCCAATAAAATAAAAGTAAAAATGGAAACACTCAAAGAATCATTCGAAACGAAATTCGTCGTCCGCAGCTACAGCAAAAGTGAACTTGCCATGCTATACAGCCCCTTCATCACCCCGAAAGCCGCCGTCAGGAAACTAAACCGCTGGATAGCCATCAAACCCGGACTCATCGAACGACTGCAAGAAGCCGGCATGCTGCCCAATGCCAAATGCTACACCCCCTTTCAAGTGTTCGTCATCGTAGACGAACTGGGAGAGCCCGAAGGAGTAGCGTGAAAACAGGGAATGGCATTTTGAACACAAATGCCCGGCATTCACTAACCAAATGCCAGACATTTCAAGCACAAATCCCCGGCATTTGCCGCACAAACCTCCGCCATTTCAGTAGCAAATGCCGGAGGTTTTGGCAACAAATACCGGGGATTTCAATAGCAAATACCGTCTAAACTACCCCTTGGGGTTCACAAAGTCCATCGGGTTCTTTAGGCACTTATTTTCCGCATGCAGGTTCTTCCTTCACCTTCTTATATATCTTGCCTCGGCGCACCACCATCCCCATCTCTTCGGCCTTCTTCAGATGCCGCTTGCCCGTAGAGAGCGACAAGCCTTGGCGGGTAGCCTCGGTCACAAATTCGGTGTACGAAAACTCCTGCGGCATCTCGTCCAGCACCGGCTGCAACTGGTGGAACTTGCGCAGCGGCAACGCCTTCCACGCCAGCTCCGGCAACGAAGAAGTGAGCAACAACGTATGCTCTATCAGCACCTTCACCATCTGCATGGCCGTGCGGAAGTCCTCGTCGGTACACAGCCGGTAACCCGCCGCCCAAAGTCCGTCCTCACACTTGCGCAAGGCAGTCAGCACGGCAGCCAGGCGAATCGCAATCAACCCGTGACGTATCACTACCGCCCCCGGAGAATTCTCGCCTTCGGACGCCACGTCCTTCAGGTAAGCCGAGAAGAAGCGCGTGTGCTCCTCCCACTGCTCCGTGGTAAAGTTCACTTCGGTAGTGCGCCCCTTCATCAGCAGATGGGCTTGCAGCACCTCGGCGCCCAGCTTTTCGAAGTACGACTGATAATCCATCTCGCCCGGATGCGGAGCCGCCGAACGCCATTTCCAGCAGGTTTCGGCAGTGAGCGCGGCAAGGCGGCTGTAGAGTCCGTCTTCCTGCGACTTCACCAAGGCCACCAACTGATTGGGCGTACCCGTGAGGCAGAGCGCCAGCCGTGGACGGTCTATGCAGACGGGTGCCCCGTCTATCCTGAACGTTGCCGACAGCGCTTCGTGATGGAAACAATTGCGCAACGCTTCGTCCTGCTTTCCGTAATCCTGCCCCATGGCCGAAGCCAGCGTATCAATCTCCGCAGCATGAATCACCCCGCCCAAGTCGCCGTTGTCACGCATGTGCCTGTAAAACATCGACTTCGAGGAGTTGGCGGGAATCTGGAAGAAGATGCGCTTCGGCTCCTCCGGCTTAGGATCGCGTTGCAGGCGCTGATGCTTGCGGCGCTGGTCGGCGGCGGCATCCTCCCACACACGCAACCGCTCTTCGTAGGCCCTCATCTGCTCCTCGCTTTGGCGGACGTAATAATCGTGTATGCCCTTCGTCAGCCCCGCCGCCAGGGTCACAATCCCCTTGCCGGTACCAGCATGAGACACCCCGACGAAGAACAGGTGGGGCGACATCTCCCGTCCGTCGTACATAAACCGCACGTCGGGCAGGGCGGCACTCAGGTGGGCCATCATGCCCATGAGCAACATGTCACGCTCACGGTCGCTATGCGCCAACGCCACACCCTTAGCCAACAATTGCGGCAGATGGTCGTACACCCCTTGAGGGAAGTGCGGCAACTCCGCCCGCAGCTTGTTACTATTTTCCAACATTTCCTCCTGCTCTTCCTGCAAAGCCTCGCGGGATTCGCGGGTCATCTGAAACTCCTGCCCCCTTGAACCCTGAGCGTGTGGACGAGACAGCGCCGGCTTGTCGCTAAGATACTGATAGCCTGTATGTATGCAACTCTCTATCTCCGCCGCCGTGAAATCGACGGTAGCGAAACGGCTCACCACCATCGCTATCAGAGCAGTCTGCTCCTGCGGCGAAAGATTTTTACTCCGAGCCGCACGCCCCAACGCTAACGCCACCTCGTGGCGATGCCCCGACACAAAAGGATGCTTCTCCAAAAAGCGTTCGAGGAAGTCGGACATCAAGCCCTTGCCGGGACCTTGCGGCACGCCGTGATTTTGCAGGGCAACGGAAGCGGCATCCTCCTCACGCATCCGCCGTTCGCCCTCTTCCCGCCAAAGGAACGGAGTAGCTTCGGGATTGAAATACACCTCCCGATCCCACACCTCGGAGCAATAACGCCCCACATTGGCGCACGCCATATCCACCGGATGACCGGGCATCAGGCGGTTCAGTTCCTCGGCGATAACGGCATAAGCCACGGCATACTCACGCTCATCCGCCACATCCACCCGTATGCCGGCCTTCACACCCTCGGCGGACACACTGACCCACGCCGTCTGCACATAAGGCAACGTCTTGAGAAAATCCTTCACCTCACAAGTGCAGGCGCACGTATCGTCCCAGTCGAACATCATGCAGCCGCTCAAGCGCAGCAGATTCTTGTCCGCCCGTCCGCCCTCGAAGACACCCGCCATGGTGATGCCCGGAAATTTCTTCTTCAGGGCGGCAGCTTCTGCACTCTTTCCTTCGGCCAGCATCCTGCGATACAACTCAGTCTTTTCTTTATACAAATCAGATTTTACCCGCTTCACAAAATCCTCTGTAGTAGACGGTTTCGGCTTTTTGTCGTACATATCATTAAAACGTGATACCTCCGTCTTTTCGTCATTACAATTCATCTCTAAATTTTACTTATTCATTAATAAAAACAGCCTTATCAAAGCTTTTATCAATAGCAAAGATATACATTTTTCCCCACATACATCAATTTACATCCCGGAGGGTTAAGCGACAAAATCACCCGTTTAACATAGCTGAGCGGGCACTTTTCCGATTTATACTCACCGAAAAAAATATCAACTTCCCAACACATCTTTCCGTTTTCTCTTAATTTCCTGACATTTCTGCCTTTCTTCCTCCTCTTCGAGTGCTTTTTTCCTTTCCCTCTCCTCCTCCTTCACATCTTGCAAATCGGGATTGATACGATTTGCCACCGTGACAATATGTGCCAAGTGCTTGGCTTCTTCGTGCGACGCCCTTGAGCAGGCTTCATACACTTTGTCCAGACATCGCCTAATCGTTTCTATCAATGCCAGCCTCCTATTCCTCACATGTTCCGTAATTACTTCCAAAGCAAATATTTCTTTGCCATTCATCAGAATCAAAACTTTAATTTTTTTTCCATTATAGTTATTATTATTTTGTTTATAATTCCGCAAAATTAAAAATCTCCGTTCATTAAAATGAAAAAAATTAGGTATTTTGACATATAGTCGTTATCTTTGCACGCCATTTTACAAGTAAATGCATAGTTTTCGTCTTTTTCAAGCCGGCCGGCGTGGGAGGGGCGAGGGCGTAGCGCGGGGATTTCTTTCTTCACCTACCTTCTTAGCAATAAATGCCATCTACATCAGAGAACAATAAACGCATAGTTCTGAACACACTACTATTGTATGTACGTATGTTCTTTACAATGGGCGTGAGTTTATATACAAGCCGCATAGTACTCAATGTTTTAGGTGTCGAAGATTTCGGCATCTACAACGTGGTAGGAGGAGTGGTAGCCATGTTTTCCATAGTTTCAGGTTCGCTATCAGCGGCTATCAGCCGTTTCATAACCTTTGAATTAGGAAAAGAAAATCAAGAACGATTAAAAAAGATCTTTTCATCCGCAGTTATCATTCAAATAGCATTGGCCCTGATTATTTGTTTTCTAGCAGAAACAGTAGGCGTATGGTTCCTGAATCACAAAATGAACATCCCCCCCGATCGCATGATTGCCGCCAATTGGGTATTACAGTGCTCCACACTCACTTTTATGATTAACCTCATCAGCATCCCTTACAATGCGGCAATCATTGCACACGAGCGCATGAAAGCTTTTGCCTACGTAAGTATTTTAGAGGTCTCTTTAAAATTAGCTATTGTCTTTACTTTATACATATCGGTATTCGACAAACTCATCACCTACTCTATCCTGTTACTCATTGTCGCAGCAATTATTAGACTGGTATATGGCATTTATTGCCGAAAGCACTTTGCCGAGTGCACATTACACCTTGCCTACGACAAGGCAGTATTGAAAGAGCTTACAAGCTTTGCCGGATGGAATTTCATAGGTTCCTCCTCGGCCATATTAAGAGACCAAGGAGTAAATATAGCCATCAATTTATTTTGCGGACCGGCAGCCAACGCAGCACGAGGGATATCCCTTCAAGTAAATTCGGCCATTCAAAGTTTTGTCACCAACTTCATGACCGCACTCAATCCGCAAATCACAAAGTCATACGCAGCCGGAAACAAAGAATATATGATGAACTTAATCTTTCAAGGCGCACGCTTTTCTTTCTTCTTGCTTTTATTATTGTCATTACCCATAATTATTGAGGCCAACAGTATTCTTACAATTTGGCTTGGCGTTGTACCTGCACATACCTTGGGTTTTGTACGGTTGGTACTAATCTATACCATGATTGAGTCAATCTCCGGTCCACTAATTACAGCCATGCTGGCCCATGGCAAGATAAAGACTTACCAAATAATCGTAGGCGGATTGCAAATGATAAATTTCCCGGTTTCCTATGCACTGCTTTATTGGGGCGTTGTCCCCGAAATAACCATGGTTGTTGCCATTATCATATCCCACTGTTGCCTCATTGCACGTCTTTTGTTACTACGCAACATGATAGGGATTTCTGCTAAATCGTATTTCAAAAAGGTATACGCCAATATCATTCTTGTAAGCATCTTATCATCTATCTTACCAGTGTGTATCTACACTCAACTTTCCGCAGGTCTCGATCGCTTTATTATAGTAGCCGGTTGTTCGCTGATATGTACCTCTCTAGCCATTTTTTATGCGGGTTGTTCCAATAATGAAAGAGCTTTCATCATTCAAAAAGTTTGTACACTAAAAGATAAACTGATAAAGAAATGATTCAAATCAATAACCCGGAAGATTGTTGTGGATGTACCGCATGTGCCAATATTTGCAATCACAATGCCATCAGCATGCAACCCGATGCTCTGGGCTTTTTATACCCCACTGTAAACCAAGATAAATGTACGCAGTGCGGACTATGCGATAAAGTATGTTCATTCAGCGAATCTTATGACAAAAGCTTGAACCTGACACTTCCCCAAGCTTACGCGGCTCGTCACAGAGAGATGCAGGAAGTAGAAACCAGCCGAAGTGGCGGTGCTTTTATTGCACTATCCGACTGGGTGTTAGAGCAAGGTGGCGTGGTATATGGAGTGGGGTATGCAGATCACTTTCGAGTGGTACACAAACGGGCAACTACCCGCGAAGAGCGCAATGAGTTTAAAGGGAGCAAATATGTGCAAAGTGATTTAGGCGCAACTTTCCGCCAGGTTAAACTCGATTTATCGAAAGGATTACCCGTGCTATTTTCAGGAACTCCTTGTCAAACTTCCGGTTTGAATGCTTACCTAAGTAAGCATCTTAAAGAAAAGCTATATTTGATAGATATTGTTTGCCACGGCGTGCCAAGCCCTTATATCTGGAGAGACTATATCGCATTCTTGGAAAAGAAAGAAGGAAAGCAAATTTCAGCAGTAAACTTTCGGGATAAGGATAAGTTTGGCTGGAAAGCCCATGTTGAATCCTATCATTTTTCGACAAAGAAAATATACAGTAATACATTCACCGATTTATTTCATCAACATTTAATATTGAGATATTCATGTCGCAAGTGTTATTTTACAAATCTGAAACGCCCCTCAGATATCACCATTGCAGACTTCTGGGGATGGGAAAAAACAGATCCGCATTTTAATGAGGATGACAAAGGATGCTCATTGATTATTTGTAACACCCTCAAAGGAGAGGAATGGTTGAGCCATTCTAAAGTTGACTTAATACTAAAGGAAGCACGTTTAGGAGATTGTTTGCAACCCAATTTAGAGCATCCTACTCTTTTCAACACTAAAAGAAATGAATTTGAACAAGATTATCAAAAAAAAGGTTTCCGTTTCGTGAAGAATAAGTACTACCGAAATAGTTGGAAATATAAAATTAACAAGCGCTTGGAAAACCTTAAAAAGAAGGTAAAACTCTTTATTGACTAACTTATGAAAATAGGCATAATTACATTTCATTGTGCACATAATTACGGTGCGGTTTTACAATGCTATGCATTGCAAACTTTTCTTGAACAAGAAAATCAAGACGTAAGGATTATAGACTACAGGCCTTCTTTTCTCATCGATTGTTATAAATGGTTTCAGCCTTACAGATTTAGAAGCAGAAAACTCTTCACACTGCTACATAAATGTCACAAAGAGCTAGTTCTTTTGAGGTACAGACGAAAAAGATATAACGCTTTCAACGAGTTTATCAGCAGCAGATTAAAACTAACTCAAGAAGAGTCCATCTCCAATGAAGCATTCGATTTAATAATTATAGGTAGCGATCAGGTATGGAATATTAACCTTACTCAAGGATTCGACCCCAAATACTGGGGAGATTTCTCCAAACCATCCCAAACCCGAATAATAAGCTACGCAGCAAGTATGGAGGAAGATTGGAATGAAAAGGAAAAAAAAACGATCCAACACCATCTTGCTAATTTCACAGGAATAAGTGTACGAGAATCCACATTAGCCGCTAAGTTATCTCAAATTTATACCGAAAAAGAGATTAACACAGTAGTAGATCCTACGCTATTAATCAGTAAAAAAGTATGGGAAGAATTGGCTGTTCCTCCCAAGAGCCAAGAACCTTACTTACTTCTATATCAAGTTCGCAACTCGTCCCAAACCTTAGAATTTGCCCAAGCTGTGGCTGCACAAAAAAAGCTCAAGCTAGTTTGCCTTTCAGCCAGAATAGATTCGCCTAATTCAAAGGAGTGTATCTCGGCATCACCTAACGAGTTCTTAGGCTACTTCAAATATGCCACTTTTGTCATCTGTAGCTCCTTCCACGGAACAGTTTTCAGTCTGATTTTCAATAAAAACTTTTATTCCATCAGAATGAATGACGGTAAAGACTCAAGAGTAAACAGCCTATTAGAATCACTCGATATGCTGTCACGCTTTGTCGATACTGATCATGACACACGGAAGGACAATAGCATTGATTGGGAATTGATTAACAAGAAAATAGAAAGTATCTCTCATTCTTCAAAATCATTTTTAAGAGCATACACTTCATGAAAATATTATACATTGCTTCGGAAACACGTTGGTCCGGAGCTAGCATTGCTTTATTCCATCTCATTCAAGAGCTACAATTACATCATCAAATCCATGTTTTACTTCCAAACAGTACAGGACGGCTCTATAAGGAGTTACAAAACTTAAATGTAAAATGTTACCAGACCTCCTACTCTTTATCCGTCTTTCCTCAACGTGGCAATCTGATACTCCGATCCTACAGGCTATTAAAGAAAATAATAATAAATCGACGAGCTGAAAATTATTTAAAAGAAATCATTGAGAACATAAGTCCTGATATTGTACACAATAATGTAGGTCCCCTAGACCTTTCTCTGCGCCTTTGCAAGGAGAAAAATATTATTCATGTGTGGCACCAACGCGAATATCAAAATAAAGACTTCAACATGACTTTCTTTCCAAGTACTCATTGTTTCAGGAAAAAAATACATAGCGATGGTAACTATAACATAGCCATTACCAAAGGTGTGTTTTCGCATTGGAAGCTCAGAAACGTCGATAGAGTGATATATGATGGAGTAATTGACACAGCTAAACACCCATCCAAAGGAGCACATACTCAGAAAGAAAACTATTTCTTATTTGTTGGACGAATAGAACCTGCCAAAGGTCTTGATATGCTTCTTACGGCCTTCAGCAGATTTTTCGAAAATGAAAAGGACTTCAAACTGCTCATTGTAGGTTCATTCTGTAAAGATGAGTACTTCAATCATTGCATGTCAATTATCAACCAGCACAAGATGGACACTTCTGTTTCTTTTTTAGGAGAAAAAGATAATGTTTACTCTATAATGTCCAAAGCAACCGCATTGGTAGTGCCCAGTCGTTTTGAGGGCTTCGGCTTCATTACAGCCGAAGCAATGTATAACGATTGTTTGGTTATAGGAAGAAACACCGGAGGAACCAAAGAACAGTTTGACAACGGAATAAGTCTGACGGGAGCCAACATAGGACTCAGCTTTGAAACGATTGATGACTTGGAAAAAAGATTGAATGAAGCTGCTTCATTAGATACTACCGAAATAAGGGAAAGAGCATTTAAAGTTGTCTCGGAAAACTACACTACGGTAATAAATGCCCAAAACATTGAGAATTTTTATCAAGACATATTACAACAGCACATTTCCAAAAGAGATAAATAACCATACAAACACAGTACAAGCAAGCAACTGGATATAAGAATACCATGCAAAAAGCAATACTATATTTATACATAGCAACAATTTTCTATGCTATTTTTTACGGTGCAAGAGCTTGGTTTACTTGGAATATAAACGGACCTTATGTAAATCTGGCTTTATTCATTATTATCCTTAGCTTTTTCTTTCAGAAAAAATTTAGAACACAAATATCACCTAATAATATAATTGCATTCGGAATCTTATTGTTATCTTACGTAACCACAAGTGACATGTCTATAAATGGAATGCTGAATATAATTTTCATTTTATGTGTTAGCTGTTCTGTTTTTCTTTTACCGCATTGCTACATACGCAAGTTATTCTATACCATCCAGAATATTTTATTTTATCTATTAATACCAGCCATCATTTTACATATCATACTTTTAATCGTAAACATCCCTTCAATCTCCATCATTTCACATCCGTCTTCTGACAATTACGTATACTTTAATTACTTATTTCTTATAAAAAATCACATCATATACAATAATCGTTTTTGCGGTTTCTGTTTGGAGCCGGGAAATATGGCCGCTTTGTGCTGTTTCATGCTATATATTGACAACTTTGATCTAAAAAACAGAAAGAATTTCATTCTGATCTTGGCCGTATTACTTTCTTTATCATTAGCAGGATATATATTACTCATATTAGGATATATGTTTAGCCATGTAACAAACATAAAAAGCATAATAAAGAAAGTCATACAAATTCTCATTATTATCCTAGCATTCTATTACATATCAACCACATATAATGATGGGAAAAACATTATAAATGAAACAATCATTGAACGGCTAACCCCGGACAAAGAAAAAGGTATCGCGGGAAATAACCGTGTAACCAAAGTTGTAGATGACTATTATGAAGAGTTTGTAAAGAGTAATTATTTACTATTGGGCTATGGTAATGAGAAATTCGAAAAAATACGAAAACAAGAATTATATTGGATAGCCGCCGGATATAAACCTTTCATAATGCAATACGGCCTATTACGCTTAATCGGAGTTATCGCATTTTATTTCATTATTGCGTTCAACTCAAAAAACAGATTCTATTCCATGGGATTTTTTACTATAATAGTTTTATACTCAACAAGCGTAACAGAACTCTTTTCTTATATGTGGATTACTTTATTTCTAATTGGAATAAAAATGAATCAAACAAAGCAGAAAAGAAGACTTATGAAATTACCTCAAACAAAATTCAAACAAACCAATCCCAAATTTTCAGAAATACGCACTCACTCTTTTAAACAACATTCAATATATAAACAACATTCAATATAAACAATAGCATGAAGATTATAGCATTTTATCTTCCTCAGTTCCACCCATTCAAAGAGAATGACGAATGGTGGGGAAAGGGATTTACAGAATGGACTAATGTAGGAAAAGCCCGCAAAATATATCCCGGACATTACCAACCAAGAGTTCCAGCCGATCTAGGTTATTATGATTTACGACTCCCCGAAGTAAGAGAGCAGCAAGCTCAAATGGCCAAAGATTATGGTATATCAGCTTTTTGCTATTATCATTATTGGTTTGGAAATGATAAGCAACTAATGGAAAAACCATTAGAAGAAGTTATACGCCTACAAAAGCCTGATTTCCCTTTCTGCCTATGTTGGGCCAATCATTCATGGGAAAATAAAAACTGGAATCCTTCCGCACTGAAGATGAAGAGCAAACTTCTTATCGAACAAAAGTATCCGGGACTAGAGGATTCTGAAAAAATGTTTTACACTTTACTTAGTGCTTTTAAAGATAAGAGGTATTTGAAAGTAAATAATCAATTAGTTTATATGATATATAGAGCTGACTCCCTACCCTATTACAAAGAATTTTGTGAATTGTGGAATAAGCTCGCTAAAGAAAATGGACTGAGCGGCTTTTACTTCATATCAAACGTGCAATCCGAAAATTTATTAGAACATCCCGCAAATAAATACATGGATGCAAATGCATTGTGCAATATGAATACAATCTTTGGTAATAGAACACAAAATACGATATTAATGAAAATATCAAAGCTCATTCATTTCCCTGTTAGAATTATAACATATAAGAAAGCTATCAAGTATTTAATCAGCGATAAACATAAAAACAACAAGATTTATCCTGTTATCCTTCCAAATTGGGATCACTCTCCGCGCTTAGGATACATGGGAACAATTTATCACAATTCCACGCCTGAGTTATTTAAGAAGCTAATTAAAAAAGCTATTGGAGTAATAAAAGGAAAACCCAAAGAAGATCAAATAATATTTATCAAATCATGGAATGAATGGGCTGAAGGGAATTATCTAGAGCCAGATCTCAAATTTGGTAAAAGATATCTTGAAGTAATAAAAGAAGCTATACAAGAAAGCGTAATAGAAAATCCATCGATTTTAGAATAAAAAAAGTCTTATGAAAAAAATACAATGGCTAACTGATGCTTGTTTTATAGATGTTGATTTACCAATCGTACCCGAACTATCCAAATATTATAATATAACCTGGTACATTGTTTTACATAAGAAAGACCAAATAGACTATAAAGCATTAATAAAAAAACAGTGTAACAATATAAAAAATAATATCGAGTTTATATACATTCAAAATCGTATAAGTAATCCTCTCATTCTAAATGAGTATATGAAAATAATACGTAAAACCCAAACCAAAGATGCAGACATCATATATTATAATATAACAGGCATTCCTTATCTGTTTTCAGCATTCTACCCCTTCATTAATAAAAAGAAAACAATCATAGCTCTACATAATGTAACCACTCCGAAAGGAGCATCTCTTTATCATTTAGCCAAAGCATATACATGGTTCACCCGCAAAGTATTCTCCAACTTTCATGTGTTTTCTCAAAATCAATTCAATTTACTAAATCAAATAACTTATAACAAGAATATACTATATGCACCTTTAGCATTGAAAGATTTTGGAGAATCAAATACCTTGAAAGCAAGCTTGGTCACTTTCCTTTTCTTTGGTTACATACGAGAGTATAAGAGAGTAGATATACTAATAAAGGCAGCGCAACGTGCCTACGAACAAACACATAAACTTTTTAAAGTATCCATTGCAGGAAGCTGCAATAACTGGTCGGCATATCAAGCATTGATACAATATCCTCAATTATTTGATTTGAATATTCGTTCAATATCCAACGAGGAAATTCCAAATATCTTCGGTTCGGCCCACTATTTTGTCATGCCCTATCAAAGTATAGCACAAAGCGGAGCTATGGCTGTTAGTTTACATTACAATTTGCCAATCATAGCATCCGACCTGCCGACCTTCCGCGAGTTCATAGAAGATGGAGAGAATGGATATTTCATGAAAAGAAACGATGTAGAAAGTCTTTCTCAAATAATGATTAATGTACTTGAAGAGGGGACTGCTAGTTATCAAGAAATGTGTCAGAAGCAGAAAGAATTTGTAAACAAAAAACTTTCTTTAGAGAGCATCATACAGAAGTATCAAAATTACTTTGATAATCTATAACTACTAAGTACATGTCAGACCTGCCTATACTAGCATCCCTTCAAGCATGTACCGGTTGCATGGCTTGCATTGATATATGTCCCAAGCATGCGTTAAAGCCTCGAATGCACGAAGATGGCCATTTCTATGTTACTCTGAATCAAGACAATTGCATCAAATGCTTAAAGTGTGAAAAGGTTTGTAAGGATAGTCGATCGAATTACGGATGCAATGATCTTTCATTGTCAACTCCTTATGCAGCTTGGGCCAGAAAAAAAGAGTATCGCAAAGCAGGAACATCCGGAGGTGTATTTGCAGCTATTGCTGAATGGATTTTATCAGAAGGAGGAATTGTTATTGGTGCCAAACTCAATACTAATTCGTGTTCTCATACAGTAATTAGTCATATTGAAGATATACAATCACTGCAAGGATCAAAGTATATGCAAAGTAATACGGAAGGAATATATAGACAAATTGCTGCCCATTTAAAAAACAGAAAAGTATTATTCACTGGTTTAGGGTGCCAAGTCTCTGCGGTAATTGCCTTCTTCAACACTCATCCCCATAAAGAAAACCTTTATACTGCTGATTTAGTTTGTGGAGGAGTCCCTTCTTCCTTACTAATTAATCAGTACATCATAAATAACCCTAACATAGAGAAGATTAGTTCTTTTCGTACCAAGTCTGTTTATGAATTAAAAGGTTGGATAAACGCCAAAGAAGTATGTCTCAAAAATCGACCACTTCCTCTTTATGGCTTCTTCTTCGGAATGACAAATCGATATTCTTGCTCCAATTGCCAACATGCATTCACACATCGCAAATCAGACTTTACATTAGGAGATTTATGGCAAGACGAAGATTTTCCTAATGAACACGAAAATGGCATTTCATTATTAATATGCCACAATGAGAAAGCCAAGCATATTATGCTCGCATCTGATATTGAATATTCAGAGACCAAATGGGAAAAAGTACTGCCAGCCAATCAAAGAATAGCAAATGGAAAAAGAAAAATATATTGGCAGCGAAAATATATTTCAAGTCTATTCAAGCTTCTATCTTATAGGCAAATAAATAAACTATATGCTTTAAGTATCAAACCTTATGACCTGATTTGGTTTGCATACAAGGTTATATTATATACCAAGCTGAAGTTGGAAAAAAGACAGTCGACCCAATTAATAAAAAAAATACTAGAACAATGAAGATACTAATCATTACTTATTATAAAGAAACAAATCCCGGTACCTTTTTGCAAGCTTATGCTGTTCAATATTCACTGCATATTAGATTCCCTGATGCAGAAATCACTTACCTTAACTACACTAAAAACATTAAAGAATGTGGTTCAGTTAGCCCCAGTAATATACCTTCAATGTCATTCATGCATAAGGTTAAACACATTATTGCATTAAAATATCGGAACAAGCTCTTTCAGCAAGCTCAAAAAAAGAATTTCAATCAAGGAAAAATAAAATTCGATCTATACCCTACTGCAGAGCAAGAAAGTCTTTTTATTGACTATGCTAATCAGTTTGATTATGTAGTCATTGGAAGCGATACTATCTTGGAGTCATTGGAAATAAATAACAATATAGGAGTAATGTGGCCATCGACCGCCATTAAAGCTAAGAAAATTTATTTTGCAGCTAGTGCGGACAGCGCCAAAAATATTTATCAAAAAACACACTTATTTGAAAACATCAAAACAAGAATAGTAGATTTCGCCCAAATTGGTTTACGAGACAATGTTACTCTCTCTCTTTTTGAAAAGAATATAGGAGTACCTAAACATCTACTAATCAAACAAGCTGATCCAACAATTTTCTTACCTTTAAATATCTTTCAAATTTCTTCCAGCAAAACGGCAAAGTTACCTAAACATGGCAAAGTTATTTTTTATCATTTTGATAGAAGATTCAAATATAGAGAGATTTTAGCAAATCTATTAAAAGCTAAAGGTTACTATCTAATTACAACAGAATACGACCCCAATTGCAATCATTCTTTTCGTGCTCTCACACCTTTTGAATGGGGGGCAATTTTCAGACATTGCAACTATGTTCTTACTGAGCGCTTTCATGATACCATATTTTCAATGCGCCATGGAGTACCTGTTATTACAGTAGATTGGAATATGGATGTACTAAATATCAACGGAGAATCTAAACGTCTTTCAATATTGAAAGACTTTGATTGTCAGGAAAACTACATTTCCATTTCAACTGAAGACGATTTAGATTTGATCCTCAAAAAAATATCATCACAAGACACTACAAAATTCAAGAAGAAAACTGATATGATATTAAAGGATATGGAGCAACAAGCCTACACCACACTCTACCAAATTTAATAAGATACAGTTCATAAGTGACCATAACACGAGAATTCATAATCTATATGAAAAAGGTATTAGTAGTAGCAACATCAAGCAAGACAAGAGGTGGCATTACTTCAGTGGTAAAAGCACACAAAACAGGAAAACAATGGGATAAGTTCCATTGCAAATGGATTGAGACACACCGTGATGGAAATGCCATACGAAAATTATGGTATTTAGGCACAAGCTTAATAACGTATATAATATTGCTTCCATTTTATGATATAGTACATATACATATTGCAACTACTCAATCTGCAAAACGAAAACAACTTTTTTTCTATCTTGCCAAGCTTTTAAATAAAAAAATAATTTTCCATTTTCACCCATCCAATGAGAAATTCTTATTTGAACCAGCTAATCAAAAACGGTATAGAAAGCTTTTCTCACAGGCAAATTTAGTAATTGTTTTATCGGAACAATGGAAACGTTGGATAAATGATTCACTAAGACTAACAAAAAACATAGAAGTTTTATATAATCCATGTCCAAGAGTCAACAGAAAAAAAGTAATACGACATAAAAATATTCTTTTTGCTGGGACAATTATAAATAGGAAAGGTTATGAAACATTATTGAGAGGATTTGCCATGATTGCTCACAAATATCCAGAATGGCAAGTTTTATTCGCTGGCAACGGAGAAATAGAAAAAGGTGAAAAAATTGCTCAAGAGTTAAATATCGAAGCACAAGTAAACTTTTTAGGTTGGGTTTCTGGTAAAGAAAAAGACAAAATATTCCAAACTTCGTCTATTTACTGCTTAGCAAGTGACGGAGAAGGCTTCCCAATGGGAGTTCTAGATGCATGGGCCTTTGGAATTCCTTGTATTGTTACCCCTGTAGGTGGCATCCCGGATATTGTAAAAGATGGAGATAATGGTTTAATTTTTGAGGTAAATAACTATCAAGAACTAGCTAAGAAACTAGAACAGCTTATAACAAATGAAGAATTAAGAAAGAAAATTGTCATTTCTGCAGATAAATATGTTGCCAAAGACTTCAATATAGATATTATTAATCAAAAGTTAGAAGATATTTATCTAAATATTTAATTAAAATGCTGTCTATACTAATTAACGCCTATGCATGTTCTCCTTATATGGGAAGTGAACCTGGAATGGCTTGGAACTGGTGCATAAACCTTGCTAAACACTGTGAGCTTCACATCATCACTGAAGGTGAATTCAGAGATAAAATAGAAGCTGCATTACCCTCTCTGCCTCAAAGTAAAAATATGCACTTTTACTATAATCCAGTATCAGAAGAAGTAAGGCGAATGTGTTGGAATCAAGGAGACTGGCGTTTCTATAAACATTACAAGAAATGGCAATATAAAACCTATGAGATCGCAAAAGACATTATTGCCAAACAGAGGGTTGACATTTTACATCAACTGAACATGATTGGTTTCCGTGAGCCGGGATATTTGTGGAAGATAGATGGCAAGCCATTTGTATGGGGACCCATCGGGGGAATGAAACAGTTCCCTGAGGCATACTTACAAGGAACAGAACTAAAAATGAAACTGTTTAATAAAATAAAAAATAGAATCAATGTATACCAGATTAGATATGATAAAAGAGTAAATAGAGCTCTGCATAAGGCTAGCATACTTATCAGCTCAATTCCAGATTCATACCACACCATAAAGAAATACCACTCGCTAGAATCTATTATTATTCCAGAAACAGGATGCTATATAAAAGAAGATGTAAAAGTGGATAGTAATAAATATAAAAGGAAGGGATTAAAGATATTATGGGTAGGCAAATTTGATTTTAGAAAACAATTAGAAATAGCACTGCGTACAGTAGCTCGATTAATATATCTCGAAGATGTAGAACTATCAATATGTGGAACAGGAAATGTAAAGCAGGTCAATTATTATAAGCAAATGACCGCGGAGTTAGGCATTGAAAACAGAGTGAATTGGCACGGAAATATAACTAATGCTCAAATATTAAAAATAATGTGTGAAGCAGACGTGTTTCTTTTCACAAGTGTTAGTGAAGACACTTCTACAGTTGTACTAGAAGCTATCAGTTGTCAATTGCCTATTTTATGTTTTAATGCCTGTGGCTTTGGTCACGTCATTAATGAACAGGTCGGAATCAAAATACCTCTAACTAATCCCAAACAATCAGTGAATGATTTTTCTGAAAAAATAGACTACATGTATCATCATAAAGAGATTTTACAACAGTTATCAAATAACTGCAAACAAAGGCAAGAAGAACTTTCGTGGGCAAATAAGGCAATACAAATAGTAGAACTATACAAACAAATAATGTAACGAATCAAAACATCACCCATGTTTAAAAAAGAAACAAAAATATTTATTGCCGGCCACCGCGGCTTAGTCGGTTCCGCCATTTGGAACAACCTTCAACAACGAGGTTACACCAACCTGATCGGTCGTTCACACAAAGAATTAGATCTGCTAGATGGACTGGCAGTCAAGAAGTTCTTTGATAAAGAAAAACTGGAAGCAGTGATCCTTGCTGCTGCCCACGTTGGCGGCATTATGGCAAACTTACAATACCGGGCAGACTTTATTTATAAAAACCTGCAAATACAGCAGAATGTGATTGGAGAAAGTTTCAATCATGGTGTACAAAAACTGCTTTTCTTAGGAAGTACCTGCATTTATCCACGGGATGCACAGCAACCGATGAAGGAAGAAGTATTACTGACTTCCCCGTTGGAATATACCAACGAACCGTATGCTATTGCCAAAATTGCAGGATTGAAGATGTGCGAAAGCTTCAATCTGCAATACGGTACTAATTACATAGCAGTAATGCCTACCAATCTGTATGGCCCCAATGATAACTTCCACCTAGAAAACAGCCATGTACTACCCGCCATTATCCGCAAGATTCACCTGGCCAAATGCTTGAATGAAGGCAATTGGGATGCTGTACGAAAAGATCTGAATCTGCGGCCTGTAGAAGGTGTGAACGGAAGTTATACGAATGATGATATTCTAGCAGAGCTTGCAAAATTCGGAATAACTCCGGATGCTGTAACCCTATGGGGAACAGGCAGCCCTCTACGTGAATTTCTTTGGAGTGAGGATATGGCGGATGCCAGTGTACATGTCTTACTAAACGTTGACTTTAAAGATACTTATTCAACCACAAAGGATATACGTAATTGTCACATCAATGTAGGAACCGGAAAAGAGGTAAGTATCAAAGAAGCTGCCGAAAAGATAGTGATTGAAATGGACTTTAAGGGCAAGCTTTGCTGGGATACTTCGAAACCAGACGGTACCCTGAGAAAACTGACGGATGTAACCAAACTCCACAACTTGGGCTGGCACCACAAAGTAGAGATAGACGAAGGTATTCATCGCTTGTACGAATGGTATCTGAAAGGTATTTGTATTAATCATCAAACAAACTAAAAAGCCAAAGAATGGAAACACATATTGTAATTATGGCAGGTGGCGTAGGCAGCCGGTTTTGGCCCATGAGCACCCCCGACTATCCAAAACAATTTATAGACATCATGGGATGCGGGAAATCTTTGATACAACTTACCGCAGAACGTTTCTCTTCACTTTGCGACTCAAAAAATATTTGGGTAGTAACCAGCGAAAAGTATAAAGAAATCGTAAAGCAACAATTGCCTAGCCTTCCCGAAAATAATATTCTAACAGAACCGGAACCCCGAAATACAGCTCCCTGCATTGCATACGCTTGCTGGAAAATTAAACATGGTCATCCGAAAGCTAATATTGTAGTAACTCCATCGGATGCATTAGTTATCGACACCACAGAGTTTCAACGAGTAATAAAAGAAGCATTAAGCTTTACTGCCACTCATAACTCTATAGTGACAATCGGCATCAAGCCCAATCGTCCGGAAACAGGTTATGGCTATATTCACGCAGAAGAGAGCAAGAAAAAAGCAGAAATCCGGCAAGTAAAAGCCTTCAAAGAGAAACCTGATATAAAAACAGCCGAGGAATATGTGACACATGGAAATTACTATTGGAATGCCGGCATTTTTGTGTGGAATATAGATACTATAACAGAAGCATTACAAAAGTTCACGCCCCGGCTGGCTACCATCATGGACGAGTTAGAAAAGGACTTCAATACACCGTGGGAGATGCATTCATTAAAGAAGCTTTTCCCTACCTGCGAAAAGATTTCAATTGACTATGCCGTGATGGAGAAAGCGGAAAGTATTTACACTTTGCCGGCTGAATTCGGATGGAGTGACCTAGGAAGCTGGGGATCACTACAAACTTTGTTACCACACGATGCCGCAGGTAATGCAAGCGTGGGAACCAATATCAAACTCTATAATTGCCAGAATTGTATTGTCCACACCGCTGAAGAGAAAAAAGTAGTGGTAGAAGGACTTGAAAACTATATTATTGCTGAGAAAAATGGAGCTTTGTTGATTTGCAGTTTGAAGGAGGAGCAAAGAATCAAAGAATTTGCACAATAAGAAACTTATTTTTCAGAAAGTTCTTGTTTATTATACACATAATATTTACATTTACCGCGAATTTCACATATACTACAATTGCTTGTTCCAAAACACCTATCCTTGTGACAAGCAATAGCGGAGTGTACTCTGCGGGAATGAAAAATCTTTCTATACATGTTTAAGCTAAAAACGATTTCGCTTCTTGGATATAGAAGTGAGCTTGATTCATTACCGGTGGGTAAATTACTAATCAATACAATTAATGCGCACTCGTATAATACCGCTTTGAAAGATCCGGTCTTTGCAGAAGCCTTACAACAAGGTGACGTGTTGATCCCGGATGGTGCAAGCATTGTATTGGCCCTAAGATTCTTGAATCATAGGAAAATAGAACGAATAGCCGGTTGGGACTTGTTTCTATATGAAATGAATAGATTGAACCAAAAAGGAGGAACTTGCTTCTTCTTAGGCAGCAGTGAAGACACTCTGCGAAAAATAAAGATAAAAGCGGTAAGGCTATATCCCAACATTAAGGTGGAAACATACTCTCCACCCTACAAACAAGAATTTACAGAAGAAGACAATGCGCTGATGATTAATGCAGTGAATCGTACAAACCCTGATTTACTATGGATCGGCATGACCGCTCCTAAACAAGAGAAATGGGCTTATGCTCATCTAAAAGACTTGGAGGTAAATGGGCCGATTGGTACTATAGGTGCAGTTTTCGACTTCTTTGCCGAAAACATTCAACGTGCTCCTCAATGGTGGCAGGAGCATGGACTAGAATGGCTCTTCAGATTGATAAAAGAACCGAAAAGGATGTGGCGGAGATATATCATTGGAAATACACTCTTTTTGTGGAATATTCTAAAAGAAAAATTAGCATGAGGCTAAGAAAATGGAGTGCAATCTTATTTTTGCTAGGTTGCTCCTCCCAACTGCATGCCCAATACTCAATGGGAAATACCGGATTACTGAATATTCCGACAGCAGACATGCAAGAAACCGGAACTTTTATGGGTGGAGGAAACTATCTTCCCAATGGCATGACACCGTTTAACTTCAATACAGGAAATTACTTCGTAAACGTAACCTTTCTATCTATCCTGGAATTGAGTTATCGATGTACATTATTAAAAACGACCCGGTATGACGGCAAGAAAGGTTATTTTCAACAAGACCGGTCTATGTCAGCTCGAATACGTCCTTTGAAAGAGGGAAAATATCTTCCATCAGTAGTAATAGGAACGAACGATCCTTTTAAAGATCAAGGAACCAATTACTTTTCCACAGTTTACGGTGTACTGACCAAAAGTTTTTCCATTACTCAAGGTGACCGTCTGGCATTGTCTGCCGGATATTACATTCCAATGAATAACCATAGTGTGCAAAAAGGACCATTCGGAGGAATAAGCTACTCCCCTGCTTTGTGCAGGGAAGTAGCTTTCATGGCAGAATATGATTCGGATGGCTTCAATGTAGGAGCTGCCGCAAGAATATGGAAACATCTCTCTATACATGTGTTTACACGGGAGTTCAACTGCATATCAGGAGGAATACGATATGAATGCAGACTCATACACTGAGAATAATGATTTATGACTAATGATTTAAGCAGAATGAAGTTTAATTCATCTCTCAAGATTACGTCTTACTTACGGTATTTATCATTTGGGCTATGTTGTTGTATTCTATCAACAATCCATGCACAAGTAGCAGAAGAATTGAAATCCATCGGGATGGAAAATATCCGATGTGCTCAAAGTCCGGACATGACGACCGTAAGTTTTGAAAACAATGTTTATAGAAGTACCTATAACGGCGTAGCAAAAGCCATAGATGCTTGTTTAAAAAGTAATATACAAAGTAATTTGGAACTGGTTGTGCTGGTGAACCAAATACCCAGACTATGTATCAGCCTACCGGATACGCTACTTCAAGCTTACCAACAAAAAAAAGTCTCATTGAAACAAGTATATCAACAAATGGGAATCAGCATAAACACAGACCAAGCTATGGATGCATTGAAAAACGCCGGCAAGGAAGTAGCATCTTCAGCCTGGAAGGTGGACTTAGTTGTTTATCCTGATTTATTTTTGGAAAACAATACATTTGATGAGCTATATACGTATGCCATAAATCTTGATCCCGCCATAGAAATGGAACTATGGAAGGGAGGCAGACTAACCGCACAAGTCATTCTACCTATCGCCACCAATCTGGGCGGAGAAATGAAACGGATAAGACCCGGTGTAATAGCTTTATCACAAGATATACGACTCAAACATAATCTCTTCGGAAAGCTGACTCTAGGAAACTTCACCAACAACCGTATAGGCGCCCAACTCGAAATGAAATACCGCAATAACAACGGACGATTGGAATTAGGTGCTTTGGTCGGATCAACCGGATTCTCAACAGTTACATCGAATGAGGGGTGGTATATCGGTAGAAAGCAACGCATCAATGCTTCCGTATCAGCATCGGTCTACGAACCCAGCACCAACCTGCAATTCGACTTGAAAGCAAGCCGGTATATATACGGAGATTACGGACTGAGAGGTGATTGTACACGGCACTTTGGTGAATATGCCATAGGCCTGTATGGTATCTATACAGATGGCGAAATTAATGGAGGCTTCCATTTTGCCATCCCCCTACCGGGAAAGAAATGGAGCCGGAAAGGATTTGTCAGAATTAAACCCGCCGACTACTTTGCATGGGCATACAGCATGGTAGCTCATGGTAAGTATATAGATGAACAGATGGGTAAAAGCTACAACGTAAGTCCTGACGAAAACCGCAGCAGCAATTTCTATCAACCTGACTATATCCGCTATTTCCTTATCAAGGAAACAGAAAAGAATACCCGAAATTAAAATAAAGACATATTAAAGCAAATCAGTATTATTAAATGACAAAGTTTATGAAAAAGAGAAGTTTGTTTTTGGAAGGTTTATTATTAATAGCCATGACCTTTGGCATGTCCGGATGTGCCATTGGCGGTGATGATAAAGAAAACGAAATTGTAGAAGATCCGCTGAAAACCAAATCAGAATATTACATTGTAGGTACTGTAAAAAGTTCTACAGGATTGATATCCAATGCTACGGTGACAATATCTGATGATATTAAGACAACGACCAATGCAAGTGGTGTATATTCATTAACAGTACCCGAAGCGAAAACATACAAACTGACATTTACGGCAGATGGTTTTGAAACTTTTGAAACGACGGCTAATATTTCTTCAAATGCTACAAATCGCAGTCTGACAACCATCCATGTCAAGTTAGCCAAAGCTTTGGTTTTTGGTCCGCTGTATACTGCCAATGGCGCTACCATAGAAGTTCCAAAACTGGAAAGTATTAATGAAGAGATAGCCGGCATTATAGGCATTCCGGCTGATGGAGCAGGTGAAAACACTAAAATTGCAGCTGTAGCTTTTGAAGAAGCTCGTGTAGCCAGTCCGGCAACTTCGACTCAGCTCCAACAGATACAAGCATCCAATAACAACATCGCCATAAAAACCAGCCCGGCCGATGCCAAAGCGACTAAGGATATCAAGATATCAATACCTAACCCAAGTCCGCAAGCTAATCAAGGTTATTTCAATACTAACAACATGATAGTGGAGTCCAAGGACTTACCGGTAACCAGAGCCGCCTCTCCTAATGTAAACTTTGACAACAACCATTATATCATCACGATTCCCAAAGGTGAAATCATTGCCGGGAAATATTTCCTTAGAGTGAAGTTCACTAAACAAGCTGACAATATTATAGCAGATGGCTACAACTCAGTAAATGGCAAGAACGGAGTCCTGAAAGTGGAAAACAATAACTATAGTGCTTTAACAAACATCGCGTTGAAAGTTAAGATAAAAAGCGGATGGGACTATATAACCACTCCCGCCAAAGCTCTAAAAGATGCAGGTGCATCTGAAGCTTTAGCCACAGAAATCGGCAAATATATCGAAGATGAAGAAGGCAGCAAGAGCGGTTCTTATGAAATAGAGAAAGATCTGACTGCAAGCCTTAGCGGAAACCACGTATTATACTATGGAAGCAAATGTATGAGCCGGACGAAAACTTATACATTCAAAGTGATGGTAAACGGACAAAACAAAGATATCTCTATTAAACTGAAAAGTTATGAAGGTCATAAAGAAGAATATACCAACGGACCTAGCAGTCAACATTCAGGTGGAGGTACAGGTACCCAAAATTAATTATCAATTAATCAAACAAACATTAAAACATATTATGAAGAAAGTAGCATTAATCTCAGGCATAACAGGTCAAGACGGTTCATTTTTAGCAGAATTCCTTATTGAAAAAGGATACGAAGTACACGGTATTCTACGCCGTTCCTCATCTTTCAATACAGCACGAATAGAGCATCTGTATTTGGACGAATGGGTGCGCGATATGAAGAAAAGCCGCCTTGTGAATCTGCATTATGGTGACATGACCGACAGTAGCTCGCTCATCCGCATCATCCAACAGGTACAACCGGACGAAATTTACAATCTTGCCGCACAGAGTCATGTTAAAGTAAGCTTCGATGTACCCGAATATACCGCTGAAGCAGATGCGGTAGGTACACTACGCATGCTCGAAGCGGTAAGAATCTTGGGACTTGAGAAGAAAACACGTATATATCAGGCCTCTACTTCGGAACTCTATGGCAAAGTACAGGAGGTGCCACAAAAAGAAACGACTCCTTTCTATCCGCGCAGTCCCTACGGAGTGGCCAAACAATACGGCTTCTGGATTACCAAAAACTATCGGGAAAGCTATGATATGTTTGCCGTGAACGGTATCCTCTTCAACCACGAGAGTGAAAGGCGTGGAGAAACTTTCGTAACCCGAAAGATTACACTCGCTGTGGCACGCATCGCCCAAGGTTTTCAAGATAAATTGTATCTTGGTAATTTAGATTCGCTCCGTGACTGGGGATATGCGAAGGATTATGTGGAATGTATGTGGATGATTCTACAACACGATACTCCGGAAGACTTTGTTATTGCTACCGGCGAAATGCATACAGTAAGAGAGTTTGCAACGCTGGCATTCAATGAAGTTGGAATTGATTTGCGCTGGGAAGGAGAAGGAGTCGATGAAAAAGGCATTGATACGAAAACAGGCCGGATTCTTGTCGAAGTCGATCCCAAGTACTTCCGTCCATGCGAAGTAGAACAGCTATTAGGCGACCCAACTAAGGCAAGAACTCTACTAGGATGGAACCCTACTAAAACCAGCTTTCCTGAATTGGTGAAAATCATGGTAACACATGATATGAGATTCGCCAAGAAGCTCTACATGAAAGCGCAAATGGAAGAATAAATTATATCCTATAAGAAGTTAACTCTATAAATAACAACAGATCATGACATTACAAAGTTTCTTATCAAGCCGTACCGGCAAGCGCTTCTATAACTTTTGTTATTGTTGGGGAGCATGCCTCGTTATTCTGGGTGCCGTAGCTAAAATAGCTTACCTGCCATACAGCAACACTTTTTTAATGGTAGGACTTATCACCGAAATATTAATATTCTTTATTTCAGGTTTCGACGAACCTTCCAGAGAGTATAAATGGGAAAGAGTGTTCCCTATACTAAACAGCAAAACAGCCAATACAGATCCGCAAGTAGCTGCCACCAACATAAACCTTTCGGGCGTCAACCAAATGGCAAGCGAAACAAGTAAAATGGAAATTGCAAAGCTGGAAGAGAATATCAAGAAACTCAGCGAGGCTTATGAGATACAGCTGAAACAAGCCAACAAGCAAATTGAATTGTTGAATAACATGCAGCAAGCGGACTTACAACAAGGTATTCAGCAAATGGCCGCATACATCGAATTGCTCAACAAGCAATACAAACAAATGTTGGATGCACTCAACGTCAAAACCGATAAGTAAACTACCACTATGCCAAAGTATGTAATGCCGCCAAGGCAGAAAATGATCAATCTGATTTACATCGTTCTCATTTCCATGCTAGGTATCAATGTTTCTCAAGATGCACTGGAAGGGTATGACTTATTCAGCAAAGATTACCAACCCCAAATATCCTTTTTGCAAACGTACAATGCAAATCTGGGGGAAAATCTTGCAAAGGATAAACCGGAACTGGAAACGATTACCCTACAAGTGAGAGAGAAGACTGAAACCATGCAGCGGGAACTGAACCGACTGAAAGTAAAAATAGCTCAGACAGCAGACCGCAATAAATATGAAAACGGTAAGTTACTGAACCGGGATAATATGGATGCTACACCGAATGTCATGCTAAACTTCGGGCAAGGCAAAATGCTCAAGGTCTACATCGAGACTTACAAAAAGCAGATGAACCTGTTTATCAGTAATGAGAAACAACTGGACTTACTGAGCAGTTACCTCGATATCAACCCTAAAAGAGATAATACATCTTGGGAGAATGAAACCTTTGCACATCTCACCGCCAATGCCGGAATCGCTATTCTCAACAAACTGGAAGAAGAAGTGCTGACCTATGAGAAGGAAGTATTGCTAGCCCTAGCCAATAAGAAAGGCGAGCTTCCCGAATCACAACCCGAAACTCCTCTCATCGACGAAAACCAAATCTATATTAATGGCAACCCGGTGGATGTATTAGCCAATGGAACCATTCATACTCCAATGGTACAAGTCAGTCCGGAATCAGCATCCATCTTGTACAAAGGATATGAGAACAAGCTGAACTTTATCAGTATCGGTGTTGCCGGACATGATTTGAAGATATCTATGAAAGGCGGGCAAATTATAGAACGTAACGGACAGTATTGGGCACTGCCCGATAAGAACGTCCAAAGTGCCGGTATCATTGCCACTAAGGGTAATGAAGTATTGTCACACTATGATTATATAGTGAAGGAGTTGCCCGATCCGGTACCCTATGTAGTTTACAATGAGCAGGGAAAGCAGCAATTATACAAAGGTAACGTACCTCTGAGCAAGAGCAAAGTGCAAGCGATGACCGAACTAGTTGCCAAAGCTACCGAAGGTCCTCAGATAGCCTATCGCATTCAGTCTTTTGAAACCGTCTTCATTAAATCGGGAAGCGACAAGGTGGTTACTTTGAAGAACCAAGGTAACGCATTCTCTGACGAACAACGAAGAATGATCGGCCAGCTACAGCCCGGAGATAAATTCTACATCACTTCGATCATCGTGTCGGGAGGAGCAAAGAATAATGAGCAGATAGCGTCCATCAATATAGTGTTGATTTAACAAAAAGATAAGACAATGAAACAAACTTTGAGATATATTGTGCTTGCCATGGCACTTCTGTGCACCGGTAGCCTCGTTGCACAGGAAGAAAACAGCAAAAAGCTTTATGAGAAATACAATTGGTTTGTCACCGGAAGCTTGAACGGTGAGTGGCTCACCAAGACAACCGGCAATATGTATTTGGGCGGGAAAATAGGTGGAGGTATTCATCTGGACCGCTTCTCGGCGATACGTGTGAACTTGTTTGCGGGAAAGAATCGCATAGACACTCAGGAAGCCGAACAATACGGCGTAGGGCTGGACTATATGGTGACACTCGTTGGTAACAACGGATTCCGCCCTTTCAATCTGGCAGCTATCATAGGAGCCAACTTCAACTTTATGAATACAGACCGGTTGGACATGAAATATAAAGATATCAATGCCATCGGAGGAACATTTGCCATTCAGGCATCTTACAACATCAACAGGAAACTCAGTTTCTTTATCGAGCCTTCCCTATCCATCCTTCCTAAATATTATAGCGAGAAGAATAAAGATAATATGTACCTACAGACCAACTTTGCTCTCGGTATGTCTTATAGTTTTAAAGACAAGTACAAGGTGCAACGCTCACAGCGCAAAGCGGATGGTTCTGCCATCAGCAGTCAAGACGCAGAGGAGATAAAGAGCAAGATCAATCTGATGCTGAAAGAGATTGAGATATTAAAGGAAGAATACCAAACGAAGCAGAAAGTGAAGCAGGAAAAGAACCTGGTTATCGAACCCAAACAGAAGGAGAAGATTTCTATCGACATCTACTTCGATGAATTCAGTTCCTTTATCAGTCCTGAACAAGCCGGCAAGATTGAAAGCATCGGAGAATGGATGAAAGACAACCCTGCATCCATCAAGATTGTTGCTTTCAGTAATGATCTTAAGGACAAGGATGCGGAAGAAAACCTGCGTAGTAAACGTACCGAAGCTATCAGAAGTTTGTTAATAAACAGATACCATATCGTACCCGAAAGAATAAATTCAGCTACCCCCGAATCAATGGGCTATGAAAACAAGACCGGTAGCAACGCAATGATTATTTACATACCCGACAATCAATAATCCCTTTTCCCAATATGACCATAGCCATTGATTTTGACGGCACCATCGTCACTCATCGTTATCCTAAAATAGGAGCAGAAATCCCTTTTGCCATCCAAGCCTTGAAGATGCTGATAAACGAACAGCACCGGCTCATACTTTGGACCGTGCGCGAAGGAGATTTACTTCAAGAAGCCATAGACTGGTGCAAAGAACGGGGGGTGGAATTCTACGCCGTCAACCGGGATTATCCGGAAGAAGATGTAACTCATACCGGATTTTCCCGTAAAATCAAAGCCGACATCTTTATAGATGACCGCAACCTGGGCGGACTACCCGACTGGGGAGAGATTTATTATATGATACATAATAAGCTGACGTACGAGGATATCTACAAAGGAGCCCCGGAACCCCGTAGAATAAAAAAAAGAAGTATGTGGAATATCTTCAGAAATGAATAGTATTTTTCAACGGCAATTCTGTTTTTGACTTATGTCAAATCATAACTCACAGGAACTCTCTAAATTTGCACCAACATTAAGAAACAATAGGGTAAAATAGTTTTTATAAGAGTAAGAGATTAGTTTTTAGGGTATATTAAAAATAAAAGGCAATATCTGAGGTGGATATTGCCTTTTATCATTTCAGGGTTTACGATCCGTACAGATCATGCTGCGCCACTTCAGCAAAAAGCTTAGCCAGCTTTTCTACGACTGCTTTTACATATCGCGCCCCTTTCTCGGCAGATGCTTTCTTGGGATTCCCCACCCCGGTGTCCACGGTTGCTTTGTCCCAATGCCGAGGAGTCCAAGCCACTTTCTCGTTCAGGGAGGGAATAGCAAAAGGTTTTGAATCACCATCGCCTGCCTCGGCCAGATTGACTAATTCGGGATGATAATGCATCATAACGGAAGTTTCCGATTCACCGGCATGATCGTCTATTTCTGCTTCAAAATAGCCTTTGGGAGAAACAATGCTAAACCAGTCGGTAACAAGAATCAGGAAATCGGGATAGGTAAACGCAAGATCACGAATCATGCCTTTGAAATTATTACCGCCATGACCGCTGATGATAATCAATTTCCGGATGCCTTGCGTATTCAAGGAACCGACGATATCTTCCAGAATAGCTTGCTGTGTAGCATACCGGGTATGAATACAAAACGGCAGTTCACGTTGACCCGGATTATGAGCACCAAACGGCACCGGCGGCATTACCATGCAACGGACACCGGAGTTTTGCAGTGTCAATTCGGCAGCATCTACCGCAATATCGTGTGGCAAAATACAGTCGGTCAGATAAGGTAAGTGCAAGTTATGGGGCTCTGTAGCTCCCCAAGGCAGGATGACAACGTCATACTTTACGCCTTTCACCTTTCCATAACAAGAGATGGTTAGGTCAATTTCTCTTTTTTCCATGATAGTTCATTTTTGGGGATAGGGATATATACTTGCAAAAATAAACATTATTCGGACACCTTCGCCCTATTGTTTGCGATATTCTTTTGGAGCAACACCTGTATGATGCTTGAAGTATTTGCCAAAGAAAGACTGATTGGCGAAGTGCAATTCATCAGCTATTTCCTGAATACTCAATTCAGAAGATTTCAGTAGTGCCTTTGCTTCCAAAATAACCAAGTCATCTATCCATTCTCCGGCAGTTTTGCCACTGACTTCTTTCACTACAGTAGATAAATGCTTGGCAGTGAGAAACATTTTGTCGGCATAATAAGACACGCTACGTTCTTCCTTATAGGACTCGTAAATGAGACGAAGGAAGCGTTCGAACAAGTCCTCTTTACGGCTTTTAGGTACGCGTTCCTGCACATTATTACCCTGATATATATTAAATATCTCATAAAATAATGCCAGCAACAGCCCTTGTGTTATTTCAGTCCGGAAAGGGTTGTCTTTCAATTTCACTTTACTCCACAAAAAAGAATGATATTCCCTGAAGGATTCTAAATCTTCGGATTTAAGATGCACACAAGGACGCTCTTTTATCATAAAGAACAACGGAAACAATTGCTGCATCGTGGGCAGCACTCCCTCTACAAACCCTCTGGAAATAGCAATAAAGAGCCCGGAAAAATCTTCTGAACAATCTTCATGCTGTATGATTTGGTCGGGAAGCACAATACCCATCATGCATTCGGACAATTTATACTCCTTCAGATTGATATTCATCTTACACCACCCTTTCAAGCAAACCATGAAGCATGCAGCATTCAGACGAGTGGGATAATGAGATGAAGGCATATCTTTGATGTCGTCAAAAATAGCAAAATCATTGCCGATAAAATCAATCATCGGCAAATGTTGCATCAAAGATATATCTACATTACGTATGTTCTTAGTTTTCATCATTATCTCATTTCGCAGACAAAAGTAAGACTATTCAACGTCATATTGTTCTAAAAATATTTAAAAATCAATTTAAGCTCCGCAAGTGCTCAACTTCTTTAGTTATACCTTAATTAATGACTTTTTGTGCATTCCGCGAAAGAAAGGAAGCAAAATGGTGATAGGGTAATAAAGTGATAAGGTGATAAGGTAGCTGCGCTATGTGCCACAGAGTGTTATCCCACTATCACTTTATCACCCAATCACTTTATCACATTTAGCTCATATCCATATAAAAA
>JAEXAJ010000223.1 GCA_023458215.1 Bacteroidota bacterium
TTATCTACTCAATGGCCCTGCAAGCACGTCCCGAGAAAGCCAATCAAATTTCCGGCCTGATGATTACAGCCGTTGCAGGTGGCGGAGTAGTTACTCCGGCTATCGGGCTGGCTATAGGTACTGTAGGTATATTAGGAGGCGTAGCTGTAACACTGCTTTGCGTTCTCTACCTTACCTACTGTGCATTTGGCATTAAGGTAGTCAAGACTCAAAAGTAAAATATCCCTCAAAAATTATATCTGAGCCATATCTGCTCCGTACTTACTTCCTATAAAGATACCTTTTTACGGAGCAGGCACGGAGCAGATATGTTTTTGTTTAGTAGTTTTTTTTCACGAAACTGCATTTATAACTTGAACTCAAGGCCTACACAGAGTTTAATACTATTTTTACCTACACGCTTACACTAATCGCTGTAGCCGATTGATAGTCAGTGCAAAAACAGTGGTGGCAGCAAGTATAGAAATAAGTGCAAGCAAAATTCACTTGCACTCGTCGCACTTTTCCCTTTCGCATGTTTAGAGGTAAAACTACAGGCATCCAATATGCAAACCATAGGTGTTCCTTACGCAAACTACGTATATTCCTTGTGCAAAAGAATGATGCATGAGCGATGCGCACGAACGTGGTACACGATCTTCACAGTAGAGAATCTGATTCTTCACATTCATGAAAATGCTTCGTCACAAATGTGCGCATATAAAAACTGCAAGTCTAAAGATGATAGACATCAGGTATCAAAGCAAAGGAAAGCTGATGTCTTGCAGATAAACTACAGGTATTTTGGTGATAAAACACAAAGAGTGCTTTTCAAATAGACGGCGGACAAACAATGTACCAACAAAGAAAAAGCAATGTAGAAACATTATAGTAACATTATACTGTTCAATATCCACATTGTCTACAAAAGTTATTTCTCGAAATTAAACATATAACACCCATAAGCAACATCTACACCAACACCCTATAATTCAATATTTTAATAACAATACACAGAAGTTATACCTGAGCTAACCAGCCAGTAAGAACTTTTATAAAATCTTATCTTTATTATTTAAATCAATTGCTTATAATAAAATAATTAATATTTTTATTGTGAACTAAATATATAATTAATATATTTGCCACCGATATATGTATGAACATATAAGAGTATGTATAAAACAAATATATCTACTTTGAAACATTAAAACCATCTAATACAAAAACAGGATGAAGAAAGTCGCTGTTATATTATTATCAATGCTCATGGCTACTGCCAGTCATGCTCAACACACATCTGTATTCAAACAGATTTCTCCCGACAATATTAAAGCTTCAGCCAGCAGCGAATTGAACGTTGGCTCCACACAAAGCGTCGTCAATGGAGACGGCATGCTAGGTCGAAAACACAATGCACACAATTTAGGTAACGGCATGTGGGTATCGAAAGTTTCTAAAAGTCAGGTTCAGTACAACAAACACACCCAAAAAGGTATCGTATGGTTTGCGTGCGATCTAAGTAAGAATAACCAGCCAATAGACCTTATACAGATATGGAATCATAACCAAAGCGAACACACTCGCCGTGGTTTGAACAAAGTCTATATAGAATACTCAGCAGATGGAAAAGTATGGAACTTGCTAAAAAACAAGCAACTTCCCTATCACATAATCCCCGAATCAATAGGGCGTAATCCTGAAGCTGCCGACTTCACTTTAGAAACACCCGGATTGCAAGCGCGCTACATCTGCCTGACAGCAGCAGCCGACGGCGAGGGTAACCATTACGATCGCAAGAATCCTATCGTATTGCAGGAAGCGGCCGATCTGCAACAGAATATAGATTATTACGGTTTAAGCGAAATACGCTTCTATCGCAAAGAATCCGTGCCGACCTCCACTCTGTCACCACTGAAAGAATTTTCGTTTTCAGCCGGGCAAGGTTACTTGAAAAGCCCCGATGGACCTAAAAGGGAATACTTGTTACGATTCAATACCCCTATTTATACAGGTGCAGAAATTACCTTGCAACTTGGAGATAAAACCTGGAAGGAAAAATTACCTGCATCTGCTATCGGAACAGAAGAGTATGCCGGATGCTTCCCAGCCGGATACATGGAAGAGACTGCTTCACTGAAAGTAAAAATTAACAGTCGGCAAGGTACTGCCGAGCATAAGTGCCAAGTACCCGGAGCCCGCAAATGGACCGTATGTTTCTTTCCACACTCCCACCTCGACATTGGATATACCCATCGGCAAGACGATGTAATGAAACTCCAATGGCGCATATTGGAGCGTGCGCTCGATTTGGCCGAACGCACCCAGAACTATCCCGACGGTGCACGCTATCGCTGGAATACAGAAGCTACCTGGGCCATCACAGCCTATCTCGATAAATACGCCGGAACAGAAAAAGCTGCCCGACTGATAAAAGCTATCCGCAACGGGACTATCAACGTAGACATGGGGCTCGGCAGCATCCTTACAGGTATCAGTCGCCAGGAAGAGTTGATGCACATCTTTGACGACGGACACCGTATCAGCAAGGAACTGGGCGTCGAACTGAATACAGCCATGATGAGTGATGTTCCCGGTCAAGTATGGGGACTAGCTACTTCTATGGCAAAAAATGGAGTGAAGTATTTCTCTCCCGGTCCCAACTACGTTCCCTTCTATGGCAAAATAGGTAACGACCGTGCCGCCGCCTTACATATTAAATGGGGTGACCGTCCTTTCTATTGGCAGTCGCAATCGGGTGCAGACAAGGTACTTGTATGGCAAGCCGGACGTGGTTATTCCTGGTTTCACGGTTGGCTGGCAAACCGCATCGGAGTATGTGGGTTAGAACCGATCTGGAGCTATCTGGCCGAACTTGAAACCGATGAGTTTCCTTATAACACCTGCTATCTGCGCTATACGGTTCACGGAGATAACGGGCCACCCGATGTATCCATGCCCGATGTTATCCGCAAATGGAACGAACGTTACGATTCCCCACAATTCCGCATTGCTACAGCCAAGGAGTTCTTTACAGACTTCGAGGCTCGTTACGGACACGAATTGCCCACTTACGGCGGCGACATGACCCCGACTTGGGAAGACGGAGCTGCATCTACCGCACGTGAGACAGCCATGAACCGCAACTCTGCCGCCCGACTGGCGCAAACAGAAGTTTTATGGAGCATGCTTGCTGCCAATCAGCCTTTCCCGGCAGATAAGTTTGCCGAAGCCTGGAAGAATGTACTTCTTTTCTCCGAGCATACTTGGGGAGCGTCGGCTAGCGGCCCGCAACCACACTCACAGTTCACCAAAGACTTATGGGCCGGAAAGAAGATGTATGCAGACAACGCGAACATACAGTCACGTACTTTATATAATGATGCTTTGAAATCGCTGACAGCAAACGATGGCAGCTACATTCACATCCTGAACACCAATCTGTGGACACGTTCCGATGTAGTGACTCTCGATACGACAATCGACCTGACCGGCAAAGCGATTCTCAATTCATCCGGTGATAAAGTGGAAACCCAACGTCTACACGATGGTCGCTGGATATTCATTGCAGAAGAAGTACCGGCACTGTCTTCAGTTGTTTATCAAATCGTACCTTTGAAGCAAAAGAGTGCCGACAACAGTTTTTCTTCCCTGTGTACTGCAAAAAACAAACTGGACAATGGACTGGTACAAGTCGAAATAGATTCGATAAAAGGGACCATCCGCTCATTGAAAACCCAAAACAATCCTTTTGAATATGCGTCAGGCAATGGGCTGAACGATTATCTCTATGCCGGGCGACTGAATGCCAACCCACAGGGTATTCCACATATCGATAGAATTGTTTTGCTCGATGACGGACCTGTAGCCGCTACCTTGCGTATTGAATCGAAAGCTCCGGGCTGTAATCTTCTTTGGAGGGATGTCACTATTTATAAAGGAATAAACCGCGTAGACCTCTGCAACACATTGGATAAGCAAGATATCCTGGAACCTGAGAATGTGCGCTTTGTATTTCCTTTCAGCATAGAGCAACCCGAGATTACCATGGACCTAGCCATGAGCGAAATCCATCCCGAGCGTGAACAACTGGAAGGCGTCAACAAGAACTACTACTCCTTGCAAAACGGCATTGCAGTAGGCGACTTGGAACATGCCATCTGCCTGACTACCATAGATGCTCCTTTTGTAGAACTAGGCACTCCTACCGGATTGGATTATCGTCTGAATCCCCGCCACGGATATGGTTGGATGCAATCAGCACGGATATCTCCCGTAATCTATTCATGGGTGATGACTAACACCTGGCGTACGAACTACAAAGCATCGCAAGATGGTATTGCCGTATTCCGTTACTCCTTGCAACCCTCTGATCCGGTTGACTTGAAACTGAAACAACGGGGTGCCGAGCGCGAATCGGAATTGGTCGCCGTACGAAGCAACACACCGCAGCCAACCGGGCAACTCTTCCGTCTGAAAGGACGCAACCGGATTGCCGTATCAAGCATCAAGCCTTCGGATGACGGAAAAGGATACATCATCAGTTTGCATAACATGGGTAACCAAAGTGTAAACTCGTCTTTTGTATGGGGTACCATGAAAGCAAAGCGTATCAGCACATGCGACAACAAACAAACACCTATAGCATCGTTCAACGACCAATCTTTCTGGATGAAGCCATACGAGTACATCCAACTAAAAGTCGAAACAAAGGAATAGAACAATCCAATAACAAAACTATAAATTATGAGTAAGAATCAAAACCAATTAAATTAAAATGCGTATGAAAAAAGTTACAGTACAAAGCCTTTTCAAGGTTTGGATGTGTGTAGTGATGTCACTCATGACTCTATCGCTACATGCACAAGATGACTCCTTCACGGTGTCGGGTACAGTGACAGACGGCACCGAGTCTGTGATTGGTGCATCTGTAATCAACACAAAAACACAGCAAGGATGTGTGACCGACATGGACGGAAAGTTTTCACTGGTTGTAAAAAACAATTCAGTACTAAAGATCAGTTACATTGGATATACTACACAAACGATCACCGTCAACAAAAACAAGAAGGTATACAACGTTATATTAAAAAGTGACGATGTATTACTGGACGAACTGGTTGTAGTAGGATATGGTGTTCAAAAGAAACAAACCCTGACGGGTGCTGTTGCTGCCGTAACATCAAAAGATATCGTGACTACCAAGAACGAGAACCTCCAGAACTCATTGACAGGAAAGATTGCTGGTTTACGCGTTGTCCAAAACTCCAGTGAGCCGGGTGCATTCGGTTCGGTCATGGATATTCGTGGCCTGGGTACTCCGCTGGTTATCATTGATGGTATCCCTCGTGACAACATGGCACGTATCGATCCGGAAGATGTAGAAAGTATCTCTGTATTGAAAGATGCTTCGGCTTCCATCTATGGTGTTCGTGCAGCAAACGGCGTAGTGCTTATTACGACAAAGAAAGGTGCCAAAGGTAAAGCTGAGATCAGCTACACAGGTAGTTATAGTTGGCAAAAGCCTTCTAATTTCCCGGACTTGGTTACTTCGGCAGAATGGATGACTTTGTCTAATGAGAGAAGTCGTCACAATGTAGATGGTGGTGGTGCCGGATGGAGTGACGAGCAGATTGCTAATGCCGAAACTACAAACTGGCGGGATGCAGTTATACGCAACACAGCTCCTCAAACCCAACATACATTAAGTATTTCAGGAGGAACAGATAAGGTAAGCTACTACGCAAGTATAGGCTACCAGTCTCAGGGAAGTTTCATTCAGACTAATGCCTTGAATTATGACAAATACACATTGCGTAGCAATTTATCAGCCAATATCACTAACCGCCTGAAAGTAGATTTGAATATCTCCGGATTGATGGACGAACGTAATACACCCCATTATGGTGCATACGATATAGTACGCGGACTTTGGTTGATGCAACCTATGGACCCCATTTATCAGGATGGAGTAGAAGGAAGATATACTCAACCCTCTAACACTACTTTAATAAACCCAGTTGCCATGATGGACCCTGACTTGGTGGGTTACAAATCATATAAAAGCAAATGGTTCCAATCCAGCATGACCGTTACCTATGAAGTTCCGGGAGTGAAAGGGTTGAACTTGAAAGCGATGTATAGCTATGACTTTATCATGAATGACAACAAACAGTTCGAGAAAACCTGGAAGTCATATCGTGGCGACCAAGTTTACACCCGTAACAATCCGTCGAAAGTAGGACGTACTTACTATGGTAAAGACAATAATCTGTGGCAATTGGGTGCCAACTATTCACGCAACTTCAAGGGGCATAATGTAAATGCTATGATTCTCTTTGAACAATCTACCTACGAAGGAGACAACTTTGGAGGAAATAAAGAACTGTCAATTCCTATCGACCAGGTATTTGCCGGCAATGAGGAGAACCAGCAATTCACTCAAAGTACGAGTGCCGGTGCACTTTACGAACGCGCCAACCAAGCGTGGGTAGGTAGATTTGCTTACGATTACAACTCTAAATACCTCCTTGAATTTGCTTTTCGCTATGAAGGTTCTTCCAAATTCCCCTCAAACTCTCGTTGGGTAATGTTCCCATCCGTATCGGGAGGTTGGCGTGTATCAGAAGAAGCTTTCTGGAAAGACTCATTCTTGCAATTCATTAATAACTTCAAAGTTCGCGCATCTTGGGGAAAGATGGGGGACGATGGTGCACTGGCTTATCAGTTCCTCACCGGTTATACCTATCCGGTAGGCGGAGCAGCATACTCAATGCCTGGCGGAGCTATCTTCGACGGAAAATTCGTGAATGCTTCAGCTACCAAAGGATTAGCAAATAACAATATCTCTTGGATTTCAGCTAAAACTTTCAATATCGGTTTTGATGCAGAAGCCTGGAATGGTCTGCTAGGTGTATCTTTTGACTACTTTAGACGTGACCGCGACGGTCTACTGGCAACCCGCAACGCCAGCCTTCCCGGAATTGTAGGTGCTGCAC
>JAEXAJ010000224.1 GCA_023458215.1 Bacteroidota bacterium
CGTTGCAAATACAGAACGTATAGTGTGCATTCGTTCTTTCATATTCTGAATCGGCGTCCGCTTAAATGACTTTGTGTATTTATCAGTGGCTACCCCTATCAGCAATTCTTGTTCTGGAAAACAATCCAATATCTTCATGATGCTCTCCATGTGACCGGCATGAAACAAATCGAACACACCTGCTGTATAAACTTTTCCTTTCTGAAACATAATTCTTATGATGTTTTATCTGATTTAAAATTGATTCAAGTTAAAGAATTGAAATACAATGAAAACGTAAAGAATGATTTTTCTTTAGATGGATTAAAAATATAGGAAGCACTTACGGGAAGCTTGAAATTGCCAAATTTAAAACTCGTTGCATATTTCAATGTAACATTCACTACATTAATTTCCTTTTTATAATCTGTATAGAAACTCTTGTTTAGATTGACTCCTAAAGCTAATGAAAGCGCATTGTTATCATTAAAATTATATGTATAGCCCACTTCTGCATAAGAAGAAAAGGCCTGACTGCCATCCAATTTCTTATCTGCACCATAAACATAAGTTGACAGAGTGAGCCATAAAGGGATTTTTTGAGGAGCAAAAGTAAAATATGCTTCAACGCTATGACCAGTCAAGTGATTATTAAATTCAAAATAGCTATCTTTCTCTCCAACAGAAGAAGGATAATAATAATCAGAAAGCCCAATACAAAAATCTCTATATAAATAACTTACTCCCAAATCTACTTCTTGATGGCTTCCATTAAAAGCATAAGCTCCCATAGCAAAGGCATTGAAACCTTTATAACAATAAGACAACATGGGAAAAGCTACCGGTGCATCACCATATTCAATTCCACGCCACATATATTTACTGGAAAGTTCCAAAGACAAGGCAAAATTGGAGTCTTCCAATTTTGATGTACTAAATACAAGCGGAATAAAGCTCCATAACAGAATAATGGAAAGTAATAATCGTTTAATCATAAGTTTAGACATTAATAATAATCATAAGTTAATCAACCTCTCATACAACTGCAAATACTCTGCATATCTTTCTCGCTTGTCATATATTTTCGCAGCTCGTTCACGACAAGCTGAAGACCATAGTTGTTTTCCTGATTTTTTTATTAATCTCACAATGTTCATAACAGAAGTAATATCCCCCTGTTCTACTATAAAACCAGTATTATCATCTATTGCCTCCACGCTACCGCCCGTACAATATGTAATTACCGGAGTACCACAAGATAACGCTTCTAAATTTGTAGTAGGGAAATTATCCTCCCAAGTAGGATTAAAAAAAACATCTGATACAGAATAATATCCTGCTAATTCTTGAATATTATTTGTACGCTTTATCCCAATAATTCCATTCGGAAGTTCCTTTATTTGTTTTTCATCCAACCCTATCAACACAATACAAAAATCGTCTGACAAAGATTTCCGAAGTTTGATAAAATCAGCCAATCCTTTCCGAGGTGACCACACACTTGCAACCCCCAATATCATAAACTTATCTTCAAGCCCCAAATCAGATTTGCAGATTTGCATCGGAGTGAATACTCCAATATCTATTCCGTTATGAATTACCCGCACAGGATAATCTTTCAAAAAAGATTGTCGTACCTCACCCGCCAACCATTCTGATACAGGAACTAAAATCATATTTTTCACTGAAGTAAAGGCACGTAACTTATCTCGAAAATTTTGTTCTGATCGATCTATAAAACAGGAACTTGGGTAATCCCGTTTTTGAGGGCAATCATGACATAAAGTACGCCAACGTTTACATTTAGCCCAAGAGTAATATGAACAATGCCCAGTAAACAACCAACAATCATGAAGCGTCCATACCACAGGAATATCAGCCTTAGACAAAAAATCAAAAAGGAGCGGGTAATTCAAATAGTAACCATGGATATTGTGAAGATGTATAACATCAGGATTTATTTCTTCAATCTGCTTTATAAAATGTTTTGTTTCTTTTCGAGAAGCTAGCCCATGATTGTCTAACAATCGAGTTTGTAAAATATGATTATAGATAGTCCAATCATTTCCTATTTTAATCATCTGTGATTCACTTTCATTACAATGCCTTCCATAGGCTATGTAACTTTCCCATTTCTTACTCAAAGCTAATTGCCCTATCTCTTCTGCAATACGTCCTGTACTCCCCCAATTTAGGGTAGAGTTTACCTGAAGAAGTTTCATAAAAATATTATGCTAATCTTAATTTGAGAAAATTTAATAGTTTTCCCATTTGATGTTTTGCCGTTTTTTCATTAAAAATAAAAGCCTTAGCGTTTTCTGCCATCAAACGTCTCTCTTCACCCGACAATGCAAGAATTTCTTGTAGTTTATTTGCCAATCCCTGTGTAGTAAGGTCATCAACTGTATAAAAATAGTTATAGTATTCTGCAGGAATCCCTTCCAACTTATACCCCAGCATAGGTGTTCCTGAAGAAAGATACTCTATTGTCTTTGATGGAAAAGAGAACCGTGTAATATCTTCAGTCGGTTTACGTGGATTGACTAATAATGTAGCTTTCCTTTGTAAAAGCAGAAGTTCTTCACGAGATATTATTCCCCTATAATCTATGCGGCAATCTTTTTGTATGCATTCTTTAATATATGATTCACAAAATCCTGAGCCACATATTATTAAACAGCAATTTTCGTCTTTAAGCAACATAAAAGCATCCACAAGCTCTTTTATACCCGAAAATTCCTGCAATGTACCACCATAAAGCACAATTTTTAATTTACCATCTTTTTTTTCATTCTTCGCTTCTGGCAATTCGTGTTTTCCAAAAATACCTTCAATCACAATATTCCTCCCAACTGCTTCCGGAATTTTTTCCTCCATGGCTTTTGATAATAACACGAAAAAATCAATGCTTTTATATAAATTCTTTTGGCACTTTCTCTCCTGTGCTATCTGAATCCGTTTAAAAAAAGATCTATTAGAATCAAAATTCATAGCATCATCAATCAAGTCAGTAACAACACAGCAGATAAAGAGATTCGGGAATAATCGTTTCAATTGAACTAATGGTTTCACAAACATTGCTACAGATGTATATACCAAAACCACCAAGGGTTCTTTATTGTAAACATTCAATTCGTTAATCCACCTCTTTACATAATTTTCTAACCGTCTTTGTATATCCCACTCTTTATAAACAACTAGTGCGGAATATTTTAACGAAGTGCCGTAATACCTACTTTTATAAACAATGTCTGAAGCTGGTACAAAACATCTGTCAAAATGTAAAGGGTAAGTTCCTAAAGCTGGAAAAGATATAACTTTAAAATCAATTCCGTTTTCAACAAGCCCTTCCAATATTGCCCATTGAAGACCATCAACCTGATTAAGCAATGTAGCTCCACGCCTACAATTCAAAGCTAATTTTTCTTTGAGAATAACCGGATATAATGAAGAAACAAATAATAATTTCATAAAAAACTTAGAGTTATCAATTCAAGCAATTCACAGAAGACTTCATGAAAGATATTCTGAAATATGAGATGTAATAATAAATGAAACAAAAAGAAATAGTCATCGACAAGACAGAAGATATATTGGGCCTATGCCACAAATTAATCAACAATAGAAGAAATATTTTTATGCCCTCTTTTTTAATATTAGGAGGAGAACCTAAAATTAAGATGAGCAATAAAATATAAGGACTATAATGTATGAGTGAACCGAATATTCCGTATTGAGCCAATACTGCATAAACATTAGATCCACGCACTGAGTCTGAGCCTGCACCAAAAATCGGATTCTTCAAAAAAAGTTGTTTATCATTTTCTTGTAATTCCTTTCTACTATTTCCCTTAAAGTCCCCATCTTCGTTTTTTTCTAATCTTTCAAAAGTTAATTCAGAAAATCGCTTTATGATAGGATTCGCATCTTTATACACATTCAATATAGAAGAGCATGTAATCACAGCTACACATAACAATAAAATTTTATATAAATTCTTTTTGTTTACATAAAATAATAGATAATAAAAGCACAAAGAGCCAATATATGCCAAAGAGAGCGAAAACACAGTAAATAGTACCAATGCTAATTCAGTTTTCTTACTTTTAAGATATAGTCTATTTAGCAAAAGAGCAAAAAAGGAGAACATAGAAAAAGCACCTGATTCATCAAAAAAACCAGCATAACGTAACATACGCAAATCTCCCCAATTCGTATAAGAGTTCGTTGTGGTTAAATAAAGAAAATAAGAATTAGAAGGACCATTATAATTTACACTAAATAGCGGGGTAATTCCAACAAGTAAGTGTAACCAAAATATAATAAAGCCACCTATCCCCATTGCAATAATCACATAAATAAACGACTTTACAAAGTTTGGATATCCCACAAATTTAGCTAAATAAATAGATAACAATAAAATTGATACGGCTTGTAATACTAAGTTTAAATAAGATACGTCATTATATACACAAAATAGAGTGGAATAATAAAATGTGAGAACAAAACATATCGATAAAATATTTGTGTACATTTGAACTTTCCTCACCTTTATCAATGTTGCAATCATAATTCCCATAAGAATAATGATTATTTTTTTGTGGGGATGGAATGGCCAAGAATAAATTATAAAAGGAGTTGCAGAAGTTAGAAATAACCAAATTGTAAAGAGATGGATATTTCTGTTTAATATAGAAATCATATCTGGATTAATTACAAATTAGCCCATGCTAATAATTATTCGCTATACTCTCTTTATAGAGGGATAAGTGTTTCAAAGCAACTGTTCTATCACAGTAGGTTTCTAATAAATTGTATGTAGCAGCTTCCACCACATTTAACGAATTCGTCCAATTGGCTACTATATTTCGTAATGTTACATAAATAGACATAGGCTGCGTTACATCGCACAAATAGCCAAATCTGCCACATCCCAATACAGACGGAACAGCTCCTGCTCTTTCTCCTCCTACCACTACTAATTTACGGGCCATTCCCTCTATCAAAATATTTCCAAAGGTTTCTTCCAATGAAGGATGTACTAAAACACTCGCTCTATCCAAAACTTTAATCAATTCATTATGATCAAGAAATCCCAATAAAGTCACTCCCTCTAATAACCCTTGTTCTTTCCATTGCTTTATGACAGTTTCTTTTTCATCATATTTTCCTATTAGCCACAATGATGAATCAACACACTCTTTTCTATATTCTCTAAATGCCAACAACAAATTATATAGGTTCTTTCTGACTTCAGTTAGTGAGTTTGCTATAGATACAAATACAGGATGTTCTGGATAAGTATGTCTTTTTTCAATAATATATTCTTCACTTATAGGATTGGGGATAATTGGTAAATAATGACTATTCCCCCAATAATTAGCCACACAAGTTTGTGTATATTTTGAATTAGCAATAAAATGTATATTCTTATCAGAAAGTACCTTTTTAAATAACCCCCAATAAATGTTCCAATGTAATTTCTCTCGTAGTGAAAAAGCTTTTGATCGCAAATAGGGACACCAATCTCTAACTGTACAAAATACAGGTATTTTATCTGCATAAGATAGAGATGCATAGGCATATTCATATGTCCACTGTGCATGAAGTACAGAAATCTCTAAGATATGCTCACCTATCACCCTTTTTAACCTACCAGCCATATATTTACCGTCAAATGAAGTAAATTTCTTCATCTTATAAAATCGACGTGGAATTAAATAAATATCAAGTAGCTCTCCGCGCAAATGCACAGTTTTTTTAATCTGTAAATCTGTTGAGAATATTATTACATGGCAATTTAGTTTCAAGAGTCCCTTCACCATAGTATGAACGGAAGTAGCAGATACATTGTTATTTAATGCATAGGGAATATCCTCTACATATAAATATTCACGTAATTCATAGGGGTTAAATGGAGAAGCTATACCTATACCTTTCATCGTCCAATACAATAATAAATAAAGCCATTATTCTTCATTTCTTCGGCATCATATATATTTCGACCATCTATCACTAGAGGAGTATTCATTACTTTTGCAATTAGCCCCCATGAAGGAAGACGAAACAACTTCCACTCTGTAAGTAATAACAATGCATCTGCATCAGATACAGCATCATACATATCATTTGCATAACTAACTTTATTCCCAATACGTCGCTTACATTCATCCATAGCCACTGGATCAAAAACCTTCACCTTACAACCCGATTCTAACAAAAGTCTAATGAGAACTAAGGCAGTAGCTTCACGCATATCATCTGTTTCCGGCTTAAAAGACAAGCCCCACAAAGCTATTGTTTTACCCTTCAAAATACCATTATAGTACTTATTCAATTTATGATAAAGTATCATTTTCTGGCCTTCATTTACTTCTTCTACTGCTTCCAACACCTTCATCCGATACCCATTACTCTCCGCAGTTTTAATAAGTGCCTTCACATCTTTAGGGAAACAACTCCCACCATAGCCACAACCAGGATAAAGAAATTTATTGCCAATGCGGCTATCGCTACCAATCCCCCTACGAACCATGTTTACATCAGCACCTACCAATTCACAGAGATTGGCAATGTCGTTCATAAAGCTAATACGAGTAGCCAACATAGAGTTGGCTGCATACTTAATCATTTCCGCAGAGGGAATATCCGTAAAGATAACACGAAAATTATTAAGTAGAAAAGGGCGATAAAGCTTCGACATCATTTCTTTGGCTTTCTCACTCTCCACACCTACCACCACACGGTCGGGACTCATAAAGTCCTTAATGGCAGCCCCTTCTTTCAGAAATTCAGGATTGGAGGCCACATCGAACGGAATCTCTACCCCGCGCTTCTTTAATTCTTCTTCAACAATGGTTTTCACCTTCTTGGCAGTGCCCACCGGAACCGTAGATTTAGTCACCAGCACGGTGTACTTATGGATGTTTTGTCCAAACTGACGAGCCACGGCCAACACATATTGCAGGTCGGCCGCCCCGTCTTCATCAGGCGGTGTACCCACGGCACAGAACACAATGTCCACCTCATCGAGCACTGAAATGAGGTCGGTGGTGAAATTCAATCTTCCTTCCCTATGGTTACGCAGCACCATCTCGTCTAATCCTGGCTCATAGATAGGCACATTGCCCTCCCTAAGCGCATTTATCTTCTCTTCATTCACGTCCACACAAGTTACATGGACACCCATTTCTGCAAAACAAGTTCCGGACACCAAGCCCACATAACCGGTGCCGACAATTGCGATATTCATAAAGTCGATAATATAGAATGAATTATTATAATTTTCCAAGTGTTCATCATAGAATCACTATCCGCAATAAAATAGTAAGTAAGCAAAATGTATCATCAGTTAAAGCTGATTAATTCCAGTGTAGAGTGAGGTGGATGTTGTTCTGTGCTCTGGTCACGATTAGGCCCGAGTTGTTCATAGCGCAAAAGATATTGAACACCGGACATATCTTTCTCGCCTTCTGCAAACACCTTCTGCACTACCAAATCGGGATAAGTAGAACGAAATATATCCACTTCTTCAGGATAGCGAACATACTTCTCATCAGACAAAATTTTACCACTAAAGACATCGAAAGATAACTCATGAAAGCCACGAAACTCACGATTATAATAAAGATGGAGTACACCGTTGTGAGCAGTAGGAGGATAAAATTGCAGTTGATTACTTATACTTCCCGTACCAGAAAATTCCCACCTCCAATTCCAATGAGTAACTTGTTGAATTTTCCAAGTTCCCTCATTAGATGTAGCAACAAATATATTTGTTGCTCCTAAATCATCGTATTTATGCCAAACCAACAATGGAGAAGCGTCATCTTCAGCAAAACCCATTGAGAATCCCATATTGATTAAACCACTATTCACCTTTACATCATCAACAATAAACTCTTCATCTTCTAATGTAATAGGTACAGTCTTCTCATAACCATTCATGCTTTTCCAGACCAGTAAATCATTACTGCAAGCATAATATACACCATGATTTGAGATACAATCGGGGGTATCACGCCACATCCACATCATGTGATATTTTCCATCAGGTCCAATTTCCGGGCCAATTATATAGGCATTGCTTTGCCCTGCCCCATCAAGAAGAGGTTCATCCATCATCCTACGCCATTGCTTAGTTTTGGGATTATAGATATTGAAAACCTCAACACCGTTACCAGACCAACCATCACGAAAATGAAAAATCAGATTTTCAGGCGACTGTAAGAAAATGGGATATGTGGCTTTCTGTTCCGCCACATCGCCTACCATCCCTTCAGTCTTCAAAGACTCTATGTCATAGGGAACAACACTTCGAAAATATTTTAAAGGTTCCGAATGTATATTACCGGAAAGATGAATATATCCCTCTTCATCTAAAACAAGCGTGACATAATTATGGCTATCATAACCTACTATCTCATTAATTTTATGATACTTCCATTTCATCTCACCATCACCTTTTGATGCCACTGTCATCACATGGTTTGTATCATAATAAGCCACATAAGAACATGCTTTATGTCGGAAAAGGCTGAATCCTACACTAAAATCAGACGCACAAAAATCAATCGTATCCGATTTCAGAATGGAAAGAGGCTTTTGAGGAAACTCTCTTTCATTACCATGTTCATCAGAACAAGCAGAGACACATAATATCACAAAAACAAATACAAATATTCGTATCATTATACAAGTACAGAGTTTAATCATAAACCAAGAAGGCACAATCTTTTTTACTTTCATTTCTATTACTCCGAATAAAGCGGTAGTTACACCATACTTTAAAGAGATAAGAGAACTGAGCGAAAGAAGCCAATCGAATGGAAGAAACACAAAAAAAAGCAAAAATGTATAATAGAGAATGATGAATGGGCTCATGAATATTACTAAGTGTAACTAATGAGCCAATATAGTTACGGTACATCTTCTGCTTAGTGGTAAACTTTGCCCGATTCTCGCGATCATGCACCGCCGTAGCAGCAGGCACTATACCTAACTTAAAGCCATGATACAATACCCGCTGAGCGTAGTTGTTATCTTCTCCATAGTGAGGGAATGTAGGTGAAAAGCCACCAACTTTACGCAGACAATCACGACTAACAAGCCAATGAGCCGCCATCACATCAGGCACCTCATAGACTGCCTCTATTTTACCAAAATAGAGATCGTTAATCAACCTACTGTTTGATTGATAGGAACATACCCCTGAAACGAAATTTACGTCTATATTCTGTCCATTACCCTGCAACTGGAATGGGCTGAGCACTCCATATTCGGGAAATTGCCGATTGACAGCAATAAGCTTCTCCAATGTGTCAGGCATAAGCCAAGCATCTTGATTGAGCAAATAAACATAGTCATAGAATTGCCGTAGAGCATACTGCAGACCTATATTATTAGCACGACCGAAGCCCAGATTTTCTTTGCTCCGTAGATACATTACTTGCGGATAATGCTTTTGTATATACTCCAGAGTATGATCGGTAGAGCCGTTATCAACAACATAAATATCAGCCGGAACAGAAGAATCCAACACACTCTGCAAACAACGGTCAATCCATCGCATGGCATTATAAGAAACAATAATCACTAAAACTTTCATTGAAATTCAGCAGGAATGAATGTGAATGAATGCAAAATCGAACAGGCTTTAAGAATTAAAATGTTCATATATTCTTTTTATCGTACTACTAAATGCTTTCTTGCTATTTTTCATAAGTGCCATTCTTCGAGCCCCCTCACAAAGCAGGGCGTACTCTTGCGGATTCATTCGATACACATAGTTCAGCCCGTAAGCGAGGTCGTCAGAATCCAAATAATCTGCTATATAACCCGAATATCCGGTTTTCACCACATCAATGGCTACCCCCGAATTGAATGCCACTACCGGAGTGCCGCAAGACAAAGATTGGTTAATCATAGACGGTCCGGCATCATCAATAGAAGGGCAAAGAAAAAGGGTTGAAGCATTATACACCTTTATAAGTGTATGCATATCTACTCTTCCCAACTGCAATGTTTCAATACTCAATTCACCGGATAGCTGAAGGTTGATATTGTCAATGGTCAGCAATAATACCTGACCTCGTTCTTCATCGGACAAGTTCTGCAGGAATAGACGCATAGATTCGTAAAAGTAGCGTATTCCCTTGCGTTCCATATTTTTATAGCGATTAAATATCACAAATTTCACATGCTCAGGAATACCGAGTTCACGGCGGCAGAGAGCACTATCCATGGGTTTAAAAACATCCTCATCGATTATAGCTGTAGAAAACTCCATGTAAGAATTTTCAAAAATCTTCGACATCTCGGCAAATTGTTTCATCCATGTATTACTCAGAAAACATGTTTTTGTAGTGCTATATATGTTTTTTTTATATATGAAATTACGATGTGCGAGGCTATCTTTTGAATGGAACATGGGACACTCGTAGCACTCATTCCGAAAGTTGCGACATTGATTAAAATAATAGCATCCACCCGTCATCGGATACATGTCCGGAGAAAATAATACTACAGGACAATTGTATTTTTCATCAATGGCCTTCACCATGGATGTGGTCATCATGTCTTGAAAGAAAAGAAGTATCGCAATGTCATAATTTTCCTCCAGCTTATCCAATATAACAGAAGGTTCTACTTTAGGCTTCTCTTCAAAAGGCATGAACATCACATAACCTTTGGGAGAATACAGATAGCCATTTGAATCAATATAGGCTATATTGAAGATTTGCCTATAATATAATTTCAGTCTGTTGACAACACGTTGAAAAAAGTTATGATGTTCTTTAGGATAATCGGTCAACTCAGCTATCAATTTTTCTATTCCGGGATAACCAAAAGAAACACGATGGCCTTCCTCTTTCAACGCAGTCATGATGTCTTGTCCCAAGTTAGCCGAGTGTGAGGGCAACCTACTGGATAAAAACAATATATTAAGTTTTTTAGACATAAAAAATAGTCATATTATATCTTGGAGTAGAAATCATGTATCACTCCCACAATCTGCCCTATTTTCTCGTCACTCAATTCATAGTACATAGGCAACCGTACTAAACAATCAGCATAGTGGTCGCACATGGGAAGTTCGGGACGGTCAGCACAGTGCCGGGTGTAGTAATCACTCTTATGAAGGGCTAAATAGTGGAATACTGACAATATTCCGTGCTCTTTCAAATATGTAATCAATGCAGAACGTTCTTCAAGCGAACGGCAAACCAAATAGAACATGTGGGCATTGTTAGTGGCATAGGTTGGAATCTCCGGTGTAGAGAAAAAGCCCATATCAGCCAAATCTTTCAAGCCGTCATAATATTTTGCCCAAATAGCCTTACGGCGATTCTGAATCATTTCCATGCTCTCAAGCTGTGCATAAAGGAAAGCCGCGATTACCTCTGAAGGCAAGAATGAGGAACCCGTATCTACCCAACCATATTTATTAACCTCACCACGGAAAAATTCAGAGCGGTTGGTTCCTTTTTCCCAGACAATTTCGCTGCGACGAATGAAACGTTCGTCGTTGATAGCCAAGAGTCCCCCTTCACCCGAAATAATGTTCTTCGTCTCGTGAAAAGAGAAAGCCGCCAAATGACCGATACTGCCTAAAGGACGGTCTTTGTAGTATGAATCAATGGCTTGCGCAGCATCTTCCACCACAAGAATATTATGACGATCAGCAATTTCCATTATCTTGTCCATATCACAGGACACACCTGCATAATGTACAGGCACAATGACTTTCGTCTTGGAGGTAATAAGAGCTTCCAACTTTTCAGCATCAATATTGGGATTGGTGCCCATGCTGTCGGCAAACACAATCTTGGCACCTTGACGCACAAAAGCCAATGCTGAAGAGACAAACGTGTATGAAGGAACAATCACTTCATCCCCAGGTTGAATATCACAAAGGATTGCCGCCATTTCAAGAGCATCTGTACAAGATGTAGTCAAAAGACACTTCTTGAAACCATAACAGGTTTCAAAAAAAGACTGACATTTTTTTGTAAATGAACCGTTTCCGGAAATTTTCCCAGAAAGGACAGCTTGATACAAATAATGAGCTTCCTTACCAGTAAGGTAAGGCTTGTTAAATGGTATCATAATACTGACTATTGATTATATAGAGATTATATTCTTTTCTTTTTGAACCGTTCTGAATATTCCGATTCATTCATCAGAACAACTTTTGCGGGAATCTTATATTTATCAAGCTTACCAGAACAAAATTGAACAATCCTCTTTTTTGCCTCGGAAGCCTTCATTACATCCTTAAACAAGACTTTTGCCACAACCATTTGACCTGTTATAGGATTCGTTTCTCCATACACCAAACAATCCATCAGGTCGGACATCTGAAAAAGAACAGATTCCACTTCTGAAGGAAGAACTTTTTCACCACCTACATTTATGATTTCTTTGTTGCGGCCTACTATTTTGATATAGCCGTCTTCAGCCTCCTCAACCAAATCACCGGTCTTAAACCATCCGTCATCGGTAAAACGTTCCATCGATGAATTCAAATAGCCCATTATCTGGGTCTTGCTACGAATCCACAATTCGCCGTCAACAATCTTATATTCCGTATTAGGATCATCAATCTTGATGAATGTACTGTTAGAAGATTTACTGGAAGTTTGGGAAATTCCGGTTTCACTCGTACCGAATGTCTGTAGGAACTTCACCCGGGGAAAGACATCCTTCAACTTTGTCAATAGGCTGTCAGGCATCGGTTCCGTACCATAGGTAATCATACGAAGCGAACCCATGTCATAATGCATATAGGATTCGCTTATCAATATAAGATTCAGAAATGTAGGAGAAGCGGGTAATATATTGACATGATACTTTTCTACCAAACGGGAAACATGTTCAGGATCTCTATTATCCGGAAACACCATAGTTACTCCCATTGCCAAACAATTCAACAATGTATTCAATCCACCGATATGATCAAACATCAAGAAAATCAGGAATACCAGTTTTTTCCCTTTTTTCCCCTGATAAGAATCAATAAGATTGTCCAGATTATGAATCATTGCTTTGGGCTTTCCAGTGGAACCGCTGCTAAACAATATCAAACCAGAATGCTGTTCGGAAACAAGTTTCTGAACCAACTCATGTACTTCTGAACGATTATCCTCCACCACAATGTCCAAATCCGAATTCTCCGATATATAGATACGAAAACGGCAATTGGCTACCGTCAACCTGTCTTCTATCTCTGAATCAACTTTCGTGGTAATGGGTACTATTATATTCCTGTTTTCACAGAGAGCAAAAAATAATGCTATGGACTCAAAACTATAATCTGAAATAACCGCAACAATATCACCGGGATTCAGTTTGTCCTTTATAATGGAAGAATAAGATTCAATCTTCCTGCCCAGTTCTTCATAGCTGTATTCCTTTTCCCTAAATATAACCGCTATTTGACTTCCACCATTCTTGATTTTATCTATAAGCCAACTCATAACCTCTAATTTATTCCACCCAAGTAAATAATCTGCCCCGTGATAAAATCACTCGAAGGCAACAAATAAAAATCTATCACATTCTTCACGTCCTCGTATCCGCCCAAACGTTTAATACTCTGACGGGCAATCAAGTCGTTTATCTTTTCTGCCGGAACATTCTTTATCAAATCTGTATCAATGGGAGTAGGTCCTACTGCATTAACGGTTATACCGCTCTGCCCCACTTCTCCGGCTAACACACGGGTCAATTGCTCGACTGCAGCCTTTGAGGAAGAATAGACAAGTTCACCCTGCAAGTTAAGAGCTACGGCTACGGTAGAATAGTTGACTATACGCCCGGATTTGTTTTTGACCATATATTTTGCCACCTCACGACACATCAGGAATGTTCCCATGAAATTCGTATTGAAAACCCTTTGTGCCGTTGCATAAGGAGTCAGAAGAAAGTGGTTCATGGATGCTATGCCGGCATTGTTTATCAATACGTCAATACGCTTATGATTCTTATATACATTCCTTACAAAGGTCATGACTTCAGATTCATCAGAAACGTCCAATCGTGTATGATGATATTTCTCATGCTGAATATCACATTCTCTACGACTGCACCCATACACTATATCGCCCGATTGGAGATAATGGTTAGCCAGATAATGGCCGATTCCCTTTCTTGTCCCTGTTATTATTACAACTCTTTCCATCAATCTTCCTCTATACCAAGTTGGCGGGCTATAAAATTACACAGGGAACCCACAGAACGGAATGGGCTGATACGGCCCGACATGGCTGCCTCCGAAGTCAGTGAAATTTCTACATCCTCATCCAAAAAGGCCGTCTCGATATCAACTATCACGTTGACAAGCCCCATAGAATCCAATATGCGACTACTGCCTATTAAAGGAGTGTCTTTTGTCAAATTCTCACAATTAACGTTGTTAGTGGAACAATACTCTGTTATTACAGCAAACACAATTTGATTAATTAGATTTTTATCCATAAATTAGATGTTTTTAGAAAAGACATAATGAATATCATCTATCTGATATCCACAATACATATAGCATTTGGCTACTTCCAGGTTGTTGGATGAAATTTTAGTTTTTACATTTTGTAAGACTTTATCAGAAAACATTTGTGAATATACATACGGTGCTAATGGTACAATAATTCCCAAAGCTTTTCCCTTGAACTCAGGATATAAACCACCCAATAGATAATCAATTGTTCCGTTGTTTATTCTAAAAAGGCAAAAACCAACAGGCATTGAATTAAACTCCATTTCAAACAGAAAACTCCCATCTCGCTGAGACTCGGTACATATCCAATTTTTATATCTTTGATTTGCGTACTCCGCACCAAAAATAGGATTTAAAGCTATGCGGTCAGTATCAAACATGCCTACTGCCACATGCCGAAGTACTCTATTCAATTTTTCTTCATTATCACAAGCTTGCAGTTTTAATTTAGTTGTATAATAGCGTACTATCTTATCAGTCAAACTAAAACTATCAATCTTCTTAATCAGTGAAATCTGTGATTCGGCTAAAACATACTGATTTTCTGTCAATATTTTATTAATTTCATACTTACAGACAGGTACTTTCAAAACTATATATTGAAACTTTTGCTCACATCTTCTTAAACTCGCTATATTTATATCCTCAGATTCGTTCAATAATATCTCACAAGTTTTTTTATGCAAATTTTGAATCTCCCAATGGCAATCTATTATTTCCATTTTAATTAGATTTTTTTTATAAATATTCCACCTAATAAAGTTTATAATATGCTTTTTATTTATTGCCGTCAAAAGACGTTTTCACTAATATCTGTAACTTTCTTCAGCCATTCTATGCACACTGATATTGCCAGACAAACAGCTAAAAGCCAAATGAATATCAGTACAGGATTTCGCGGATAATATATAATCTCAGAGAAATACAGATAAAAAATGAAAGTATGAAACAAAAAGATATTAAAGCTATGCCGTCCACACAGTTCCAAAAAACGGGTAAAGAAATTGTCGCTATCCAGCAAAATCTGCTTGCAGAAGAGTACCATGAGCAATGCCCACAAACTATCTACCTGCATGCCCGACAGTATAAATCCGCAGTGCCGCCACACCCCCACAACTATAATGCCCAGAAAGAGACTTGTTTTGTTAACATATTTAACAATTAGGGGGGGGTAATATTTTCAACCATTAGCCCGGAAAAATGACGAGCCCAAACAACGCCTGTAATAAAACAGACAAGATAAACTTTCAAAGCCGCCACATCGGGCACAAAAGGAGCCACCATGTAGATGCCGGAAAACACCCACAAGCCTAAAGCCCCTCTCCTGCTTGCCGCAAGCCGATAGAGCAACGGGAAAAGCAAGTAAAGCAATATGATAAGCGAGTAGAACCACCACGTTGGATTCAACCCGTAATAGCCAAATACTTTTTGCAATCCGAAGAAATTGACCAGCAGTTTGGCTACTGCATGGTTGCCATAGATACCTTGAAGTGTCCACCCGAAAAACAGGAAGCCTATCGGTACAAACAGTAACCACATCACCCAATAGTTTATGAACAACTTTTTAAGTCGTTTTCGCAGGAACATGCCATAGCCCATCGGTTTATGCGTAGCTTGCACGGCCAATCCATACCCCGAGAGCAGCACAAACAAGGCCACACAGACTTTGGCAGCCAAGCCCGTCTGCTGTATGACCGGAATGCCTGCCACATGCCACTCCGTGTATTGCGTACCGCCCATATAGAACAGGTGATGCCATAATAACAACAGCAGGGCCACCCCCTTGAGGCGGGTACTGTCGGTCAGGGAAAGAGAAAAAGGCGCATAAGGCGCAGGATGAATCATGAAATTATTTAAATGTTATACGAGAAACAATGAACGCATTTAGTTTGCTACGCATAGCCTTATCGAGCGTGACATAGGCACTGATACATACCGAAGTGCAAATGGCCGCGCAGGTCAGCAACATAAAAACAATATGGTGAATATCAACCAGCATATAACAAGCAACACTCACCGCCACAGGAAGCAGAGAAACCTTTAAGCACTGCAGGAAATTGGCGAATATCTCGCCCCAGGTAAAACCTATCTCACGGCAAAGGATATAAGGTTTCACAATATAAGAAAAAATGATGGTCTGAATAACACAGATGTATTGCACCCACATCACTCCACATCCCATCTTGAGCAACAGGTAAAGGAGCACAAACATCCCGATGCCCATCCACACGGCAGCCATGGAATTGGACTTCAGCTTGCCTGAAGCAATCATGGGAACATAAAGCGTGGAACTATATACGTTGAATATCTGCTTAAGCAAGATGAACTGTGTAAACACCACCGCATAAGGGGGGACATCCACCAGCCACAAGCCAAGCAGCGGCTCCATCACCACCATGGCCGGAAGCGCCAACAGCAGTAGCAGTTCGTGCACGTAGATACTGCTATTGAGCGTGAGTTTACGGAAATCAGCGTAGTCGCCCGCGGCATAATATTTGATGATTTGCGGGTTAATGGCTGTCTGTAGATTACCTACAAACTGCATGAGGGCTCCCGCGATCTGGTTGCCGATGGCTTGCGCAGCCACAATGGCGGGCTGAAAAAACAGATTTATCAGCACGATGATTCCTTGATTGGAGAGTATCTGCGACACATTAGCAATGAGACTCTGACCCGAAAAAGAAACCATCTGGTGAAATATGTTACGGTCGAACCTGCGAAACAGGGAAGATTCATGATAATGCCTGATACAATATCCCAAATAAAAGAGGCCTACCAATAATTGCACAACACCGATGAGAATGGCATAAAGAATGAGCCTGTCGGAAGTGGATATGACCAGCAGATAAACTATCACCAGCTTGGCCACGGCCTCGAATATACCTAAATAGGCATAGACGTTCATATTCTCATGGGCTATGATCACAGAGGTATAAGGCACCTGGGTAATGGCCACAAAAGTGGTGAACACAGAGATATGAAAAACCCACAAGACGGCATACATCCGTTCGGGCGGAATGACCAGTTTATGGCAAACAAACCATAACCCGCCCGACTCCATCAGTATGGCCACCAGTAACGCCAGCAACAGATGCGAGTAGAAGGCGGTGCAGAAGGTGTAGCTAAGTCTGCCGGGATCACCGGCTCCCAAAGCATACGTGAGAAAGCGGGATGTACTGGTGCTGAGTGTCGCGCTGAGGAAAGTGAGCATGCCCACCACACCTCCAACGGTATTGAACAGGCCATAGTCCACTACTCCTAATTTGTCCAATACAACTCGCGATGTGTATAGCCCTACACCCATCACAAGCAGCATACGCATATACAAGAAAATTGTATTTTTGGCAATGCGCCTGCTATTTCCTATGGATTGAGACATATAATGAAGTGTCCAATTTTGACGTACCCCGTATGGAAAACCTCCCCTTGGGAAGTTTTCCTCTTAAAGTTTTCAAAAACCGAAGTTGATTTTTAAAGTTTATAGATATCTATCAATCCTCTATTTTATACGTAAGTATTCAATTGATAGACAGTCATTGAATTTTATACTCATCAATATTCCTCGTCTCTTTGCTGAAGTTCACCCCGACCTTCACCAAACGCTTGCCGTCCAGACGGTAAGGGATGAGATAGCCTTTATCGTCTATCTGCCTCAAGGCTTCTTCCGCCGTTCCGTTCAGTTTGAACTCGAAAGCATAAACGGCATCGGGAGTTATCACCACCGCATCGGCACGACCGCGTGAACTGCGGACTTCACTCCGGATGAACTGCCCCAACAATGTGAACACGACATGAAATATAGCCTGATAATGACGTTCATTGTTGTTGCTCAACTCGTAGGGAATACCCGCAAAGAACACCCTCAGGCGTTCCATAAAAGCATCCACGTCACCCGCCTTCAGTTCACGCATGAACTTGGCGATGTGAAAGCCCGTTTCATCGTCGGTCACTTCGGTATAATAGGGCACCAGAAAATTCAAAAAGCCGTAGCGGACTTCATCGTTGGGGAAGCCCAAGGTATAGAGACCGACCTCCTTGTCATATCCCTTGATAGTGAGGTAGCCGCTCTGGTAAATCATGGGGAGCGGATTGCGTGCATCCGCACGATATTCTGAGAAAGCGGAAGAAGTAACCTCCACACCGTCAATAAGGAGGCGGAGGTCGTAATCGCTCTGCTGCAACAGTTCAACCAAATAGGTAGGAGTACCCGTCTGGAACCAAAAATTACTCAATGTCTTCGACTTGCATGCATTTAACACGCTGAAAGGATTGAAAACACCCTCGCTATAGGGATAAAAATGATAACCGTCGTACAAACGGGTCATCTTGTCAACCATTGTATCGAAATCTGTTTCGGAAAAGGCAGCCAAGCCTTGTATTTCCGGAGTGAACGTCTTCACCAGTTCGTCTTTCGTTATACCGCATAGGGAAGAGTATTCGGGCCAGGAGCTGATGTCCTGCAGCTGGTTCAAGTCACTGAATACACTGACCTGGGCAAACTTGGTGACTCCCGTCAGAAACACGAAACGCAAATAGCGGTCGGAACTCTTCAGCACACCGTAAAAGGCCTTCAACGTCCGGCGATATTCGTCCATCAACACCTCGTTCGAAAGGGTCTGAAGCAAAGGTTTGTCGTATTCATCAACCAAAACAACCGCCTGCTTGCCGGTACTCTCATAAGCACGTTCTATCACATAGGCAAAACGTTCTTCGGGACTGCGATCCCGGCGTTCGGTTCCATACTTCTGCTCCCACTTTTCCAAATATTGGTTGAGCATGGCAAGCAAATCGGCAACCGTCTCATACTTTCGGGCATTCAAATCCAGATGCAGCACCGGATATTCCACCCATTGGGTTTCCAATTTCTCTATGGCAAGGCCTTTGAACAAGTCCTTGCGCCCTTGAAAATAGGATTCGAAGGTGGAAAGAAGCAGACTCTTGCCGAAACGGCGGGGACGACTCAAGAAATAAGGTTTACCAACATTTACAATCTGATAAACCATGGCAGTCTTATCTACATAAAGATAATTCTCTTTACGTATCTCCTCAAAAGTCTGTATGCCGATAGGCAATTTACGCATCTGCTCCATTTTGTCTGACCGTTTTTAGAAGTTATACGCAAATATACGTTTTTTCTGCAACGGGATATAGCTTTTTATCGTTTATTTCAGATTATTCGTCCACTTCTTCCCACGGATAGGGATGTGCAACTACATTTTGGAATTCATCAATAGCTTCCTGCTGCACTTTCGTAAGTGATGTAACATCCCACGAAGCAATAATCCGACAGGCTTCGTCAGCTAAAGGTTCATCGAACACTTCACCATAACAAGCAGTAAGCAAACGGAGTTTCAACAATGAAGCGGGAAGAGCATCAAGGATGTCCCAACAACGGTTCAGAACTTTCTGAATGTGATCCTGTTTTTCGCCATGATCTATGAATGATGCACTATAACCCATCAAAAGGGCAAGACAAACGTTTGCCTGTTCTTCAATAGTAGTACCTTTCGCACCAGAATTATACAATGCGGTAGTCAGACGGTAAACTTCACCGTTACGATGGGAAAGGTCGTCGCTATAGACAGGACTCCCGTCCATACCCAAATACATCAGGTCGTGCGCAGCACGCTGAAGAGTGATTGCTTCTTCGGAAAGAGACATAATTAATTAAAGAATTAAGAATTAAAAAAATAAAGGTCAGCCGATTACTTCTATTAAATCCGAATGGATAGTGGCCATGGCAACGGCAATGACTCCCTGTATCTGAACGACCACACGACGGTCACGCGCACCTTTCACTTTCAAGAAAACACCTTCCTGGCCTTCGAAGTCACCGCCGATGACACGAACTTTGGTGCCTTTCGACAAGTTCAGCTCTTCGGGTTGGAAGTACAGGAGATGATCGTTATAGGTGCCGGCTACGGCAATAAAACGCTGCATCTCGTTATCGGGAATGATTATTTTTTCACCGCTACGGGTGTCCGTAATATATTGCAAATAGGTGACTTGGGATTTGACACGCTTTAAATCGGAAGGACGGGCATGAACAAAAACCAAATTATGGATGACAGGAACCAGTGCACGGATTTTCTTCCCTTTTTTAATACTTATCTTGTATTGCATGGGGACGAAACAGCCTAATTTCTCTTTTTCAAGGAGCCGGATAGCATCGGGCTCCCTGCGGTATGTGGCACGCATGGCGTACCAGATTTCGGTCTCTTTTTCCGTTTCCATTCGATGATTTTGTTCAGAAAAGGGTGTTCCTCCGGGGCTTTAAATTCCTTGCATACACCTGGAATTCAATCACTTGCGAGCACTTTATGTAGAATACGGCAAGCTTTGTACCCTTCTTGCCAACACATTTTCTGTAGTCGTTCATTACCTCGTGGGTAAGTATCTACAAACGAACGAATTACAAGCTAAAAGCGTTTTTTAGACGTTCGTTTAATAAACGTCAATATTTAAGAACCCGGAAGAAGAGGAATTATTTAAAAATTAGCAAAAAACAGAGACGAGAAATAATTTACACAACAACCTAATTACCAATCTATTACATCATAAAACATCATTTATCATAAATATTTTTATTAAACATTTTGTTGGATTAAAAAATACACCTTATCTTTGCGTCCATTAAACGAACGTTTAAAAAACGCTTTTCACTATATATATACCTTTCTGAAATACAAATAATTACTCCATAATTCAATTACTTTTCATTACCAAATACATTTCCAAAGTTTGCTCATATCCGCATGAAATAGTAATTTCGCCATTCAGGACATTTTTTCGTCGTTAATTATTGGCACTAAAAAAAACGAAACAATGAAAGATAATAACAAGAAAACGCAGGATAAAAAAAACTGCAAAAACGAGCAATAGTAACAGCAAAGTAACTTTAACACAAAATGTTAAGAAAAAGAGAGGAGTAAAAAGAGGAGCAGACATTCCGGGGATTTATCTGAAGAGGGATGTATTGGAAATGCTCCTGCTGGAAATGTTTATGGAAGGAGACATGGGAGTAGATCCACAGGCAGGTTTAGCCACATTGGAACGGTTTATTGCGGAAAGAAGAATATTTGTCACAAAGAGTGGAAAGCCATTATCATTCAGCACAATAAAGGATGATTTTACGGAAATAGTCAAAGAGTATCTTCATAAAACAACCAATAATAAAAAGAAGAAATAACAACAAATATAAGCCTATAATTAACGACATACAACTTGTACATGGAAGGTGATATCTTTGCACACGCTTTAGCAAAGATCAAGCCACACCGACTGAAGATGCCGCTTCCTCAAAGAAGACGGCATCTTTCTTTTTAATCTGACTGAAACACCTACTAAACACTGACTAATATTAATTTAAATGACAACGAAATGAAAAAGTTGACAAAGAACGCTTCACTTCACGAAGCACTCAGAGAACTATGGAAAGTACGAATCATGCTTGAAAAGGGATTCACGGAAACATGTGCGGATTGGATGGCAAAAAGAATCGAAGGACTCATTGACCACATGCAATACGGGCATGCGCTCATCGCCTATCATAAACAGGACGGAACTTTCAAACTGGTGAAGGCAACCCTCCTGCCCTACGAAGCAGGGTTTCACAGAAAATATGAGATTACACGGGTGACAAGCACCCTCATCTTCTGGGACGTGGAACAACAAGCTTGGAGAAACTTTCGGTTGGAAAACTTCCTGGAATGGAGACCGGTTTGTTGAATGTGGAAAATAGAAAGTAGAAAATTAAAAAACAATCACTGAAAAAATGGCAATGATATATGGGGGAATGCTATACTTCCCCCTCAGAGTGGGCATCTTTGAGGAAATAGCGATTGAACTGGTGGAAGCCAAATTCGGACTGAAAGGCATAGCAGTGGTAATGAAACTGCTGTGCAAAATATATAAGGAGAACGGATATTACCTAAAGTGGAACGAAGAACAGTGCACACTTTTCACCAACAGAGTAGGAAAAGATATCAGCGAGGAAGAAATGCAGGAAATAGTCAGGATGCTGACTGAGAAAGGATTCTTTGACCTCAAAACTTACAAGGAAAACCAAATACTGACTTCCCTAGAGATACAGAAGGTATGGCTGGAAGCTACCAAACGAAGAAAGAGGGATTTAAATTCGCTGCTCTACTTATTTGAAGAACTAAAAATTAAAAAAGAAGATACGAAAGAAAAAAAAGATACACCACCCGCATGTACGCAAAATGAAGGAAATTGTAGACAGGATGCTGACAATTCTGCCGAAAATGCATGCAATTCAGGACAAAGTAAAGTAGAGTATAGTAAAGCAAATGAAAGTAAAGTACTCCCCCCTTCAATTCCCCCGTCGGGGGAAGACGGAAGAAAGGAGAATTTATCTTCTTTCGACATCCCGGGATACGCCTACAACAAGAATACCCACAACCTGGAATGCCTTATGCTGGAACTAAAGCAACTGCATATCACCGACACCGATGAAATACAGAAAATACTACGCCTGGCCGATTATGGCAGATTGGGCGGAACCTTCTGGAAGATTATACATGATACGAACTGGAACAAAGTGAACAGCAAAGGAGGATATATCATTGCCATACTGGCAAAAGACAGGAGAAAAGCACAAAGTTAATATCGTGTCATGCAGCAAATTAATATCGTGTGACACAAAGTATTAATATCATGTAGTACAATGTATTAATACCTTGTCGGCACGATATTAACTTCGTGCGGACACGATATTAACTTCTTATATGACTGCTATTGAAAGGTTGCAAAATGGTAAATAGCTACATGTCTAAATAATTTGTGCAGACAAGTTCTGCACAAACTCCTAAAATCCTATATGTAACATTATTCCCTATAAATCAAATCTGCTGAACATTCAATACGCAAATTAAGTTGTTTTATTCTTCCACTTTTATTCGATTATTCCAGCGTTTTTATGTAAGTTTGTACCACTTTTGCCAAGTATAGGCACGCATAAAGAGAAAAATTTCCATTAAAGTCCTATGCTACAAAAGTCCTCCTTTTAAAAGGGATGGATTTAAGTAACTTAAGTAATAATAAACCACTAACTAAAAATTAGAAAATTATGGCAATGCATACATGGTTTGAGTGCAAGATCCGTTACGAAAAAACAATGGAAAACGGTATGAACAAGAAAGTAACTGAACCTTACCTCGTAGATGCACTCAGTTTTACAGAGGCCGAAGCACGTATCATCGAGGAGATGACTCCATTCATTTCGGGTGAATTTACCGTATCGGACATCAAACGCGCCAACTATAGCGAATTGTTTCCCAGCGAAGAAGAAGCTGCCGACCGCTGGTTTAAATGCAAATTAGTTTTCATCACGCTCGATGAAAAAAGTGGTGCCGAAAAGAAAACTTCTACTCAGGTACTTGTACAAGCTGCTGACTTGCGCGACGCTGTGAAGAAACTGGATGAAGGCATGAAAGGTACAATGGCTGACTATCAGATCGCCTCCGTAGCGGAAACTGCTATCATGGATGTGTATCCGTATAGCGCTGAACCGAATGACAAACCGGAAGTGTAACTAAAGTAAATTTAGAATTAGAAAAGAGAGAATCTCTCCTTTCTAATTCTATTTTTAACCTATAACTTATATATCATGAGTGTTGCAGAGAATTTAAAACAAGTACTGAGCGAACTGCCTGAAGGGGTACGACTAGTGGCTGTTTCCAAATTTCACCCCAATGAGGCGATAGAAGAAGCATATCGTGCCGGACAACGAATATTCGGAGAAAGCAAGGTGCAGGAAATGACTTCGAAATATGAAAGTCTGCCTAAAGACATTGAATGGCATTTCATCGGGCACCTGCAAACAAATAAAATTAAATTTATTGTTCCATACGTGGCATTAATTCATGGAATTGATTCCTACAAATTGCTTACTGAAGTAAATAAACAAGCCGCAAAAATAAACAAAACCGTCAATTGCTTACTACAACTGCATATTGCACGCGAGGAAACCAAATTCGGATTCAGTTTTGATGAGTGCCAACAAATGCTGGCATCCGGTGAATGGAAACAACTCAAGAACGTCCAAATATGTGGATTAATGGGAATGGCAACTAATACGAATAATGTTGAACAAATCAAGGCCGAATTTTGTTCTTTAGGTAGCTTCTTCCAGGAAATGAAATCCACATGGTTCGCTAACGAAAAGTCGTTTCGAGAATTATCAATGGGTATGTCTCACGATTATCACGAAGCTATTGCGGCCGGAAGTACGTTAATACGTGTAGGAAGCAAAATTTTTGGAGAAAGAAGGTATTAATAGTTATAAGTTATTAGTTATGAGTTATTTGTTACCATTACTACTAACTCTACTAATAACTAATAACTTATAACTTATAACTTATAACTAATCTTTATCATGGCAACATTAGAAACTACTTTTGCAGGGTTGAAACTCAAGAACCCTATTATTATCAGCAGTTCCGGACTGACAGACAGTGCTACAAAAAATCAAAAGTTGTGTGAAGCAGGTGCAGGAGCTATCGTTCTTAAATCGCTTTTCGAAGAACAAATTATGAGGGAAGCCGACTGGCTTGGTGATCCCAATATGTACCCGGAAGGCAGTGATTATCTGGTGGGATATGTTCGCGAACATAAGATAGGCGAATATATAACCTTAATTAAGGAGAGCAAGAAGGTTTGCAACATACCTATTATTGCGAGTATAAACTGTTATCAGGATGCGGACTGGATTGAGTTTGCTACAAAAATAGAAGAAGCCGGCGCCGACGCACTGGAAATCAATATTCTTGCACTTCAAACAGATATAAACTATGTGTATGGTTCCTTCGAACAACGCCATATTGATATCTTGAGTCACATCAAGAAGATGATTAAAATACCCATTATCATGAAGTTGGGAGACAACCTTACTAATCCTATAGCACTCATTGACCAGTTGTATGCCAATGGAGCAGCTGCGGTAGTAATGTTCAACCGTTTCTATCAGCCGGACATCAATATTGAGAAAATGACCCAAATCTCCGGCAACGTATTCAGCAATGAGTCCGATTTAGCTAAAGTTTTACGCTGGATTGGCATTGCTTCCGCAAATGTAAAAAAGATGGATTATGCAGCATCAGGCGGTATTCATTCTCCGGAAGGTATTGTAAAAGCCATATTAGCAGGTGCTTCGGCCGTAGAAATATGTAGTGCACTCTATCAAAGTTCCTATTTCATTATCGAAGAATACATTCGCTTCCTGAATTTATGGATGGATCGCAAAGGTATGGAGACGATTAATCAGTTTAAAGGTATTTTGAATGTGAGCGATCCGAAGGGAGTTAATACATTTGAACGTACCCAATTCTTGAAATACTTCTCCTCACGCGAGTAAGAAGAACGAAACAGATAAAATAATAGGGTGGTAAAGTGCTTTTGCAGGCAACTTTACCACCCTATTAGTTTATCACATTACTATTCTATTGTTTCTTGTCCAAAGCTTCAAAGCAAGAGTTCTTGCTGACAAACTCCGGAACGATATCCTTCATAGCACTTACAATCTTCATCTGATCATACGTATAGCTAACATCAATGAGTTTCTGGATGCGTTCTTTTACTTCATCATAATCATATTCGCGCACAGTAGCAATCATAATCTTCTCATGATAAGTTGGCTTGGTCAACTCTTTCACGTTCAAAAGCTCTTCATACAGTTTTTCGCCATGACGCAAACCGGTAAACTCAATTTTAACATCCGTACGTCCGGAAAGGCTAATCATACGTTTGGCTAGATCCACAATCTTGACCGGCTTACCCATATCAAAAATATAGATTTCACCGCCATTGCCCATACTACCTGCTTCGAGTACAAGGCGGCAAGCTTCGGGGATGGTCATAAAATAACGTATAATCTCGGGATGAGTCACGGTTACAGGACCTCCACGCTGAATTTGATCACGGAAACGAGGGATCACAGAGCCATTAGAACCCAATACATTACCAAAACGTGTGGTGATAAATTGAGTGGCATTTCCTCCATCCTTCTGCAACTTTTTAGCCAAAGATTGCACGTAGATTTCACAGATACGTTTGGAGCACCCCATCACATTCGTCGGATTGACCGCTTTATCAGTAGAAATCATCACAAACTTTTCAGCACCATATTTCACAGCAAGGTCGGCAACACTACGCGTACCATAGATATTCACTTGGATAGATTCGGAAACATTATCCTCCATCATCGGCACATGTTTGTAGGCAGCAGCATGAAAAATATACTGAGGTTTGAATTCTTGAAAGATGGCCTCCATGCGGGTTGAGTTGGAAATATCAGCAATAATTGTCTCCGCATCTATATCACGCCAACGGTCTTGTAACTCCAAACGGATATCGTGCAACGGCGTTTCTGCCTGATCGACTAGAATCAGTTTATAAGGATTGAACGAAGCAACCTGACGCATGATTTCACTACCGATAGATCCGGCTGCGCCGGTAATCATAACCCGTTTGCCTTCCAGATGGGAGGCTACTTTATGAATATCTATCTCAATAGGATTACGTTGCAAAAGGTCTTCAATCTGAATTTCCTTCAGTTGGGTACGATTCAATGTCTGGCCATTCCACTCGCTCAATGGAGGGGCAGTCATCAATTTGATATTATGCGCCAACAAGCGATCCGCCATATCCGATTTTTTCAGCTCCTCCATCTTAGCCGGAGAAATGATAATGGTTTGTACATCGCGGTCACTCAAATTATCAATCAAAGTGTCATCGTTAGGAAACACTCTGACCCCCATCATCACTTTATTTATCAGTTCGGGCTCATCGGCTATAAATCCACGCAACCGGTAATGATTTCGCAAATTCACACGCAATGCCTTCGCTATATTTACGCCAGCTTCCTTAGCTCCGTAGATAAAAACATTAGCGCTATGGGTTCCGTCGAAGTTCAACGCTTCAAAGAATGTTTTAACAACAATACGCGAACATGCCATCATGGCAAAGCTAATGATATATGACATGAAAAGGACACTGACCGGAGCCAGGTTGAAATTCATATAACTTTCAGCCAATACACTTGCAATCATCAACAATGCGTATGACACTGTTAACGAAACAAAGATACGCATGATATCCACAAAGGAAGAAAAGCGTAATACATTAGAATATGTCCGGAAAACACGGAAAAACACCAGATTGACAACAACCGTCCATAAAATTGTTCTATCTATGGTGGAAGATTCCAGGAAAATACTTCTGAAATCGTATCGGAGTGCATAAGCCAGCAGACTAGATATGACGATGATAAATACATCAATCAATAGAATAGTCCAAATAGGTAACACCTTCGCAGAAAGGTATCTATGAAAAATTCTTCGCTTCATTTTGCTTGACAGTTTTGTTTTTAGGCGTGGCAAAGATACATTATTTTGGCTAAAGCGAGCAAGAAATAGATAAAAAAGTGTTATAATAAAAAATTAACATAGACTGAAACCGCCCCATCCCCTCTTTTAGGTTGTAGAGAAGACGGGGCGGATATTATTTATCTCGCTAAAAATCTCCTTTTTACATTAAATTACTAGCTAATTCACTCAACTGGCTACGTTCTCCTTTCACCAAATTAACATGGGCAAATAAATTCTGATCTTTCATACGATCGATCATGTACACAAGCCCATTGGACTGGCTATCAAGGTAAGGCTGGTCTATTTGTTGGATATCTCCGGTAAATACCATTTTTGTACCCTCTCCGGCACGGGTGATAATGGTCTTTATTTCATGTGGGGTTAAATTTTGAGCCTCATCGATTATACAATAAGTTTCACTTAAGCTTCGTCCACGAATAAAGGCTAAGGCTTCTATCACCAATTGTTCACTTTTCTGCATATCTTCCAAGCGTTTAACCTCCGAAGAGTTAGAAGCGAACTGATGTTTGATCACATTAAGATTATCGAACAATGGTTGCATATAAGGAGCTACTTTTTCGTTGGCATCACCGGGCAGGAAGCCCAAATCTTTGTTAGATAAAGCAACAATAGGACGAGCCAATAGAATCTGTTTGTATTCAGTGAGCTTACCCAACGCTGCTGCTAGCGCCAACAAGGTTTTACCCGTTCCGGCTTTACCCGTCAAGGCAACCAATTTAATATTAGGGTCATTCAACACCTCAAAAGCAAAACTTTGTTCGGCATTACGTGGCTCTATTCCGTAATTCTTGGATTTGTTCACCCGGCAAACGGAGTGAGTGAAAGGGTTATAACGTGCAAGTACACTGCTCCGGTCGCTCTTCAAAACAAAACATTCATTGGGATGGACAATATCTTTAAAGTCGAATTCGCTAATATCCAGTCCTTCTTTCGAAGAATAGATACGATCGATGAGCGTGGGGTCAACTCCTTCGAAAACTTCACTCGACTTCTCAAATATATCGACATTCACTACTTTGTCGTTGATATAGTCTTCGCATAACAGACCGATAGAACGAGCTTTCATACGCAGATTAACATCTTTCGTAACAAGAATGGATTTCATCTTAGGCTTCTTTTCAGTAAGCCAGTCTAACACAGACAAAATCTGATGGTCGGGAATACGCTCAGGAAAAGATTCATGTACCCGGGGAGAGTCTACCGCACCTGCTACTACAAACAGACGTCCCAATCCCTCGCCTAACGGCGCTCCCTTCGTAAAGAGGTTGTCATCTGTAATTAAATCGAGTTCGCGAACAAATTCACGGGCATTGAAATTAATCTGCTCGTTGCCTTTCTTAAATTTGTCCAACTCTTCAAGTACTACAATGGGAAGATAGATGTCGTTCTCTTGGAAATTTTTCAAACAGTTATAATCGTGAAGGATTACATTGGTATCAATCACAAAATTTTTCTTAGCTCCCATACTCGATAGATTTAAATAGTTAATATCATTAGATAAGACAGGCTGTACCTCATCAATAAAAACAAGCAAGCTTCTTTTGTATTAATTTCGGTTTGCACTATCTTTGTTGTCTCTAAAGATAACAAATTAATAAGCAGAAAGGATTCCTTTCTTGTTAAATATTATAAAAGATGGATTATCAGGACACATTATCTTACTTATATAACAGCGCACCTATGTTCCAGCAGGTGGGCAATTCGGCATACAAAGAAGGACTGGAAAACACAATAGCGTTGGATGAGCACTTGGGGCACCCCCATCGCTCGTACCGTTGCATCCACGTAGCGGGTACCAACGGCAAAGGTTCTTGTTCGCATACACTTGCTGCCATATTGCAGGAAGCAGGCTATCGCGTGGGGCTTTACACTTCTCCCCATCTGATAGATTTCAGGGAACGTATCCGCATCAACGGCGAACCCGTACCGGAAGAATACGTTATCCGTTTTGTGCAAGAAGAACGTAGCTTCTTCGAACCATTGCACCCCTCTTTCTTCGAGTTAACCACCGCTATGGCGTTCCGCTACTTTGCTGACGAAAAAGTAGATGTAGCTATCATTGAAGTTGGCCTTGGAGGACGATTGGATTGTACCAACATCATCCGACCGGATCTATGCGTCATCACCAACATCAGTTTCGACCATGTTCAGTTTTTGGGAAATACATTAGATAAAATAGCCGGTGAAAAAGCGGGTATCATAAAAAATGGGATTCCTGTTGTGATAGGTGAAACCACCCCCGAGACCTTACCTGTATTTCTAAACAAGGCACAAGAAGCAGGTGCCCCTATTTATTTTGCAGAAGAAAATGACCGTGAAGATTATCCCGGAATAGAATGTGAGTTGAAAGGAATTTATCAAAAGAAGAACACCCGTACCATTCTTACCGCTCTTCCTCTTCTGAAAGAGATAGGTTATCGGCTGGATGAACAATCCGTACGAAGCGGTTTTGCCCATGTCAGCGAGCTGACCGGCCTAATGGGGCGATGGCAGAAACTTCAAGATGCCCCTACCCTGATTTGTGATACCGGGCATAATGTAGGAGGAATCAGCTACATCGTAGAACAATTGAAGCAGCAATCTTATCACCGACTGCATATTATCATAGGTATGGTAAATGACAAGGATATCCGGGGCGTACTGGCATTACTACCTAAAGAAGCAACTTACTATTTCACCAAAGCCAGTGTAAAGCGTGCATTAGCCGAAGAAGAGCTGGCAAGGCTTGCTGTTGCCGAAGGGCTTCAAGGCACTTGCTATCCCGATGTGCCCGCCGCTGTACAGGCCGCACAAGAAAAAAGCCTCCCGGAAGATTTCATCTTCGTGGGAGGCAGTAGCTTTATTGTTGCCGATTTGTTAGCGAACCGCAATGCACTCAATCTCCACTAAGGCATCTTTAGGCAGTGCTTTCACGGCTACAGCCGAACGTGCCGGGAAAGCACCGTCGAAATAGGTGGCATATACTTTATTCATATCAGCAAACAGAGACATATCTGCCAGGAAGACAGTAGTCTTCACGATATTTGCCATACTTAAACCAGCTTCATCCAGAATGTGCTTCACATTCTCCAACGACTGGCGGGCTTGTGCTTCAGCTCCTTCTGCCATTACTCCGGTAGCTGCATCAATCGGTAGCTGACCGGATACAAATATCATTCCATTAGCTTCTATTGCTTGACTATAAGGACCTATAGCTCCCGGTGCCTTTTGGCTGCAAATTACTTTTTTCATTGAATTCTTAGTTTATTAGATTAATAATCAATTCGTTATTTTGTCCACGATAAAAAAGATTCAGGATATATGCAGTATTTCCTCTATTAACGCATTTATTATATAAATACACAAAAGAAAAATTCACTCATAACCTTATTAATACCTAGACTTAACTTCAATTTTAACACGGGGGGAAGTTACCCCAAACAAAGGCTCTGCTTGAGAAAACAGAGCCTTTGTTTTTTATTTATCACTTGCAATGTTTTGCAATCAATTCATCTACATTAGGATCACCTAATTCCTTAGCTTTGGCAAAGCTGGCACAAGCTTCTTTATTCAATTTTAATTGAACCTGTGCAATCCCCATCAAACGATAAGCTTCAGCATATTTAGGATCTATCTCCAAAGCTTCTTTCAGAACGTTCAGAGCCTCCTCATTACGTCCCACACGAATATTGATGACTGCCAATTCCGCACGGTAAGTCAGATCTTTCGGACTCAGTTCGATAGCTTTAGCCATATCGTCCAATGCACGTTGATATTGTTTGGCTTTCAACGCAGCCTGTTCACGGTAATAATAGAACATATCGTTTACATCACCTTTTACCGCCTTGAAATAGGCATCATAATCCAACATGGCATTACGCGCCTGATCTGCATTCATACGGGCTTGGGCACGTTCCAACAAATAAGGAGCGGCTTCTACAGTATAAGGTTCGGTAAAACGTACTATACAGCTATCCATCAATGCTAAAACTTCTTCGGCAGGTGCCTGCATCAATTCTTTCGTTTTTGCAGCACTATAGAAAGTCGCAGCAGAAGCCAAGTTTGTTTTGTTCACTTCATCATACTTGGCCAATGCCGCCGGATAATCTTGTTTGGCAAAGAGGATATCACCTTCCAACTGCACATAAACCGGAAGTGCTTCGATAGCTATTGCCTTTCTAATTTCATCCAGTGCTTTATCGTAAGACCAGTCTTTATAGGCTTTTTCCGGTTTTCCCAGTTGATAGCCATAAATTATTTTTGCGCGATTAAAATAAACATCATCTTTCTTTTGGGCAACTTCCAGTGCTTTGTCCATATCTGCCGCCACTTTGCTCATCGAAGCATCCTCATTCGACAAAAATAACTGCTGGGAAGCACGGCGAAGATAACCATCGGCACTATTAGGATATTGGGATATATAATCTTGCAAAATATCCATATACTTTTCCGGAGACAACTGTGAAGATGCCATATACAGGAATACCAAAGCTTGTTCTTCGGTATCGGGCAAGGCTTTCTTAATCCCGATTCCCTTCAAGGACATGTCACTATAAGATAAGGCACTCACACTCTGAGCCATAGCGAAGTTTGCATCAATGGCGTAGCAAATAGTGGCAGTATCTTGTCCGGACGACTTTTGAGCCAAACCGAATACTTGTCCGTCTACTGTCATTACCGGGCAGCTTACCATTTTATCTTTCAGATGCATGTCGAGTGTGTAGTAGTAATAATTCCCCGCAACTTTATCGGCTTCTTTCACTTTTCCCGCGGTATAGGAGCGGTCTTTCTGAGTAGAGTATGATAATAAATACACATCAGCTCCTACTACGGGAGCAGTAGCAGCCAAAGTCAAAGCAGGTGCTTTCTTTCCTGATAATCCTACACGGAATTTAACAACATCATAAATGTCGTTAGCTCCCATAATAGACTCTACCGGCATTTGTACGCCATCCGAATTTATCACAACTGCACGCTGGGCTCCTTTAAACAAACTGTAATCGGATAGCGCCACACCATCCTCTGTTACAAAAAAGCCATTTCCGGTATTCAGAATTTTGTCACTATTGTCATAAGTCACTACAGAAAAGACCGAACGTTTGGCCTTTTCCACCCATTTGGGCGCTTGTGCCACACTCCATTGAGTCAACAAACAGAGAGTAAGCATTAAAAGCATCTTCTTTTTCATATCTTGATATTTATTTTTTTATCTGATTATGAACGCATTACCAGTGATACCGAAATACATGATGCGATTGAGTAAAACAGATGATGCGTTTAGAGCAATCGCATGATGTGTTTGGGGCAAACAGATGATGTGTTTCGAGCAAACAAATGATGCGTTTCTTAGAGACTGTTTCTTTGTTTCACAGCTTCATAAATCAAAATTCCGGCAGCCACCGATACATTGAGCGATTCAATGGTTCCTAACATCGGAATCTTCACCCATTCATCACACAATGCCAGGTTGTCATAGGATACTCCCCTATCTTCAGCTCCCATAATGATACACATCGGTCCGGTATAATCGGCTTTGGTATAATCGTAATCGCCTTTTTCGGTAGCAGCCACAATGTGGAAGCCACTGTTTTTAAGGTATTGCAAAGTCTCCTTCAAGCTCTGCTCACGGCAAACGGGCAAAGTATGTAATGCGCCGGCCGAAGTTTTCATGGCATCGGCATTGACCGACACACTGTTTTTGGCCGGAATAATCACGGCATCTACTGCTGCGCACTCGCAAGTACGGGCAATAGCGCCGAAGTTACGGACATCCGTAATGCCATCCAACATTACAAATAGCGGATTTTTACCTTGCTCGAAAAGGAACGGCACCAAGTCTTCAGTCTTTTGGTAAGTCACCGAAGATATAAAAGCAATCACACCTTGGTGATTTTTGCGGGTAATGCGGTTGATGCGTTCTACGGGAACACGTTGCACCGGTATCAACAATCCTTTCAAGGCGGCAAACAACTCTTTGGACAAGTCACTTTGGATATCTGTTTTCACTAGTATCTTGTCGATTTCTTTTCCTGCCTGAATGGCTTCTATCACGGCACGAACGCCGAAAATCATTTCACTTTTATCAACCATCTTTCTAAATTGAGAATTAAAAATTATAAATAGAAAACGAGAGTTACAGGTGGAGCAATGCTTTGGCATTATTCAAAGCGGCTTCGGTCAAGGTAGCTCCGCTCAACATGTGGGCTATCTCTTCCACCCGCTCCGGGTCTGTCAAACGACGGATATGACTGTTAGTCTCGGTTTCATTGTCTTGCTTATATACTTTATAATGGGCACATCCACGGGCGGCTATTTGCGGTAGGTGGGTGATACTGATAACCTGACGGTCGCTTTCACCCATTTCTTGCATAATATCTGCCATGCGGTCGGCTATCTCACCGGAAACGCCGGTGTCTATTTCATCGAATACGATTGTGGGAAGTTTAACGGCACCGGCTATCATGGCTTTGATGGATAACATGACACGGGCTATTTCACCACCGGATGCTACCGAAGATATGCTTTGCAAAGTTCCGTTCTTATTAGCCGAAAACAGGAAGTTGACGGTATCAGCCCCATGCACACCGGGTTCTTTACGGGCACCGATCTCTACCTGGAAGCGAACGTTAGGCATTCCCAAGGGCATCAAACGTGCGGCCATCTGTTTTTCTACTTCACGGGCAGCCGATGTACGCGATTGGGTTAATACCGCCGCATGCTTTTTCACCTTATTATATAAAGACTCGCAACGGGCTTTCAGTTCTTCAATATTCTCTTCGGATGAGGTTATAGCCGAAAGCTTGGTAGCATATTCTTCCGCCAAAGACAAAAGATCGTCTACTGTGGTTACACGATGTTTCTGCTGGAGGGTATAAATCAAATTCAAACGTTCGTTCACTTCTTCAAGGCGCGTCGGATTGAATTCTATTTCTTCTTCCTTGCCCGATACTTCCTGAGAAATATCTTTCAGTTCAATGTAGGTGCTCTCCAAACGTTCGGCAAACTCACCGGCAGGCGCATACACTTTCTGCAACCCAAGCATTGTATTCAAACAATCTTTCAGTCCGGCCAATAAGCCTCCTTCATCCGAATATAAGGTTTGATTGACACGATACAATCCTGCTTTGATTTCCTCGGCATGGCTCAGCGTATCGGCCTCTTGTTCCAGCTCTTCTTGTTCGCCTGCCGACAAGTGAGCTTCTTCCAATTGTTCCAACTGGAAACGAATAAAATCTTCATCCGATTTATCTTGTTCAGCACGGGCCACAAGGTCTTCCAAGTCTTGTTGCGCTTGTTTCCACTCTTTGTATAAAGCCTGATAAGCATTCAAGTCTTCTTCATTGTGCGAAAGTATATCAAGGACATTGAGTTGGAAACCTTCTTTATTCAATAACAGGTTTTGATGCTGCGAATGTACATCAATCAGTTGTTCGCCCAGCTCTTTCATTTGCCCCAACGATGCCGGAGTATCGTTAATGAATGCCCTGCTCTTGCCCGAAGCATAGACTTCCCGGCGGAGGATACATTCGCTTTCGTACTCCAGTTCATTGTCCTCAAAGAAGGAACGCATACCATAAGCCGAAATATCGAAGCGAGCTTCAATAACACACTTCGATGCTCCGATACGGATTGACTTCAAATCTGCACGTTGACCTAACAACAAACCAATCGCTCCCAGGATAATGGATTTACCTGCCCCCGTTTCACCTGTGATTACAGAGAAACCGGTGCTGAAATCGATATCAAGCTTCTCAATCAACGCATAATTCTGTATGTAAAGTGAGCGCAACATTTGATTAATTGAAAATTAAGAATTAAGAATTAAAAAATTAATCACAGGCTTTCAAGAACCTACTTTGTTTCTTGCAATACCTTTGCCAAATGATCTATGATGTCCACAGCAACTTCCGCTTTAGACTTCAGTGGATAATCTGTTTTGCTTTCCCGATCAATTATACTGATCTTATTGGTATCATAACGGAAACCCGCCCCCTCGTCATTCAAAGAGTTCAGCACAATAAAATCAAGATTCTTCCGATTGAGCTTATCTTCGGCATTCTGTTGCTCCTGATTGGTTTCAAGAGCAAAACCTACCAGTACTTTCTTGGCTAGTTTGGAAGTTAATGTACTCTTTAACTGTCCTAAAGTGGCAGCAATATCTTGTGTCGGCTTCAGAGAAAGGGACATATTTCCTGTCTTTTCCCGTTTGATCTTTTCATCCACTACCTGTTCGGGAGTATAATCGGCAACAGCCGCCGACAAGATAGTGGCATCCGCATTGGCAAACAAAGAGAGTGCGACGTCATACATTTCGTTTGCCGACTCCACATCGTAGCGCTGGAACACCGGGAAGTGGGTCTTCTGCTGAACCGGTCCTGTAATCAAAATCACCTTTGCACCCCGGCTGGTACATTCATCAGCAAGTGCAAACCCCATCTTTCCTGACGAGTAATTACCGATAAAACGCACCGGATCAATCTTTTCATAGGTGGGTCCGGTTGTTATCATAATGGTCTTTCCTACCAGATCACCTTCTTTTGCAGCAAAGTACTTTTCCAAATGAAGGATGATAGTTGAAGGCTCCTCCATACGTCCTTTGCCAACAAGGTGGCTGGCAAGTTCTCCTGTAGCAGGTTCTATAATATGGTTGCCATAAGAACGCAGAGTTTCCAAATTCTTTTGTGTGGAAGGATGGGCATACATATCCAAATCCATAGCAGGAGCTACAAACACCGGAGCTTTTGCCGAAAGATAGGTAGTTATAAGCATATTATCGGCAACTCCGTTTGCCATTTTACCAATGGTAGAAGCCGTTGCGGGGGCTATCAACATAGCATCTGCCCATAAGCCCAAATCGACATGACTATTCCAGGTACCGTCACGCTGAGCAAAGAACTCACTGATAACCGGTTTACCGGTCAAAGCAGACAAAGTAATGGGAGTAATAAATTCTTTACCGGCAGGGGTAATAACCACCTGCACTTCCGCACCGCATTTTATCAATCCACGGATAATATAGCATGCTTTATAAGCAGCGATACTTCCGGTGATACCTAATATTATTTTCTTTCCTTTCAGTGTATTTGCCATGATGTGAGTTACAAATTACAAATTAACAGCCATCACCGATGTGCAGCACTGTTACTTTTGAGTCATTTCACGCAGACGTATCTTTGTCAGCGTAGCCTTGGTATTCAGTGTAAAATCGCTATTCAAGATCCAGCTATAATAACCCGGATCACGCTTCAGGACATCCGATACAGACATTCCTTTATATTTGCCGAAATTGAAAACTTCCACCCCGTTATCGTCATAAACCATGCGTCCTGCAAAGTCTACGTTCTTGTTGAAGCTGGAATATTCGGAAAGAAAAGCTACATCATTCTTTAAATCTTCAGGATATCTATCTAATTGAGACATCAGCACCTCGTATGTAGCACGCGTATCCGCTTCGGCTGTATGAGCATCTTCCAGATTCTTGCCACAATAAAATTTGTAAGCAGCAGTCAAGGTACGTTGTTCCATCTTATGGAAAATAACCTGCACGTCTACAAATTTACGACGGGTCATATCTATTTCTACATCGGCACGAAGAAACTCTTCGGCCAATACAGGAATATCAAAACGGTTAGAGTTGAAACCGGCAAGATCACAACCTTCGATATCATTAGCTATATTCCGCGCTACTTCTTTGAAAGTAGGACAATCGGCCACATCTTCATCGTAAATACCATGAACGGCAGAAGCTTCAGCAGGTATATGCATTTCGGGATTGATACGCATGGTTTTTGCTTCTTCATTACCGTTCGGGTAGACTTTGAGATAGCAAATTTCGACAATCCGATCAGAATTAATGTTTGTACCGGTAGTCTCTAAGTCGAAGAAGACGAGCGGATTTTTCAGATTTAATTTCATTGTATTCTATTTTTGGTTGACAAGGAGACGAGTTGACAAGTTAACAAGAGAGAATGTATATGCTCGCTTCCTTGTCAACTTGTCAACTCGTCCCCTTGTCAACTCCATTTATATTTAGTCATTCAGCATCATCGGCATCAACAACATCAACAAATCTTCGTTTTCTTCCTGCTCCACCGGAACAATGACTCCGGCACGTGAAGGATCGGCCAACTCTACAATAACTTCGTTAGAAGAGAAGTTATTCAGTATATCGATCAAGAAAGTCGATTTGAAACCGATGCTCATCGGATTGCCTGTATATTGACATATCAATGATTCTTCGGCAGAAGTAGAGAAATCGATGTCTTGAGCAGAAATAACGATAAGATTTTCCTGCATACGCAGTTTGATAAGACTGCTTGCCTGAGAAGAGAATATAGATACACGGCGTAATGCGCCAACCAATTGTTGACGGTCCACCGTTACTTTATACGGATTGTTTTGCGGAATGACAGAGTTGTAATTCGGATAACGTCCTTCGATCAAACGGCATACCATGCGATAGCTTTCCAAAGTAAACACTGCATTGCGTTCGTCAAATTCAATGATTACTGTCCCTTGTTCCTTGGGCAGCAAATTCTTCATCAAAGAAGCGGGCTTTTTGGGAAGGATGAAAGCAGCACGCTCGTTACCTTTGGCAGCCAACGTTTTGCAACGAACCAGTTTATGACCGTCTGACGCAACCATGGTTATATCTTCGGTAGTAATATCAAAATAAATACCGTTCATTACCGGGCGAAGCTCATCGTCAGCTGTAGCAAATACGGCGCGGTTGATACCACCCAGCAAAATCTGTGCATCCATTTCTACACGTACAGCGTTGTCACCCAACATGGCCGACTGCGGGAATTCATCGGCATTCTGCCCCATCAGGCTGTATTTACCATTCTGATACTGTACTGTGATTTCGAGAGAATCTGTATTTATCTCAAACGTCAACGGTTGTTCCGGGATTTCTTTCAATGCATCCAATAATGTCTTGGCAGTCACAGCAAAACGTCCGTCCGTATCACTTTCGTTCACCTCGACTGTAGTAACCATAGTTGTTTCACTATCAGAAACCGTTATAGTCAAAGTTCCGTCTTGCAGTTCAAAAAGGAAGCAATCCAAGATAGGCAGTGCATTCTTCGAATTAATCACTCGGCTAATAGCCTGCAAATGGCTGGAGAGTGCAGTACTTGAAACGATAAATTTCATATAATCTGTATATTTAAGTTTTTATTTTGTCTTCTTTCAAACTAACGGACAAAGTTAAAAAAAGAATTCCCTACCACAAAGAAATAGCAAGAAAAAACGCCCGATTATTCGTCTCATATTACTAAAAAATTGTAACTTCGCCGCATCATTTAAATACAGAACAATGGAATTTACAGGAAAAATTATTGCTATACTCCAGCCCAGAGGTGGAGTTTCTAAGACAGGCAATGAGTGGAAATCACAAGAATTCGTAATCGAAGACCACGGTCAATACCCCCGCAAAATGTGTTTCGACGTTTTCGGAGCAGATAAAATAGAACAATTCAACATCCAGATGGGTGAAGAGTTAACCGTATCTTTCGATGTAGATGCACGCCAATGGCAAGACCGCTGGTTCAATAGTATCCGTGCATGGAAAGTAGAACGTGTAAGCGCAGCCGGTGCAGCACCTGCACCAGGAGCACCTGTTCCTCCTCCCGCACCATCTGCCGCACCCGAATTCCTTTCGGGAGACGCAAAGGATGACCTGCCTTTCTAAACAGGAATTAGAGAAGTCAAGAAATTATCAGCCCGTAAAGGAGCTTAGGAGTTAAAGCCAATAACCTTGCCACAATGCGAGGTATTGGCTTTAACTGTATTAAAGACAATAGTTATTCGTCTCCTCCCTTTTCTTCTCCTTTATAGAGGAGGACAATATTAGGATAAACCACTCCGTCCATACATGTAAACTGCACCGCAAATATGAAATGACGGAAGAATTTGGCCTGACGGAAGAAAAAATTAGGAATCAAGCGTACATAGGTTTCGGGCTGGCGCAACATTTCTTCCATATCGGCCATCATCACGAAATTATAAGAAGGAGACAAACTGCCGATCCCTGCTTCATAAGCCGGCTTTCCATCCATCACATCTCCGCTCTCTAACGCATCAATGTAAGCCGAAAGACTCACTGCATCAGGAGCAAGCAGAAAATGCCCCTTATAAAAACAAGCAAAAGTATAAAGTGCCGACTCCGTAATACCGGTCATTTGAGTCAATAACGTATTCCGAGGCAACACATACTGCTTGAATTTCCTCGCTTTAGGATATTGATTGTAATTAGGAGAAGCCTTCGTGATTTCCGGCGCATCCTCCTCTTTAGGAGTAGTGTACAACAAAGACTGCAAGCGCCGTTCAGCTTCCAACTCATTTTTGACCGGAATACTCATTATCGCACATGGATGATTATTCAATGTATCATTGGGGTAGAAGAGACAAGACATCACACTTTCAGCACTATGGTCGTTCAGGAAAGTAATCCACTCCACATCACGATCTTTGATATAATCGGAGTAAGTAGCCTTGGCATACTCCTGCCGGGCAGTAAAGGTAAATACAGCCTCCCTATCCGAAAGAGCCCAACGATCATAGAAGAAAGTAGAAGAAGGAAGAGATGTACCCGAGAAGCCTTCCACCGGTTTCTGTTTGCGCAAGGCATTGATAAATGTCTGTGTAGTATCGACTCCATGACTGATACCGGAGCAATAGATAGCATCTTCATTAAACTTCATATCAAATTCCGCCCAACTTCCCAAACGGGATTGCGAACGAATACCGTCGGTAGGCTTACCCATATCTACAGATTTCATACGCACATAAACAGTAGCCGCTACATTATTATGCTTTCCTGCCTGCATGGCACGAAAAGAAGGCAGTTGCAGCAGCGATTCTTTTTTACGATAAGCGTCAATCACGTCTTCTATCAAATGCTTTTGGAAACTCACAACCAGGAAATCCGGAGTAAAGTAAGCCGCCAGAAACCGACCGTCCGCCATGGGGTATATGCGTATCTCTTCTCCTTTGTAATCAAAGAACTTAGAAGGGAAAATGCTGGAGCAATACTTCTTTATAAAAGATTCCACTAACTCATAATCACCCGAACCAAGCGTACAATACAGCACTTGGTTCATCGGAGTATCAGGTTCATGGAAACTAATCATCATCTTATTCATCTGCTTGCTCAATCCGTGGGGAGTATCGTCCACCAAAGTGTACAAATATTTTTTCAGATAAACAAAGAGTTCGGATACATACAGAAAATGGTTGTCCTTACTACAATTTAATTGATTGATATCGTCTACCAATTCTGCCATGCGGTCTGTTTCGAGTATGGCGGTAGCATCTTGCGGAACCAAAGAATAGAGGTTAAAGTCTTGTTGGTTTTCTGCCGCATTCATCCTAAAATAAGAATACACACCGAACCCCGTGCATAGCAACACTACAGATAGGATGACCGCTATTCTTATGACGACTCGGAGTTTCATGGCATTCACACAACAAGTTTTGGCAAAAATAACATTTTCTACTAATAAAACAAAACAAATGTTTCAAAAAGTTTAGAAAACTATTTCCAATCCATCATAAGCATAGTGTA
>JAEXAJ010000225.1 GCA_023458215.1 Bacteroidota bacterium
AATTAAGCTTTTTCTGCTTTGTTTTTACAGAAGTAAAAGTAATTTTGCAAGAAATATGAGAAAGAGAGATAAAACGTGTGCGAAAGCAACACCTGAAGAACCGAAACGCGAACAACGCATGGTATGCTTGATGAGCGATGAAGAACTGCGGATAGTAGATCGTTACCTTGATAAATATAAGATAACGAACAAATCACGCTGGTTGCGGGAAACTATTCTCATGTTTATCCACAAAAATATGGAAGAAGATTATCCTACATTGTTCGGCGAGCATGATATGAGGAGATAGGGCTTTAATGAAGAATTAAGAATTAAGAATGAAGAATTAAAGAGAACCGGGTGGACGATAATTATTATATGAAGCAGGCGCTACTTGAAGCGCAGAAGGCGGGTGAACGGGGGGAAGTCCCTGTAGGAGCGGTAGTTGTTTGTAAAGACCGCATTGTTGCCCGTGCTCATAATCTGACGGAAACATTAACGGATGTTACTGCCCATGCCGAAATGCAGGCCATTACTGCCGCCGCTTCCACTCTTGGAGGAAAATATCTCAACGAATGTACACTTTATGTGACCGTGGAACCCTGTGTAATGTGCGCCGGTGCTATAGCATGGTCGCAAATGGGACGATTGGTGTTTGGAACTGAAGATGAAAAACGAGGTTATCAACGTTATGCCCCGCAAGCCCTGCATCCTAAAACAGTGGTAGTAAAAGGGATACTTGCCGATGAATGCGCCTTATTGATGAAAAATTTCTTTATCACAAAACGCCGCTAACAACAAATTACTAATCACTAACCACTAATCACTACTCCTTCACCTCCTCAAACTCCACATATTCTCCTTCGTCTTTCGAGAATAGCTTCTTGCGTTTATTGGGATGGGGCTTTTCTTCTACTGTTTCTCCGGTTTCTTGTTGGCGGGATGAACCAGACGATTCCTGGGTGCTGTTATAGGAGGAATATCCACCGGAAGAATAAGATGAAGGGCGTTTTTTTAATCCGAAGACACTTCGTAAGACAGTACCAACGATACTAAGTCCAATGATTAGTATGGCAATTATTATAATGAATAAGAATCCTAAAATATGGAACATAGGCTAATGTTTTTTATGTGTTCGCTTTATACGAACAACGATACAACAACCGTGCCAAAGATTTGTTTATTTACTTTTTCTTGTAATAAGTGAAAGTAATATATACCAAACAATGATTGCTGCGAAGCTGCATATTCCTAAAAAGATAAGGAATGGTATGCAAACTATCAGAAAAATAAAACTAATCTTGTTGCTCTTCCACGATAGGTTCTTGAATTTTAATGAGAACATTGGAATCTCGGCTACTAACAACCAAGAGAAGAGACAGACTAAAATCAGTAAATAGAGTGGGTTGAAACTGTCTGTTATCAAAAAGTCATGAGCACCGGCTATCAGGGAAGCCCAAAATAACGCATTTGCCGGAACCGGAAGCCCTACAAATGAACTGGTCTGACGGGTGTCGTTATTGAATTTAGCCAGTCGCAAGGCAGAAAATACCGATATAAGGAAGGCTAGATATGGAAAGAAGGAAGCCAAACTTTCCATTGCCGCCGGATAATGCATTTCTTTGAATAGAGAGAATACAATTAAGGAAGGTGCCACGCCAAAACTAACATCATCTGCCAAAGAATCCAAGTCTTTGCCGATTGCCGAAGGCGCATTGAGCAAACGTGCCAGCATGCCGTCGAAAAAATCGAAGACGGCACTAAGGATAATAAAGGTAAGCGCCAGGTCGTATTTGGCTTCAAATGCCATGACACAGGCAATACACCCGGAGAATAAATTCAGGCAGGTTACTGTATTGGGAATATGACGGGTTATGCTATTTGCCATCTGACTATAGTTTTGCTATTACCGTTTGATTACCGGTAGTTAATTGTCCCAGTTTGACAAGCACTTCTGTTCCCAACGGTAGGAAGACGTCTACACGTGAACCGAATTTGATAAAGCCCATGTGCTCGTCAATATAGCACTCTTCACCGGCCTCGGCGTATGTGACAATACGGCGTGCCATAGCACCTGCAATCTGACGAGCCATAATTTCCACTCCTTCCGGGGTTTCAATGACTACCGTAGATTGTTCATTATCGGTACTTGCTTTGGGTAACCATGCTTTCATGAACTTGCCGTTCTTGTGCCACACTTTTTTCACAGTTCCGTCCACCGGATACCAGTTAGCGTGTACATTGACCAAACTCATGAATATTGATATCATGATACGGCGGTCGTGAAAGTAATCATTTTCTTCCACCTCCTCTATGACGACGATCTTACCGTCTGCCGGAGCTACAACCACTTTTTCGGTATCTTGTCCGAACAAACGGATAGGGCAACGGAAGAAGTTTACCAATATTCCATATACAACAAGGCTGATAGCTGCCACTATATAAAAAGGTATTTTACACTCCAATCCGAAGTAAAAAGCCGCATTAACAATCAGCAGAAGTAGTAGACTGCCAGCCAATGTATGTGTTCCTTCACGGTGTATGCGTATCTTTTTTAATCTTTTCAATCGACCCATGTATGTCTTTTTTGCTATTATTAGATAGAAATTACCCGCAAAAATAGGTTTATTTTGAAAATCTAACAAGGATTTAGGTAGAGAAATACAAATGTTGATAACTTTTAGGGAAATATCTTTGTTAGATGCTACATAGGTAGTAATTTTAGGCTCTCAATAGAAAGGATTTATATGCAGGATTTTATTCACTTACACGTTCATACCCAATACTCTCTCTTAGATGGTCAGGCCAGCGTCAGCAGATTGGTTGATAAAGCCATGAAAGATGGTATGAAAGGTATTGCCGTGACCGATCATGGTAACATGTTCGGTATCAAAGAATTCATTAATTACGTAAGTAAGAAAAATGGTGGTCCGAAAGGAGAAATAAAAGATCTTAAGAAACGGATTGCCGGCATTGAAAGCGGCGAGATAGCGTGTGAAGACAAGGAGGCAGAGCTGGCCGGTTGTCGCGCAAAGATTGTGGAGGCCGAAAATAAGTTGTTCAAGCCCATTGTGGGTTGTGAAATGTATGTGGCTCGCCGTTCGATGGATAAGAAAGAGGGTAAACCCGACCAAAGCGGTTACCACCTGATTGTGTTGGCCAAGAATGAAAAAGGATATCATAACCTGATAAAGCTTGTGTCGCATGCCTGGACAAAAGGATATTATATGCGTCCGCGTACCGACCGTAGTGAACTCGAAAAATATCATGAAGGATTGATTGTTTGTTCGGCATGCATCGGTGGGGAAGTACCTAAGAAGGTGATTAACGGTCAGCTGGAAGAGGCGGAGGAAGCTGTGCGTTGGTATAAGAATCTTTTTGGCGATGATTATTACCTGGAACTTCAACGGCATAAGGCTACCGTGCCACGTGCCAATCATGAAGCCTATCCGTTGCAGCAAAAGGCAAATGCACAATTGCTGGAATTTGCCAAGAAATACAATATAAAAGTAATATGCTCCAATGACGTCCATTTTGTAGATGAAGAAAATGCGGAGGCGCACGACCGTTTGATATGCCTCAGTACAGGCAAGGATTTGGATGACCCGAGCCGCATGCTTTACACCAAACAGGAGTGGATGAAGACCAAAGCTGAAATGAATGCTTTGTTTGAAGATATTCCGGAAGCTTTGTCCAATACATTGGAAGTTCTTGATAAGGTGGAGTATTACTCTATCGATCATCCTCCTATTATGCCTACTTTCGCTATTCCCGAAGATTTTGGAACGGAGGAAGAATACCGTAAAAAGTTCACGGAGAAAGACTTGTTTGATGAGTTCACCCAAGACGAGAACGGCAACGTTGTTTTGGATGAAGAAGCTGCCAAGGCTAAAATCAAACGCTTGGGAGGATATGATAAATTATATCGTATCAAGCTGGAAGCCGATTATCTGGCAAAACTTGCGTTTGATGGAGCGAAGAAACTGTATGGTGATCCTTTGTCGGATGAAGTGAAAGAGCGATTGATCTTCGAATTGTACATTATGAAGACCATGGGTTTCCCGGGGTACTTCCTTATTGTACAGGACTTTATTGCCGCCGGTCGTAGTATGGGTGTTTCCATTGGTCCGGGACGTGGTTCGGCTGCGGGTTCGGCTGTAGCCTATTGTTTGCAGATTACCAAGATTGACCCGATCAAATATGACCTGCTGTTCGAGCGTTTCTTGAATCCCGACCGTATTTCTTTGCCTGATATCGATATTGACTTTGATGATGACGGGCGAGGCGATGTGCTGCGTTGGGTAACTAATAAATATGGTCAGGAAAAAGTGGCTCATATTATTACATACGGTACAATGGCAACTAAACTTGCCATTAAGGACGTGGCACGTGTACAGAAACTTCCTTTGTCTGAATCCGACCGGCTGGCAAAACTTGTACCCGATAAGATTCCCGATAAGAAACTGAATTTAAAGAATGCCATTGAGTATGTGCCCGAATTGCAAGCTGCGGAGGCATCGCCCGATCCATTGGTGCGTGATACTTTGAAGTATGCCAAGATGTTGGAAGGCAATGTCCGTGGTACGGGTGTGCATGCTTGTGGTACGATTATCTGTCGTGACGATATTACGGACTGGGTACCTGTAAGTACCGCCGATGATAAGGAAACGGGTGAAAAGATGCTCGTTACCCAATATGAAGGTTCCGTGATCGAAGATACGGGATTGATTAAGATGGACTTCCTTGGACTAAAAACGCTGTCCATCATCAAAGAAGCCGTGGCAAATATACGCCTGCACCGTGGTTTGGAACTTGATATCGACAAGATATCAATTGAAGATCCTGCTACCTATAAGCTATATTGCGACGGACGTACCATCGGTACATTCCAATTCGAATCGGCAGGTATGCAGAAATATTTGCGTGAGTTGCAACCCAGTACCTTCGAGGACTTGATTGCCATGAATGCCCTCTATCGTCCGGGGCCTATGGATTATATTCCGGACTTTATCGACCGTAAACATGGGCGTAAACCGATTGAGTACGATATTGCAGTGATGGAGAAATACCTGAAAGATACGTATGGTATTACGGTTTATCAGGAACAGGTCATGCTTCTGTCCCGTTTGTTGGCAGACTTTACTCGTGGTGAGTCAGATGCTTTGCGTAAAGCGATGGGTAAGAAGCTACGTGATAAGCTGGATCACATGAAACCGAAATTCATTGCGGGTGGTCAGAAGAATGGTCACGATCCGAAAGTGCTTGAGAAGATTTGGACGGACTGGGAGAAATTTGCATCTTATGCATTCAACAAATCTCATGCGACTTGCTATTCGTGGGTTGCCTATCAGACGGCTTTCCTCAAAGCCAATTATCCGGCAGAATATATGGCGGCAGTGATGAGCCGAAGTTTGTCGAATATTACCGATATCACTAAGTTGATGGATGAATGCAAGGCGATGGGCATCAATACCCTGGGACCGGATGTCAATGAGTCGAACCTGAAGTTTACCGTTAATAATGAAGGTAATATCCGTTTCGGTCTTGGTGCTGTGAAAGGCGTGGGCGAAGGTGCTGTTCAGAGTATCATGGAAGAACGTGAAAAGAACGGGCCTTATAAGGGTATCTTTGATTTCGTGCAACGTGTCAACTTGAATGCTTGTAATAAGAAGAACCTCGAATGTCTGGCTTTGGCGGGAGGTTTCGATAGTTTCTCCGAATTGAAACGCGAGCAATATTTTGCTGTAAATGCCAAGAATGAAGTGTTCATTGAAACATTGGTGCGTTATGGTAACCGTTATCAGGCCGATAAAGCCGCAGCAGTCAATTCTTTGTTCGGTGGAGAGAATGTGATTGATATTGCAACTCCCGAAATTCTTCCCGCAGAGCGTTGGAGTGACCTTGATCGTTTGAACAGAGAGCGTGATTTGGTCGGAATCTATCTTTCTGCCCATCCATTGGATGAATATGCCGTGGTTTTGGAACATGTTTGTAATACTCACATGATAGAAATCGAGGACAAGAATGCTTTGGTGGGCCGTGAGATAACGATGGGTGGCATTGTGACTTCGGTTCGTCGTGGTATCAGCAAGAATGGCAACCCTTATGGTATTGCCAAGATTGAAGATTACTCCGGTTCTGCCGAATTTCCGTTCTTTGGCAATGATTGGGTCACTTATCAGGGCTATTTGGGTGAGCGTACATTCCTGTTTATTAAGGCCCGGTGCCAACCTAAACAATGGCGTCAGGACGAGTTGGAGGTGAAAATAACCTCGATGGAATTATTGCCTGATGTGAAAGAGAAGTTAATAGAGAAAATAACGATCCTTATCCCTCTGAGCGTGTTGAACAAATCATTGATTACCGAGTTGGCAGAGCTGACTAAGGAGCGTCCGGGTACAACGGAACTCTATTTTAAGGTGACTGATCCTGATAGCAAGATGACTGTCGATCTGGTTTCGCGTCCCATAAAACTTTCTGTGGGTCGTGAACTCATTTCCTATTTAAAAGAACGTTCGGACCTTGAGTTTCGGATAAATTAGTTATCTTTGCTTCATTAATAATAAATCGAAAGAGATAGAATTAGTAACGAATTAATAATTGATAGTTAATACTTAATATTTAAAGAAATGGCTTTAGAAATTACTGACAACAATTATCAGGAACTTTTAGCAGAAGGTAAACCTGTTGTTATCGACTTTTGGGCACCTTGGTGCGGACCTTGTAAAATGGTAGGTCCTATTATTGATGAACTGGCGACCGAGTTTGAAGGTCAAGTTATCATCGGTAAGTGTGATGTAGATGAGAACGGCGATGTTGCCGGAGAATATGGTATTCGTAATATCCCCACTGTATTGTTCTTTAAAGATGGAAAATTGGTGGATAAGCAGGTAGGTTCTGCTCCGAAGTCTACATTTGCAGATAAGATCAAAGCGTTGTTGTAAATGACGCTTCATAAATAGATTAACCCTTAAAATATAAAGATATGGGACTGGAAGACGATTTTTTACAGAATGACTTCGATGATGAGAAGACCATCGAGTACATCAGGAATTATTTGCCTCAAGAGTTGAAAGAAAAGTTCTCTGACGACGAGTTTTACTATTTTCTCGATTTGATTGATGAATTTTATTCGAATAGTGGCATTCTTGAAGAAAAGCCTGATGCGGATGGATACATTGAGATCGATTTAGGGAAAATCGTTGATTTCATCGTCAAGGAAGCCCATAAAGATGAAATGGGCGAGTATGACCCGGAAGAAATTCTTTTCATCGTACAGGGGGAAATGGAATATACGGAGTCACTGGACGGAGAATAGTTTATTCTGAATTAAGTCTAAATGATTTGGAGAATCCGATTGGTTTGCTTAGGCTTGCTAATCGGATTTTTATTTATTAAAAAAAGATGTAGTCTATTTCAAAATTAAGACTATATTTGCAATATTCTATCATGGAGTATTTAACAGATTATAAATTAATAATTTAGAGCAGAGCACATGTTTAAGATGAATTACTCTTATTGGCAGTATGGAGTATTGTTGTTGTTCTTATTATCCTTTCATTCTTCAGCCTTTTCAAACCATGCGGATTCAATAAACTATTATTTCCGGAAATTAGATAAGGAATTACTGAATAAAAAAGAATTTGAAAATCGGAAGCAGCAGAATATTCAAAAATTGAACGGGGAATTAGCTAAGACCAAAAGTGTTGAAAAGCAATATGATATTTATGGCTTACTTTTGAATGAATATTTGGCATACAATTATGATTCGGCGTTTGTTTGCGGAAGTAACATGATTCGGATTGCAGAAGAATTACATAATACTGTAAAATTGGCAGATTCCCGCTTAGTCGTTGCTTACAGCTGTACATCAGCCGGACTATTTCTGGAGGCAAAAGATTTACTCCAATCCATTGATTCTGCTAGCTTGGATGCGGAACGTAAAGTCGCACTATATTCGAC
>JAEXAJ010000226.1 GCA_023458215.1 Bacteroidota bacterium
GCCCTCCAGTTCAATGCAAACAAGATTGATGTGGCGAATGCCGATTTGTTTGCAAGTGCCGTACGTTCTGCCGTTAAGAATGACGGTATTGGCATGACCAACCTGGCATACGGCGAGAACTACATAGACAAGCTGAACAGCATTGACTGGCAAGATGAAATGTCCCGTACAGCCTTGCAGCAGAATTATAACTTTTCTGCTTCGGGAGGGAGCGAGAACACGCAGGCCAACTTGTCTCTGGGCTATCTGAACAATGAGGGTATCGTCATTGAATCGAATTTCAAACGCTTGACGGCCCGTGCAAACATCACCCATAAAGTAAAGGACTTCATGCATGTAGGCTTGAACCTGAACTACTCCCATTCCGAAAAGATGGGGGGCGGTAACCTGAGAAGTTATGCACAAGCCATCCCAACCATGGACTATGTAGAAGACGGTGTGTTCTACTCCATGCCTATCGTCCTGCCCGACGGCACTTGGGGACATTATAAGAAAGAAGGGAATGGTGACGTGAACAAGGGAGCCGACAATCTGGTTGCCGCTGCCAAGACTGCCGACAATATCAATAAGTGGGACCGCCTGCTTGCCAGTGCCTTCTTGCAACTCGATTTGTATAAAGGGTTGACCTTTAAGACTATTGCCAGTTATAACTATTTTACCAAAGCCTACAACGGCTATACAGCCTATAACAACAGAACTTTCGGTTCACAAGACCGTAAAGACTCATTCTCGCTGAATCAAAGCCAATCTACTTCGCTCGCTTTGGAATCATTCCTGAACTACGACTGGTCTAATGACCATCATCGTGTCAATGCGATGGTAGGTTTCTCTACAAGCGATACGAATGGTGCCTGGCTTAATTCCAGCGCCAGTGACTTCCCGGCAGATAATATCCGCCTGATTTCACTTACAAACGATCCTTCCTCCAAGCAAACGGACGGTGGCTTGGACCTGAAAACACGATTCCTCTCCTATTTCGGACGTCTCACTTACACCTTCAACGACCGTTATATCGTTACCGCTACGGTACGTCGCGACGGTTCTTCCAACTTTGGTTCGGGCAATCGTTACGGTACATTCCCTTCGGCTTCTGTTGCCTGGCGTCTTTCAGAAGAGAAGTTCATCAAGAACCTGGACTTGTTCAGCAACCTGAAGCTCCGTGCCGGATGGGGACAGACCGGTAATGCGGGTAATGGCACCAACTTATCTATGCCCCAGTTATCTTCTGCCAATGCTATGTACTGGATATACAATGGCATGGGTGTGGTGAACGCCCCCGGTATTGCACAACAAAAGGAAATCGATACCAATTTGAAGTGGGAAACCAATGAGCAGACCAATATCGGTATTGACTTTGCGTTTATGAACAATGAGCTTTCCTTTACTGCCGACTATTTCGTCCGCGATGCAAAAGACTTGCTTCTGTATCGTCAGATTCGCCCTTCCACCGGTTTCTCTAATGTATATACCAATGCAGGACATATCCGTAACTCCGGTTTTGAGTTTACGGCGGCATGGAACAAGAGCTTTAACAACTGGAATATCGGCGTAAGACTGAACGGCTCTACCCTGAAGAACGAAGCGATTGAAGTGGGCGACCCGATCTTCAGCAAATCACGTTCGGCTCAAGACGGAGATAACTGGGACAACCACTCTATCACCAAGAACGGCTATCCGGTAGGTTCTTACTATGGCTGGAAGGTTGCCGGTATCTTCAAGAATCAGGCTGAGATCGATGAGATGAACAGACTTGCAGCCGAAAAAGGAGTGGCAAGCGGTTTCTATCAGGACCCTACTACCCAACCGGGTGACTATAAGTTTGTAGACCTCAACAACGACGGACAAATTACCGATGCCGACCGCACTACTATCGGCAACGGATATCCTAAGTTTACCTACGGCATGAACCTTACTGCTTCTTGGAAGAACTTCGACTTCTCTATGAACCTGTATGGAGTAGCCGGTATGGATATTCTCTCTTACTCATCTGCCCGTTTGACTTCTGTTTACGGCCCCGACGGCGGTTATCAGAATGTACTGAAAGAATATGTAAACAATGCATGGTCGTCTTCGAATACAAACGCCAAATACCCGCGCATCAGTAAGACCGATTATAACAAGAACCTGCGTGTGTCCGACGCTTATATTCAGAAGGGAGATTATCTGAAGATCTCTAATATCCAGGTAGGATATACATTCCCGAAGAATATGCTGAAACCGGTAAAGATGGAGAATGCCCGTGTATTTGCCAGCGTCGACAATGTGTGCACCATTTCTTCCTATAATAAGTTTGGAGATCCGGAAGTTGGTGATTCTAATGTGCTCTTCTCCGGATTCGACGGTGGACGTTATCCGTTCCCGATGTCGGTTACTTTCGGCTTGAGTGTGCAATTCTAATGTAATGGATAATAAAACGATGATTATGAAAAACTTATATAAACTGTTGATGGGGGTAATGACTTTGGGTGCCCTGACATCTTGTGACGATTATCTGGAAGTTGATCATTATGATATCCTTCCGTCGGACTTCATGTACAAAACAGAAGCGAATATCCTTTCCGGATTGAATGGCGTGTACGATACTTTCTATACAGACCAGCATGGTGCCAGTGGTAGTGACGACGAGGTATGGGGATTCAAACCTCAGGTGTTTGCCGCCAACCACTCTACTATGGACTGTCAGGCTTCGGGATGGGATGCAGAGTGGCAGCGCCATGCCTGGAAACCCGACAAAGGTTCTTTGGAAACTGCATGGCGAATGAGTTATCGGGCTGTAGACCGAGCCAACCGTTTTCTTGCCGGACTGGAGAGTGCGGACCCTTCCGTCTTTTCTGATAGCAATACCAAAAACATCTTCGAAGCACAGGCTCGTGCCATCCGTGCATACAATTATCTGTACCTGACCAAGCTCTTCGGACGTGTACCGATGCTTCTGACAGGTGAAACGTATACTACCTCGGCAGGAAAAGCACGTCCGGAATCGGTAGATCAAACGTATGAGGCTATCGAGAAAGACTTGATCTTCGGCCGTGACCATTTGGACTGGTTGCCGATGAAAGGAGAATATGGACGCATCACCAAAGGTTTCTGCAAAGCGTATTTGGCTGAGCTTTATATGTTGCGCAAAGACTTCAAAAATGCCAAGATTGAATTGAAGGATATCATCGATAGCCGGACTTATGAATTGGAACCTTCTTTTGGTAATCTTCACGCTTGGGATACACATTGGACCAAAGAATCTGTGTTCGAAGTAATGTATCACGATCAAGGTTTCATGGGATGGGGTGCCGACAACTCTTCGGATGCCATGATGTGGTACGGATATTTGTGTGCAGCTCCCGAATGGGGAGGCTGGGGATCTCTTTGTCTCTCTTGGGAGTTTATCCGCTCCTTTGAACCGGGTGACAAACGCCGCCAATACTCTGCCGTAGCCAAAGGTGATACACATCCTATAACGAAGCAAACCGTTGGTGTGACAAGCGGTTTCGACGGACTTTTCCAGGGCTCAGAGAATATGCCTACCGTATATTCCTTGAAATACTGGAGATGTAAGCCGGGTGAAAACAATAAGGTGTTCAATCCTATTTCCCTGACCCTGAAACGTTATGCGGGCGTCATGCTCGATTATGCGGAATGCTGTTTTGAGACAGGGGATGAACCTGCCGGATGGGAAATGATCCGTCAGATACGTAACCGCGCTTGGGGTAACCTGGAGATCGGGGCAACACTGATTGACCTGCCTGCCGATATGCTGAATACGCAAACGGTGGAAGTTCCCGATGCCGAAGCCTACTATACAAGTTATAAAGCGGCCAAAGGCTATACTTCTCCGGTATGGAAGGTGGCAGTGGTTATAGAACGCCGCCATGAGTTCAATGCTGAGTTCTCGCTTTATCATGACTTGTGCCGCATGGATATGTGCGAAGAATGGTTCAAGGCTGAATATCCGAAAACAGCAGCTAATTCTTCACAGGAGGCTTGCTTGCAAACCGGTGATTCGTTCCGCTACTTTGAGCATGAAGCTTATCAGGAGCTGTTCCCGATTCCAACAAACGAGATTCTGACTAATCCGCTCATTAATCAAGCGGATCAGAACCCGGGATACTAGAATACAACAGCATATTGAGAGGATGGTTCCAAGCTGTTGGGAACAAACTCCCAACATACAGGGAACAAATTCCCAACGTGCAGGGAATAGATTCCCATTGAGTTGGGAAAAAAGTCCCACTAAGGAGGGAATGAGTGGGACTAAATGCATGCTGATTATCAACACCTTGTCGTTGAAGAGGTGGCATGCTCTCTGTGATGAATGAAATGAATAACTAATGCAACGTCAGTTCGATGAATTTCAGTTACTCCGCACTGCAAATTCGTCGAACTCACATCAATTCAACTCTTGATTAAGTATAACTGATAGAATTATGAAGAAAATCGTTTATCTGTTTGCCTTGTTTATTGGCTTGAATGGGGGTGGATGTAAGTCCGAACAAGTAAACCTGCCGACCAAACTGCGTACTGAAATCGTATCTGATGTCCGGAACAATGTATTACCATTTTGGACAAACTATACTGTGGCAGCCGACGGCGGTTTTTATGGTTCGGTGTTACGCGATGGTACTCCTGTGGAAGATGCTCCGAGAGGCGGCGTTTTGAATGCCCGCATCCTGTGGAGCTACTCAGCAGCATACCGCACGTTTAAAGAAGAAACTTACCTGAAACTAGCCAACAGGTCGCAGCGCTATTTCATAGATACCTTTATAGACAAGGTGAATGGGGGGGTATATTGGTTAGTCAATCCCAACGGAGAAGTTCTGAATGCTTCTAAATATACCTACGCCATGACTTATGCCATCTATGGACTGGCAGAACACTACCTGGCAACCGGAAACGAAGAGAGCTTGCAAACCGCCATCAGCTTGTACCGCACTTTGGAAGAGAAAGGGCGCGAACCCCTGCATGACGGCTATATCGAATCCTTCACCGAAGACTGGCGGCAACTGGACAACTATGATAACAATGCTCCTAAGACCATGAATGCCCATTTGCATGTGCTGGAGGCTTATACCCTTTTGTATCAGTGCTGGCAGGATAAGGGGCTGAGGCAGCGCCTGGAGTTCTGCGTCGATCTCTTTATGAATCGCATTTACGACCCCCACCGCAAGCATTTCAACCTCTTCTTCGACAATCAGTGGAACAGCCTGATCGCAATGGATTCCTACGGTCATGACCTGGAAACGGGCTGGCTATTGTGTGATGCCGCTTCCGCTTTGGGCAATCAGAATCTGATTGATAAAGCTAACCGCATCGCTTTGGACATCACAGACACCTCTTTGGTCGAAGGCATGGACGAAAAAGGCTATATGGCTTACGAGAAGAGGGGCGATAAGAAAAGCAAGCATGCTTCCTGGTGGGGGCAGATAGAAACCATGATAGCCTGCGTCAATGCCTGGCAAATCAGTGGAGACCCCGCCTACCTGCAAGCTGCCGATACGGTGTGGACTTTTGTGAAAGATCAAATGGTAGATCCCGAGTATGGTGAGTGGTATAGTGATTGTTTTGATGGAAAGCCCCATAAAGATGCTCCGAAAGTAAGCATGTGGCGTTGTCCGTATCATACGGTACGGTTAGGGGTGGAGATGTATAACCGTTTAAAAGAATAATATGAAAAGACTATTGATAGGTGCGGCATCCCTGCTGCTATGCTCCGGCTTGGGCGCACAGGATTTCAAGATTAACTCGTCCGGATACTTCGAGAACCACGGAGCCCATGTAATGGTTTTCAGTGATGTCTACCCCGAAGGACACCAAGGAGGAGTGACTTTGGTCTTGAATGGCGACCGCAGGGCGGCAGGTGGAGATATCCGTTTTGAGATATCACAAGGACAGTGGCAAGGATTGCCCAAGGTGAGAAGCCGGGTAGTGGACGAAGCCAACAACGAGATACGCGTAGCTCTGAGCTATCCCGACTCCGCCAAGCATAAAGCGGGCTTTAATCCGATGCTCTATCCCGATTTCGTTTTCGGCTACACCCTTAAAGTGAAAGGGGAGAAGGACTATCTGGTATTGACCGTTGATTTGGATCAGCCCGTGCCCGAGCGCTTTGCCGGAAAACTGGGATTTAACCTGGAGTTGGTGCCCTCTACTTTATTGGGCAAGCCTTGGATAATGGATCATCAGACAGGAGTTTTCCCTCATCAGGCAATGGGCCCCACGATCAGGCAGACCTCCAATATGGAATATATCGGAGATTTCAACCCCGCGGGGAAAGCCGATTTAGATCAGTTGCTCTTAGACCGGAAGACTTATAACCCCATGATTGCCGATGACATCGTCTCCGCTCCCTTGGCCCAAGGAAAGAAGTTTGTACTCAATCCGCAGGATGATTTGGCAAAGATTACCATTGAAAGCCGGCAGGGAGACTTGAAACTGTACGACGGACGAATCAATCACAATAACGGTTGGTTTGTACTTCGTTCGGAGTTTCCGGCAGGGACAAAGGCGGGGGCGGTAAAGTGGATTCTCCGTCCCACCGTTACTAAAGAGTGGCGGTATGCTCCGGTGGTGCAAACCTCACAAGTGGGTTATCATCCTGCACAGAAGAAGCTTGCTGTTATCGAACTGGACAAGCGCGATACGAACTTCAAGCAACCTGCCCTTTATCGCATCACCGCCGATGGCCGGAAACTGGTAAAGCAGCAGACAGCCAAAGATTGGGGAGATTTCTTGCGTTACCACTATTTGCAGTTCGACTTTACCGAAGTAACTCAAGACGGGCTTTATCAGGTGATGTATGGGGATGCCGCTTCTTCGGTATTCCGCATCGCCAATGACGTTTGGGATAAAGGCATCTGGCAGGCAGAGATAGAGTATTTCCTGCCCGTACAGATGTGCCACATGCGTGTAAACGAGAAGTATCGGGTATGGCATGACTTCTGCCATCAGGACGATGCCCGCATGGCAAAGACCGATATCAACCATATAGACGGATATGAACAAGGCCCTTCCACACTGTGCAAGTATGAGCCGGGCGAACAGGTTCCGGGATTGAACATCGGTGGCTGGCACGATGCCGGCGATTATGACTTGCGCATAGAATCCCAGGCAGGCGAGGCTTATATCCTGGCAATGGCTTGCGAGAACCTCAATGCTTACTGGGATGAGACTTCCATCGACTTCGGCAAGCAGATTGTAGAGATACACCAGCCGGATGGTAAGAACGACTTCCTGCAACAGGTAGAGAATGGCGCACTGACCATCGTAGCAGGATGGAAAGCTTTGGGACGTCTTTATCGGGGCATTCTTTGTCCTACGGTACGCCAATATGTACATTTGGGAGATGCCTCCGCACATACCGACCACATTAGCGGGACGGATGATGACCGTTGGGTATTTACCGAAGATAATCCCGGACGTGAATTGCAGGTAGCTGCTTGGCTGGCAGGTATCTCACGTGTCTTGAAGGGACATAATGACGGATTAAGTGCCGATTGCCTCGAGATAGCCCGTGAACTGTTTAAGATAACCCGTTGCGACAACAACCGTTTACTGACTACAAAAGTACATGCCGCCGTTGAACTTTACCTGGCAACCCGCGAGGCGGATTATCGCGATTTCGTACTGAAACAACAAGATTATATCTGCAAGAATATCCTTCAGACGGGGTGGTTTATCGGCCGCTTCGATAAGGCGGTGGGAAATGCACGTTTCAGCAAAGCCGTTCGTAAAGCATTGCCCGAATTGCAGGCCATGTATCAGGAGTATAGCAACAAGACTCCCTACGGCGTGCCCCATGACAGAGGTAACCGTTCATCCGGCTCTTGGGAACCGCAACACCTGGGCTACAACTATTGCTACCTGAATGCCGCCTATCCCGATTTGTTTGCACCGGATTATATCTACGATTCCATGCAATACCTCTTGGGTATGCATCCCGGACGCAACCAGGCCGCTTTCGTCACCGGTGTGGGTGCCGAAACCATGAAAGCCGCCTACGGTGTAAACCGTGCTGACTGGTCTTATATCCCCGGTGGAGTGGCTCCGGGTACAAACCTGATTCGTCCCGACTTGCCCGAATTGCTTCATTTCCCATACTTGTGGCAGGAAGGTGAGTACTGCTTGGGCGGGCATGCCACCTGGTTTATGTACATGGTGCTGGCCTCTCAGAAGATATTGAATGGCAGCAATGCCCCCGAGCCGGTAGAATCACCCAAGTTCTTTTCTGGGAATGCCAATCCGTTGCTCGACTTTACGTTCGTTGCCGATCCTACAGCCGTAGAGTATAACGGCAGGCTCTATGTTTACGGTACGAACGATAATCAGCAGTTGGAGAAGGTAGGTAAAGAGGGCAGAAATACATACGAGAAAATACATTCGCTGGTGATGTTGTCTACCGACGACATGGTGAATTGGACTTTCCATGGTACCATCGATGTTGCCGCCATATCTCCGTGGGGTATGGCCTCTTGGGCTCCCTCCATTGTATCGCGCATAGAGGAGGATGGTAAAACCCATTTCTATTTATACTACTCCAACAGTGGTGCGGGAGTTGGTGTGCTCACTGCCACTTCGCCGGTAGGCCCGTGGACCGATCCGCTGGGGAGAAATATCGTCAGTGGTTCTACGCCGGGTTTAGGCGATTGTGAAGCTCCTTTCGACCCGGGAGTAGTGATCGATGAACATGGAGTGGGCTGGTTGTCATTCGGTGGGGGTGATAAGAACAAATCCGGTACGGATTATATGCCGGGCAATACCCGTATCGTTCGTTTGGGCAAGGACATGATTAGTCTGGATAGTGAGATTGTAGAACTCAAAGCTCCCTACCACTTTGAAGCGAACGAACTGAATTACTTGAATGGAACCTGGATTTATACCTATAATACAAACTGGAAGGATCGTACGGAATGGCCTTATCCGCAGGTCGAAAAACCGACTCGTTGCTGTATGTCTTATATGACTAGCCATACTCCGTTGGATAAAGACAGTTGGGTGTACCAAGGCAACTACTTTAAGAATCCGGGAGACTATGGGATGCCATTCAGCAACAATCACACTCACTTAAGCAAATATAAAGGGGAATATTACTTGTTCTACCATGCCATGTATCTGCAAGATTATAAAGGTACAAAGGGCGGTTTCCGTAGCCTTTGTGTGGATAAGCTCCGGGTAGATGAGAAAGATTTGAAGTTGAATATGGGGGAAGCTACCCTGAAAGGGGTTACTCAAATCAATCCATTGAATCCGTTCGCCTTGCAGCAGGCGGAAACGACGGCGGCTACTTTGGGAGTTTCTTTTGAGCCGATGGGAGAGCCGGGCAATATGGTGGTTACAGGTTCGAAAGACAAACAGTCTTTCCTCTTGGTGCGCGGAGTTGATTTCTCTAAAGCTCCCGGCAAGATTCAGGTTCAAGTGGCTGGAAAGGGGAAGATTGAGGTACGTCTCGATAACCCCGAAGGGCCTGCTGTGGCTTCTATCCGGTTTGACAAGGACAAGTTGTCTCCGGTTACCGTGAAGCTGGATGAGAAAGTCAAGTCGGGCATACATGATTTGTATTTTACTATCGGAGAAGGGGATATGAAGTTTGATGCGTGGAAGTTCATTGCTTTCTAGTATCCGAATCGTTATTCGGAAAAAGAATGAGGTCACTACAGGATTACTTGTGGTGACCTCTCTTAATATGCTTTACCTTATTTATATCTATTCGTGCGAGTGCTTATGCTCCCCCAATATTCTGTGCGGCAACGACCCGTGTCCCAGCAATTCTATCGGACATTGGAAGTTCCGTTCCAGCCATTCACTCGTAACACCTGCATCGGGATGATAATCCAGTGTCTCGTTGACGCAGGCTATCGATTTCACTTGCTGTAATACCGTGCCGATATCGTGGCTGACTAGGATGATGGCGCAGTCTTTATTGATCTCGGCCAGTAGCTCGTAAAGCCGGGCTTCAAAGCGCTTGTCAATGTAAGTGCTGGGCTCGTCGAGTATCACGACTTCCGGGTCGGAGATAATGGCACGTCCCAGTAAAGCACGTTGCAGCTGACCGCCGCTTAAAGCTCCGATGGCACGTTTCTCCAATCCGTCCAATCCCATGCGGGCTATTACTTCGTGAGCCTTCGCGCGATGTTCGGCTGTGAAACGGGAAATGAGAGTTTTCTTACTGCTCAGTCCCGATAAGATAACCTCTTCCACAGTAATAGGGAATTTGCGGTCGATGGTATTATATTGAGGCAGATAGCCCATAGTGAATTGAGAGTTCTCGGGGCGGCCGGAATGGAAGATAACTTCTCCGCCGGTGGGTTTCAGCAGACCGAGGATACACTTTATCAAGGTTGTCTTTCCTCCACCGTTGGGGCCGATGATGCCTAGGAAGTCGCGTTGGTAAACGTTTAGGTTTACATCACGCAAAACGGTCCGTCCATCGTAGCCGGCGCTGAGGTTCTTGACTTCAATTAGAGACCCACCCCCCGGACCCCCTGAAGGGGGAGGGGGATAGTTTTGTATATCATTTTCTTGATGTATATGTATATTTCCCATATTCTTATATTTTAGTGGAGTATCCACCTCCCCCTTTAGGGGGTTCGGGGGGTGGGAATTAGTGCCTTTGCCGTATTCAGCATCTCCACCTTCCAATCGTATGCAAGGGGATTGATGCCGATCACCTCCGTTCCTGTTTGCTGGGCTATCAGGTCGGCATTACGGCGGTCGAACTCCGGTTGGACGAAGATGACGCGTACTTTCTCTTGTTTGCAGGTATTTATCAACTCCTTCAGGTGGGCAGGAGAAGGTTCTTTTCCTCCGGCTTCGATGGGGATTTGATGCAAGCCATAGTCGCGGGCAAAGTAAGACAGGGCGGGGTGATATATCATAAAGGCATGATCGGCAGAAGGGTCGGCAAGCAAAGTCCGGACAAGGCTGTCGGTGCGTTCTATCTGCCCGCAAAGGTCTTTGTAACGCTCCATATACAAGGCTTCGTTGGGCTTGTCGATAGTGCATAGAGCAGTCAGTATATTGTCGGCAATGATCTGTGCGTTGATGGCTGAGTTCCAAATATGAGGCTCTACGCCGCCGGCATGATGATGCTCTTCGGCTGATTCTTTTCCGTCACCCTCGTGGTGTATATGAGGATGGGAATTATCATAAATGAGATCCACCCCCTGCGATGTATCAAAGAATTGTAGGTGGGGGGCATTGTCCGTCAGTTTGTCTATCCAGGTCTGTTCGAAGCCGATGTGTCCGATGCGGAAATAAGCTTTGCTCTTGGCAAGGTCGATGAGTTGCTGCGGGGTGGGGTCGTAGGTTTCCGGACTGGAACCTTTGGGCACCATGCTCACGACTGTAAACCGGTCTCCTGCAATGGCTTCGGTGAAGTAGCGCAGAGGGTCGATGGTGACAGTGATAATAGGTCGGTCATCATTGCCTTTGGCTTGTCGGCTTCCTGCTTGTTTACAAGAAACGGTCAGCAGGGCTATAAGGAGTAGTAAGTATATCTTTTTCATCTGTTTAGTTCTCAAATTATATGTTTTCTGTTCTTAGTTTTTTCTATGTTTCAGTCTTTGGTTGCGCGGAGTATTTCACGTTTCCCTCCCGGAGGGCCGGGAAGACGTTCTACTCTGAACCCTACGGCTTGTAGTAAACGGCGAATCGCACCTTTGGCGCAGTAAGTAGTCATAACTCCGCCGGTGTTCATACTTGCGTATAGATTGCGGAAGAGCTGTTCGTCCCACATCTCGGGCTGCTTTTCGGGAGCAAAGGCGTCGAAGTATATAACGTCAAAGGAGGGTGAAGAGTTCTCTTTTAATGAAGAATGAGGAATGAAGAATGAAGAATTGGGCTGCGCTATTATACCGCATGGCAATTCTTCATTCTTCATTCTTCGTTCTTCATTAAAACTGGCATCTGTTTGTACTTTTCTCAATGTGAAATAGGGGGTGATGTCTACGTCTTCTTCCCACGGTGTTAGGTGCAGGGTTTTGAATAACGGATTATCACTGTATTTCAGTGCATCCACTTCTTCCCAAGAGAGGGGGTATAATTCGATACCGGTATAATGTACAGGCCGTTTGTCTTTTTCTGCCGCCTCCAGCGTGAGCAGTGCATTCAGTCCAGTACCAAAGCCGATTTCGAGGATGCGGGGGTGAGTAACGGTCACAGCTTTCAGCCCCATATCGATAAAGATATGTTGCGATTCGGTATGCGCTCCCTTTACCGAATGGTAATGCTCATTCAGCTCTGGTACAAACAAGGTTGCGCTTCCGTCTTCGGTTTGTTCTATGATTCGTTCCATCTATTTATTACACAAATATCGAAATAGCCCCTTGCAGCGCCAGTAACATAAGGATGTACCGCACTAACTTTCCGACAAACATGGATGTAGTGGTCAGCAGTACGTTGCTTCGCATAAAGCCTAAGGCAATGGCAATAGCCTCTCCCACGAAGGGCAGGAAGGCGAAAAAGGCCATTAATGCGCCTTTCCCTTTCAGGAAATTCTGCATTCGTTCTATCTTCTCTTTTTTTACTTTGAAATATTTCTCTATCCAGTCTACACGCCCTAAGTGTCCCATGTAGTAGCAGGTCATACCACCCAGGGTATTACCCAATGTGGCGGCAAGCACGCAGAGCGCGGGGCTTAGGCCGACCTTTACCAGCGCTATCATCACCAGCTCGGAACTGAACGGAATAATACTTCCCGCCAGTAATGCGGAGATGAATAGGCCGAGATATCCCCAGTCTATCAGTAATTGAATCAGAGTGTCTACAAAAGCGTCCATACATTAAATCCGAATAAAAGGAACAGCCCTACAAGTGCGCATATAAAGAATATGTTGGATGTACGGCTATTGGTTAATACAAATAAGTGCCCTGCAAGGATGCTGACGCCAATCAGCAAAAGTGATAGCAGGTGGACGCTCAGCTCGGGCTGTAGTCCGATATAAACAAAGATGCAGAAGTTGAGTAATATCAGGAAATGCAGGTAACTGCGTGTACGTATCTTGTCTTCGTATCCCGCTGCCAGGCAATGTCCGGAACCGGCAATGAACAGGAGCAGCAGGTATCCGATAGTGGCCATCTCCCAAGGTTCGAAGTCGAAGCGGATAGGCGTAAAGGTCACTAACTCCTGAAATGGCTGATAAAACAATTCCATCTGTCCGTAATAGAAAGCATGACCCAGTAGGAACCAGAAAGGCAGGCTCCAACCTATCAGTGAGGCAAAGAAGCTCTTCGGCTGAAGCGACTGGAAGTTATAGGCTCCTATCCAGAATATGGGAATAAAGAATGTCAGTTGCGGTAACAGCACGCTGCCTATTCCAAGGAAAACGAATGCGTGGAACAGACTGCCCGACGGCCGTATCTGCTGGTAACTCTTAAACAGGAAAAACAGGGCAATAAGGAATGCCACGGCAGCCAAGTCTCCTGCATATAATAGATGTAACTTGGGACAAATGGATATCAGCAGGAAGTAGATGGCAGTCTGCACCGAGGCGCGCATGCGGATAATAGCGAATGTATTGTTCAGCTCGATCAGGAAATAACCGATGACGCCGTATAAGACGAAACTACAAAGTCGGTTTGCCCAAGTGGGGATACCGAAGTTATTGATTGACTTCCAAAGCGGATAGTTGTCCGGCTGAACCTTCAGGTCAGGTAACAGAACGGCAGTCAGTATCCAGCAGGCTACTGAAATCAAGATTGCGGCAGGCAGCGTCAGGCGGCCCGCCGCAATCTGGTTCTGAAATCTTCGGTTTCTCATTATAAATCAAACCCGATATCTCTTCTGAAGTACTTCTTGTCGAAGTCTATCAGATCGGCTACCTGGTAACTCTTGGCAAGTGCCTCTTCTTTGGTTTCGCCATACGAGCATACGGCAATGACGCGTCCGCCGTTGGTTACTATGTTTCCGTCTTTCAAGGCGGTTCCGGCATGGAACAGGATGCTGTCTGTTGCGGCGGCTTCTTCAAAGCCGGTCATGACCTTGCCTTTCTCGTAAGCTTCGGGATATCCACCGCTTACCAGCATGACGCAGGCTGCTGTGCGTGGGTCGAGTTCCATCGTGTATTGGTCGAGATTGCCTTGGGCGGCACCTTGCAGAAGATCTACAAAGTCGCTCTTGATGCGCAGCATGACGCTTTCCGTCTCCGGGTCGCCCATGCGGACGTTGTATTCGATAACCATCGGTTCGTTCTTCACGTTGATAAGACCCAGGAAAATGAAGCCCTGATAAACGATCTTCTCTTCCTGCAAACCGTTGATAGTAGGCTCGATAATACGTGTGCGCACTTTCTCCATAAACACTTCATCGGCAAAAGGTACAGGGGTTACACTGCCCATACCGCCGGTGTTGAGGCCTTTGTCCCCTTCGCCAATGCGCTTGTAATCTTTGGCTACGGGCAGCACTTTGTAGTTTTTGCCATCCGAAAGTACGAATACGGAGCACTCTATGCCGCTGAGGAATTCCTCAATAACTACCGTTGCACTGGCATCGCCGAACATGCCGCCAAGCATCTCTTTCAGTTCACGTTGTGCTTCTTCGAGCGTAGGCAGGATAAGAACACCTTTGCCGGCACACAGTCCGTCAGCTTTCAGTACGTAGGGAGCTTCCAGGGTTTCGAGGAAGGCAAGACCTTCTTCGAGGTTGGCGGCAGTAACGCTCTTGTAGCGGGCGGTAGGTATACCGTGGCGCACCATGAACTGCTTGGCAAAGTCTTTGCTGCCTTCCAGTTGTGCTCCTTCGGCGGTGGGGCCTACGATGTCGATATGGCTGCAAGCGGCATCGCCTTTGAAGGAGTTGGTGATACCTTGTACCAGCGGGTCTTCGGGCCCTACGACAATCATATCAATTCCTTTTTCGAGAGCGAATACTTTCAGTGCGGCGAAGTCGGTAGCCTTGATATTTACGTTCTCGCCTACTGCGCTTGTTCCGGCGTTGCCGGGAGCGATATATAACTTCTCTACTTTCGGACTTTGGGCAATCTTCCATGCCATGGCGTGCTCGCGGCCGCCTGAACCTAATAATAATACTTTCATGGTTGGTATTTGTAATTTTGTTAGTTACTCTGCTAATACAACTCTAATTCATCGAACTCATGTTACTTTAGGTAGTCTTCGAAGTACCTCGTTATCTTTTCATGCAAGTGCACCCTGTCGCGTCCGCTTACGTTGTGCTTATGCGTGGGGTAGATAAACAAGTCGGGATAGGTACGTGCGTCTACACAAGCTTTCATAAAGGAAAGGGTATGCTGAGGCACGCAGGTATCGTCGTGGTCATCGTGTATCATGAGCAGATGTCCTTTCAAATTTCCGGCAAGGTTATTCAGATTACATTCTTTGTAACCTTCGGGGTTGCTTTCCGGGGTATCCATATAGCGCTCACCGTACATTATTTCGTAATAACCCCAGTCGATGACAGGGCCTCCGGCTACGCCTACTTTGAATATTTCGGGATAACGCAACATCAATGCCGTTGTCATGTGCCCGCCAAAGCTCCAGCCGTGTACGCCGATGCGGTTGCCGTCAATATAAGGTTGGGCTTTTAAGAACTCTACGCCTTTTATCTGGTCTTTGCCTTCTTCAATACCCAGCCGGCGGAAGGTGACATTCTCAAATTCCTGTCCACGGTTGTCGCTGCCCCGATTGTCGAGGGTGAATAGGATGTAGCCTTTGTTGGCCATGTAGATGTCCCAACCACGGGTGTCGTTCATCCAGTTGTTGTGTATCATTTGGGCATGAGGACCACCATATACATAGACGATGGCAGGGTATTTCTTTGCCGGGTCAAAGTCGGCAGGTTTCACCATGCGGTAGTATAAATCGGTTTTTCCGTCGGCAGCCTTGAGGGTGCCTACTTCGATGGAGGGCATTGTGAAACCTTCATATTGACTCTTGGCGGTCAGTAGATTGATGCTCTTCCCGTTCTTTACGGTAATGAGGTCGATGCTGCGGGGCATCTCCGGGGAAGAATAATTGTCTATCAGGTAATGGCTCGATGCCGAAAGCTGTGCGTTGTGCACGCCCGTGCCGTTGTCCAGCGGAGTGATTTTACCATTACTGATGCTTAATTTGTATATATTGCTTTGCAAGGGAGATTCTTTGGTGGCGGTAAAGATGATTTCTTTCTTTGTGGTGTTGAAGCCTAATACATCTTTCACAAGCCAGGGGCCTTGCGTCAACTGAGCGACTTTCTGACGCTGGAAGTAGCCTCCTCCATTCTCGCTGCCGTATGTTTCACCTTTCATTTCATTGGCTTTTACATCGAACAGGTAGAGGTGGTTGTATCCGTCGCGTTGGCTCTGATAGATAAACTTATTGCTGTCCCAAGGCAAGAAAATAATAGGATGCTGGGGCTCTACGTACTTAGGATGCATCTCTTCATAAATCTCGGATATTAGTTTGCCTGTTTCGGCATCATACTGGCAGAGTTTGGAGTGATTTTGGTCACGGTTCAGCTCTATGAGATACAGGCTTTTGCCATCGGGGGCCCAGCTGATATTGGTGAAATAACGGTCTGTGGGGTCGCCGGCATCGAGGTAGATGGTCTTTTGGGTGGCGGGGTTATAGATGCCTACTTTCACCTGATGGCTGAGCATACCTGCCATGGGATAGCGTATTTTATCTACCAAAGCTATTCTTTGGGTAATATCTACCAACGGATAAGGAGTAACCATGCTCTCGTTCATGCGGTAGAAGGCAAGCAGATCTCCTTTCGGGCTCCAGAAGGTTCCTTTAGAGATGCCGAATTCATTGCGGTGTACCGATTGTCCGCAGACGATACCTTCGGGTTCATTGGTCACTTGGAGAGTGTTACCGTTATCGGTGAGTACATAAAGGTTGTTATCTACGGTATATGCCAGGTGCCGACTTACTTCGTTCCAGTCTTCATTGGCCGCTTGTGCGGGACGGGGCTGACTCCAACAGAGTTCTTTTTTCTTCCAGTCAATGATCGCGCGGTTCTTTCCGGTGTTTACCAGGATAAGCGGATCTATCTGTAACAGTATTCCCACTCCTACGGCGCGTTGGAGGTTTAAAGTCTTGGTTTGATAGAAGTGTCGGAGCTTTCCGAGCCCTTTTTCTTCCAGCAATCTATTGGCTTCTTCGAGGGTGATTGCAGTGAATGTATTACCTGCCTTAGCTCCGACTCCGTTTACTGCCCAAGTGCCTTCGATACGGTCCACACCCAGTTCCAGACATGCGGCATCGGCGTACCATTGATACCATTTGTTTTCGGGTAAACGATAAGTCTCTCCACCGGGAATGAGGTCTTCCAAAGTCGGCTTTTTCATTTCTTGTGCCATAACGTTTGTTGTAAATAGGGTGGGTACTGCCAATAGCAGTACTGCAATACCTTTACTTATTTTCTTCACGTTCATTCTTGTTATCGTTATTCTCTTTTCTAAATCCTTTTATTTCTACTCTGCCTAGCGGGGTGCTCTTCACTTGTACTGCCGCACTTAGTTTGGCAAAAGCAGAGAAAAGTTCATCAAACTGTTTCTCGTAACTGTCTCTGTCCGAAGAGATGTCCTCTTCCAGATATTCTATTCGTTTCCTCAACTCTTCCAATTCCTGCTTAGGAGCGTGGGAGAGAAGATATTGGCGCATGTGGACGAAGGCACGCATGATGTTGATGTTGACTTCAATGGCTTTGGGGCTGCGCAGAATACCCGAAAGCATGGCAACACCTTGTTCGGTGAAGGCGAAAGGGGCGTAACGGGTACCGCCTTTGTTTGAGGTCACAATTTGTGATGTCAAACTGTATTTCAGTAGGTTAGCTTCCTCATTTGTCAGTTGAAACATAAAATCTTTGGGAAAACGATCTATGTTTCTTCGTACTGATTGATTTAAAACTCTCGTTTCTATCTCATACATCTCCGCCAAATCAAAGTCCAGCATCACCTTCTGCCCTCTGATTTCATAGATTTTATTCTCTATGATGATTAGCTCGTCCATATTGTTGGCTTTGAGGTGACAATTTGGCACCTCAAATTGATTATTAGTTATTTATCCTTATTCCTCTTCCTTCTTCCCGGCTTCTCTTCTCTTTCTTTCCGGATAAGATTCTGCTTTCGGTCTGCTTTCTCCGCCAATTTCCCGTTTCTCTCCGCCGAACTCTCTGCGCTCACGAGGCTTGAACTCTCTGCGTTCACCATCGGCAGCAGGTCTACGAAACTCACCGCGTGGTTTAAATTCGCGCTTCTCGCCGTCCTTGAACTCACGTCTTTCTCTGGGTTTGAACTCACGTCTCTCGCCATCATTAAATTCTCTCGGCTTGCGATCACCGCTGAACTCTCTTGGTTTGCGGTCTCCGCTAAACTCGCGACGTTCACGTGGCTTGAACTCTCTTCGTTCGCCTCTTTCACCCGAAGCGGGTCTGAACTCTTTGCGTTCCTTGTTTAATTCTTCACCCCCATCACGAAACTCTTTGTACTTTCCATCAAAGATTTCATACTGGCGGAATTCACATTCCAGTGCGCCGTTAAACAAAGGGATCTTCTTAGTCGGTTTCAGGCCGATTTGATCGAAACATTCTTCACGATAAGAAAGAATCCAGGCAGTATTGCCGGTAAAGGCATGTTTCAGCCGTTCGCCAATCATGGAGTACAAACCTAGCAAATCGTTTGTAGAAATACGCTCTCCGTATGGCGGGTTCATAATAATAACAGACTTCTTAGCCGGCTGCTCAAACTGCTGGAATGGTTGTAATTTCAGCACCACATCCTTGCTGACACCGGCTGCCTTTATATTATGCATGGCTATTTCATTGGCTTTCGGGCTATTGTCGTAGCCATAGATTTTGTGCTCGAATTCACGCTCCTGACTATCGTCATTGTAGATAGTGTCGAACAAGTCCTGATCGAAATCAATCCATTTCTCGAAAGCGAATTCTTTGCGGAATACACCCGGAGAGATATTACGGGCAATCAGGGCAGCTTCCACAGGGATAGTGCCCGAACCACACATCGGGTCTATCAAGTCACATTCTCCCTTCCAACCGGACATCAGTATCATACCCGCAGCCAGCACTTCATTCAGAGGCGCCTCTACAGCTTCCTGACGATAACCACGGCGGTGCAATGATTCACCCGAAGAATCGAGCGAAAGCGTACATTTCGTTTCTGCAATGTGGATGTTCAATAATACATCGGGCTTGCTGATGCGAACCGAAGGACGCTTTTCGTATTTCTCGCGGAAATAGTCCACAATCGCATCTTTCACTTTGTAAGAGACGAACTTGCTGTGGCGGAACTCTTCACTGAATACAACAGCGTCGATGGCAAAGGTCTTATCGGTATCTAAATAGTCTTCCCAGTGGATGGCCTTAATCTGCTCATAAACTTCATCAGCGTCTTTGGCTTTGAAGTGCTTGATGGGTTTCAGGATACGGATAGCAGTGCGCAGACAGAAATTTGCTTTGTACATCATTTCTTTGTCACCGCTGAAAGACACCATACGACGTCCTATTTCAATGTCATTGGCTCCCAGTGAGGTTAGTTCTTGTGCCAATACCTCTTCCAATCCTTGGAAGGTTTTGGCAATCATTTCAAATGCTTGTTCGCTCATTTATAGATTTATAATTTATAATTTATGATTTATCAATTTGTGAGTTATGAATTTGTAATTTTATGATGTTGCATGACGTATTCTATACCGCATAAATCATAAATCACAAATCATAAATCTTCTCATTTTTTTGCCTTCGTCTGCACTATTCTTGCTCCGGCGGGCACGTCCTCTGTTACCCAGATATTGCCTCCTACAGTTGCGTCACGTCCTATGACGATGCGCCCCAGTATGGTGGCATTGGAGTAGATAATGACATTATCCTCCAATATCGGATGGCGTGGAATACCTTTTATCGGTTTTCCGTCTTGATCTAGCGGGAAACTCTTGGCACCCAACGTCACGCCCTGATACAATTTCACATTATTGCCGATGATGCAAGTCTCACCGATTACCACTCCCGTACCATGGTCGATGGTAAAATGGCTTCCGATTTCGGCACCCGGATGTATGTCGATTCCCGTTTCGCTGTGTGCCATCTCGGAGATGATGCGCGGAATGAGAGGAACTCCCAATCGGAGCAACTCATGCGCAATGCGGTAATTGCTGATAGCCCGGATAGCCGGATAGCAACTGATAACTTCCCCGAACGAATGGGCAGCAGGATCACCGTTGTAAGCAGCTTCCACATCCGTAGCCAGAATACGTCTCATGGCAGGCAGATGGCTGATAAATTTGGCGGCAAGCAGCGCAGCTTCTTCCCGTTGCATCTCGGTGCAACTTCTGCACTCACCATCACTGCCGAAACAGAGCCCAGCAAGAATTTGCTCGGTCAGCAAGTCAAATAACCGTTCAACGTTGACGCCAATATGATAAGTGACCGTACGGCTATTGACCGTAGAGTTTCCGAAATATCCGGGGAAGATGATGGCACGTGCCAGTTCGATGATGTCGCATAGGACTTTAGCCGAAGGCAGTGGGTTGCCATCCGTATGCTGGTGAAACAGTCCTTTATAAGATTCGCTTTCCGATAGCTCATCGACTGCCTGTGTCAAGATGTGGGTAAAGTTGAGTGGACTCATTTATGATATCCTTAAGTTTTTTAAAGTGGCTACAAAGGTATAAAATAGTCGTCAAATATCCTACATATCCCTCATTTATAGTATGGATTTACCACATTTATGGTATTTTCCCTGAACCAATTCCGCTGTACTTTTGTCATATCGAAAGATAGTAATTACAAAAACATATAAGATATGAAGAAAATAGCAAAACGCCTCACTGATTTAGTAGGCAATACTCCTTTGCTGGAGCTTAATAATTATAGTGCGAAGAAAGGATTGAAAGCTCACGTCATTGCCAAATTAGAATATTTCAACCCCGCCGGAAGCGTGAAAGACCGAATTGCCCTTGCCATGATAGAAGATGCAGAGGCAAAAGGACTGCTGAAACCTGGCGTCGTCATCATAGAACCCACTAGCGGAAACACCGGTGTGGGACTCGCATTTGTAGCAGCCGCCAAAGGCTATAAATTGATACTCACCATGCCCGACACCATGAGCCTGGAACGTCGTAATCTTTTGAAAGCCTTGGGCGCAGAACTTATCTTGACTCCGGGTGCTGAAGGTATGAAAGGCGCCATCGCCCGTGCAGAAGAATTGAAAGTAGTCAATCCCGGTTCACTGATTCTGCAACAATTTGATAACCCTGCCAATCCCTCTGTTCACGAACGTACTACTGGGCAGGAAATATGGCGTGATACGGACGGGCAAGTAGATATCTTTGTAGCAGGCGTAGGTACCGGCGGAACAGTGAGCGGAGTAGGAGCTGCTTTGAAGAAACATAATCCGAAGGTAAAGATTGTTGCAGTAGAGCCGGAAGACTCCCCGGTCCTTTCAGGAGGAAAACCGAATCCACACAAAATCCAGGGTATCGGTGCGGGCTTTACTCCCAAGAATTACAACCCTACGGTAGTCGATGAAATCTTGCAGGTATCTAATGACGATGCCATCCGTGCAGGTCGTGAGTTGGCAAAAGACGAAGGATTGCTGGTAGGTATCTCAGCAGGAGCAGCCGTTAGCGCCGCAACCCGATTGGCTAGATTACCCGAGAATGAAGGTAAAACGATTGTTGTATTATTGCCGGATACAGGAGAACGATATCTCTCGACGTTGCTTTATGCGTTCGAGGAATATCCGCTGTAATCAATAGGTATTGATTTTGAGTTTAAAGTTTAGTTGCTCCGCATCTTCTCGGCTACAACCCCGTTCCTCCTCCGCTTAGAACTTAGTTTAAGCGAAGGTGGAGCGGAGTAGGTATCGTTTTAATACGGTTATGAATCGGCTAACCGGTATTCATAGAACTAATCTTATATCTCGCTCGGACGTAATCCGAATGATTTGCAGCTCATCTCCTCTACCCGTACTTCCCAAATCTTCACACTACGAACGGCAGGTTCGGAATATCCGCATTCATTATCGGTGTATTGCTTCATCAGGATGTCGAGCGTACGGCGTTTTTCGTCCATATCTTCTATAAAGCGCACTTTGCCGCGGCACATCACGCTGCGCGACTTCATGCTGTAACTGCATGCCATCTGTTTGTGCATATATACCAGTTCGTGTCCTTCGCAGAAGCTGATGCAGACTTGCGGATGGCGCGTCACCATTTCCACTTTACTACCTTCTGCACCGGAGTGCAGATAGATTGTTCCGTCGTGGTAGGCAAAGTTCATCGGTATTAAATACGGATTACCTTGCTGGTCGGTGATACCCACGGTGCAATAAGGGCATTTCAGTATGATTTCTTCTATTTGTGCGGGAGCTGTAATTGTTATTGTTTTCATCTTCGTGCTTTAGATTATTTTTCCATCAGTGCAAAGTCCAGTTGCTTCTTTTCCAAGTTGGCGCGCGCCACCTTGATCGTAATCGCATCGCCTAAACTATAAATCTTGTTCTTGCGTCGTCCGCGCAAGCAATAGTTTTTCTCATCAAATTCGTAGTAATCATCGTCGAGGTCACGAACAGGAATCATACCTTCGCACTTGTTCTCGTTCAGTTCTACGTACAAGCCCCATTCGGTTACACCGGAGATAACGCCGTCATAAATCTGTCCCAGGCGTTCGGTCATGAACTCTACCTGCTTGTACTTGATAGAGGCACGCTCGGCATTGGCGGCTATTTGCTCCATCGAGCTACTGTGTTCGCACAGGGCTTCGTACTTCTGTTCGGACACGCTGCGGCCGCCCAGGTCGATGTACTTGGTGAGCAGACGGTGCACCATCATATCCGGATAGCGGCGGATGGGCGAGGTGAAGTGCGTATAATAGTCAAAAGCCAGTCCGTAGTGACCCACGTTGTGCACCGAGTAGCGGGCTTTCTGCATGGCACGGATGGATACGGTTTCTATCAGGTTCTCTTCCTTCTTGCCTTGAATATCATCCAGCAGATGGTTGATTGACTTGGAAATGTCGGTCTTCGTGCCGCTGGTACGCAGCTTGTAGCCGAAGCGGGCTATGAACTGGGCCAGGTTGTCCAGCTTCTCGGGGTCGGGAAGGTCGTGGATACGGTAAGGCAATACCTTCGGTTTCTTGTTCTTGGGTACTCGGCCTATCTTTTCAGCAACGGTGCGGTTGGCAAGCAGCATGAACTCTTCAATCAATTTATTGGCATCCTTCGATTCTTTGAAGTAAACGCTGATAGGCTTGCCTTTCGCGTCGATCTCGAACTTCACTTCGTAGCGGTCGAAGTTGATGGCGCCGGCTGCAAAACGCTTCTCGCGCAGAATCTTGGCGAGCTTATCCAATTCGAGGATTTCCTCTTGGTAGTCGCCTTTTCCGGTTTCGATCACTTGCTGGGCTTCTTCGTAAGTAAAGCGGCGGTCGCTCTTAATAACGGTGTGCACCACGCGCGAGTCCTTCACTTCGCCTTTCTCGGTCATGTCGAAGATAACGGAGTAGGCCAGCTTCTCTTCGTTGGGACGCAGGGAGCAGATGAAGTTGCACAATCGTTCGGGCAGCATCGGGATGGTGCGGTCTACCAGATAGACGGAGGTGGCTCGCTTCTCGGCTTCCTTGTCGATGATACCGCCTTCGGGCACGTAGTGGGTGACGTCCGCAATGTGTACGCCTACCTCCCAAAGTCCGTCTTTCAGTTGGCGGATAGAGAGGGCGTCGTCAAAGTCCTTGGCATCTTTGGGGTCGATGGTGAAGGTGGTTACTCCCCGGAAGTCCTCACGCTTGGCAATCTCCTCCTCGGAGATCTCGGCGGGTATCTTGTCGGCAGCTTTCTCTACGGCAGACGGATATACATACGGCAAACCGAATTCGGCGAGGATGGCATGCATCTCGGTGGTGTTATCTCCTGCTTTGCCCAGGATGTCGATTACTTGTCCGATGGGGTTCTTGGCTTTATCGGGCCACTCCACTACCTTCACGATGGCTTTGTCGCCCGTCTTACCACCTTTCAGCTTCTCTTTGGGGATGAAGATATCGTTGGCCAGCGTGCGGTTTTCCGTCACCAGGAAGGCGTATGAACTGGCTACCTCCAAGGTGCCCACAAAGGTGTCGTTGGCACGTTCCAGTATCTCGATAACCTCTCCCTCGGCTTCGCGTCCGCGACGCTTGGCGTAGAAGGCGATACGTACCTTGTCATTGTTCATGGCGTGTGCCGAGTTGCGTTCGGCCACGAAGATAGGGTCGCCGCCACCTTCGGGTATGAAGGAGTTCTTTCCATTGCTCTTGCGCTGGAAGGTACCGGTCATCTCCACACCGTGATTGTTCAGCTTATATTTATGCTTGTCCACCTGGGTGATGTAGTCATCGTCCGACAGTTCGGACAAGATGTCTATGCACAACATCTTCAGGGGATGCGTTGTAAGGTGCAGCTGTTCAAAGATGTATTTCAGGGACAGTACTTCATTTTGCTTTGCATGGAAAAACTCCAGCACTATTTTGACAAGCTCTTTCTTCTTCATCCGCTTGCCGGCTTTCTTTTCTTTATTCTTAGCCATAACATTTAATTTAGGAATGAAGAATGAAGAGTGAAGAATGAAGAATTGGGCTGCGCAATGCACTCACACCGCATGGTAATTCTTCATTCTTCATTCTCCATTCTTCATTTATTTGTTTTATGCAAAGTAAACAAATAAAAGTATTGGGTCGTTCAATCTTCCTCTAAAATCTTGTTATACTGCTGAAAATAATAGTTGAACAACTGTTCGAAATCAATTTATGTACTATATTTGCAACGACTAAGCAAAACGGGTCAATGGAAAAACAAATTCAGAATCAGGAAGACGCTGCACGAGGGAAAGCTATTTACAAGGTGACGTTAGTGGGTAGTTTGGTCAATTTTCTCTTGGTTGTCTTTAAGTTTTTTGCGGGTATCATGGGCCACAGTGCGGCTATGCTTGCCGATGCTGTACACTCTCTATCCGATTTTATTACGGACATCATTGTTATTGCTTTCGTCCGTATCTCTTCGAAGCCCGAAGACGAGGGGCATGATTACGGTCACGGAAAATATGAAACGTTGGCAACCGCTATCATCGGTATAATTCTGCTTTTTGTTGGTTTCGGCATATTGTGGAACGGGGCTACGTCTATTTATCATTTCTTGAATGGCGCGTCTTTGCCCGAACCGGGAATGTTGGCATTGATAGCTGCTTTGATATCCATTGTTTTCAAAGAAATTCTTTATCAATATACCATTTTCGAAGGAAAGAAACTGAACTCCCAAGCTGTTCTGGCCAACGCATGGCATCACCGGAGCGACGCTCTTTCGTCCATAGGTACCGCTATCGGTATTGGCGGAGCCATTCTTCTGGGCAATCATTGGCGCGTATTAGACCCGATAGCGGCAGTAATCGTCAGTCTCTTCATTATGAAAGTGGCTGTTCAGTTACTGATACCTTGCGTAGAAGAACTGTTGGAGAAGTCTTTGCCTGCCGAAGTGGAGGACAAAATACAGGAAACCATCCTTTCGTTTCCCGGAGTGAGTTCGCCACATCATCTTCGTACCCGCCGCATCGGGAATTACTATGCCATCGAGGTGCATGTGCGCATGAATGGTAAAATTCCATTGGAAGAAGCCCACCATACGGCAACCGCCATTGAGAACAAGTTGAGGGAGCTATTTGGCAGGGGTACCCATATCGGTATTCATGTAGAGCCGATGAAGGAAGAGGGAGACAAGTTATAAGTTGTGAGTTATAAGTTATTTGTTTGTTATAACGATAAATGAGATATTAATATAATGGAATCGGTTCTAATTACAGGTGCAAGCGGATTTATCGGGAGTTTCATTGTGGAAGAGGCATTGAGACGTAAGTTCGGTGTGTGGGCGGGGATTCGTTCATCCAGCAGTCGTGAGTACTTGCAGAACCGGAAGATACATATATTGGAGCTGGACTTTGCCCATCCTAACGAGCTGCGGGCGCAACTGTCTGGACATAAGGGTACTTATAATAAGTTCGATTACATAATCCACTGTGCGGGTGTTACGAAGTGTGTGGATAAGAATGACTTCGACCGGGTGAACTTCCTGCAAACCAAGTACTTTGTAGATACGCTGAGAGAACTGAATATGATTCCGAAACAGTTTATTTTTATCAGTACTTTGAGTGTATACGGGCCTGTGCGTGAGAAAGATTTTACACCGATAACAGAAGATGATAGTCCCGCACCTAATACGGCATACGGCTTCAGCAAACTGAAGACTGAACTTTATTTGCAGAGCATTCCGGGTTTCCCATACGTCATCTACCGCCCTACGGGTGTCTACGGTCCTCGTGAGAAAGATTATTTCCTGATGGCGAAATCCATTCAGCAACATACCGATTTCGCAGTGGGGTTCCGCCGGCAGGACTTGACATTTGTCTATGTCAAAGATATAGTGCAGGCAGTATTTCTGGGAATCGACAAACAAGTATGCCGCCGTTCTTACTTTTTGGCGGACGGTGAGGTGTATCAAAGTCGCACTTTTTCCGATTTAATAAGGAAAGAATTGGGAAATCCGTTTGTTATTCGCTTCAGATGCCCGTTAATTGTTCTGAAAGTAGTATCTTTGCTCGCTGAATTTTGGGCGAAGCGTCAGAATACGACCAGTACGCTCAATTCGGATAAATATAGAATAATGAAACAACGCAACTGGCAGTGCGATATTGCTCCGGCTGTAAAGGAACTGGGTTACAGTCCCGAATACAATTTGGAACGGGGAGTAAAGGAAACCATTGCGTGGTACAAAGAACAAGGATGGCTTTAGACTTATTTAAACGGGTAGAATCCCGCAAAGGGCTTTTTGCAGTTGAGAAGATCACGTTGATATACAATCTGTTGACATCTATTCTCATTCTATTTCTTTATCAGGAAATGGATCATCCGGGGCAGATGCTTCTCGATCGCGCTATGATTGCGGGGATGACGTTCCTGTTGATGTACCTTTACCGTTTGGCTCCGTGTAAGTTCTCGGCTTTTATACGTATAGCTATCCAGATGTCGTTACTTTCCTATTGGTATCCTGATACATTTGAGTTCAACCGGGTATTCCCTAACCTCGATCATGTCTTTGCCTCCGCCGAGCAATGGATATTCGGAGGCCAGCCGGCTGTATGGTTCTGTAACAAGTTCCCGGAGATGTGGGTGAGCGAACCGTTCAATATGGGGTACTTTGCCTATTATCCGATGATTCTGTTGGTGGTGGTATGGTATTTTATATATCGTTTCGACCTTTTCGAGAAAGTTTCTTTTGTGGTGGTTACTGCATTCTTTATTTATTATCTTATCTATATATTCGTTCCTGTGGCCGGTCCACAGTTCTATTTTCCTGCTATTGGCGACGATCATGTGGCGCAAGGCCTATTTCCTGCTATTGGTGATTATTTCCATCATCATCAGGAACTTCTGCCCGGTCCGGGATACGAGCATGGATTCTTCTATAATCTGGTGGAGGGTTCACAGCAGGTAGGCGAACGTCCTACGGCGGCTTTTCCCAGTTCACACGTGGGGATGTCTACTATACTGATGATTATGGCGTTCCGTGCCAATAAGTATTTGTTCACTTGTCTGTTGCCCTTCTACTTGTTGTTGTGCGGTGCTACGGTCTATATACAGGCACACTATCTTATTGATTCTATTGTAGGCTTTGTTTCTGCTTTCGTCATTTATATGGTTGCTACATGGATGTTCAAGCGATGGTTTGCGCAGCCGATGTTCAAATGAGGGTGAAAATCCGATACTGATGAAATATATATCCGGACCGGTTGCCGGTCTTTTCTTCTTATTATTTGCTACTTTCGTGTCTTCGGCAGAAAAACAATCGCTTGAAGAACTGTTGTCTGTTGCCCGGAAAGCGGATAAATCTTCCGCTTATCTCGATGTTTGCGCCTATATGGTGGAGGAGGGAGAGGTCTCCGAACTCTTCACCGAATACCTGGAAAAAGGTTACCGGATGGCTCTGAGCGAAAAGAATGCGGAGTCCATTGCCCGCTACTACGATTGCAAAGCAGAGTACGGCATGCTTCAAGGTGAATTGGGCCGCTACATGGAGTACAAGGGCAAAGCCTATTCCATCTACGGGAAGCTGGGCAAGAAAGGAGCTCAGGCAAATAGCTGCATCTATATGGGAAACTACTACAATGCCATCGGCGAATATGATTCGGCACGAGTCTATCTGAAATTGATGCAACCTTATGCCAGGCAGCACATTGCCGAGTCGTCCTACCATATTATGTTGTCCTGCCTGGCAGACACTTACTACCGGATGGGGGAGAAAGACTCTGCCATCCGGTACGAGAAGTTGTCCGTAGAGGCTTCTACAGAGTTGTGCGATACCTTCTACCTATCCGGCAGCTACCGTTCGCTTGCTATGTACTACCGTGCATTGGGCGTTATGGATTCCTCTTTGGCGTATTATGAAAAGGCGCTCGACTTGTCTTTACGGGGAGACAAAAGCGGTTCGAGTGAGATGGAAGAACTGACCGCACTGTATATGGGGCTTGCCGTGCTGTGCGTCGATATGAAGCGGCACGAAGCGGTGCGCGGCTATCTGCAAAAGGGAGTGGAGGCCGTCAGCAAGGTCAACAATGAGATCTTTTTGGCACAGGCGTATTCCAATATAGGTTCTGTTTTCCAGATAGAAGGAGACGACAAGCAAGCGGCTGTGTACCTGACAAAGGGCATGGAGCTATGTGAGAAACTGAACATGCACGACAATTATCTGAGGGGTGTTGCTTATTTCATGAAACTGCACGAGGGGCTCGGAAATGCCGACTCCGTGCGTCAATATATCCGGAAGGCCGAGAAGTGCATTCCTCTGGTAAGAGCTACGATGGCAAAGGTCAGTTACTTCCAGGTTTTGATGGAATGGCTGATGAGGCAGCACGATTACGCCGGAGCGCTGCGGGTGGGTGATAGGATTCTCCAACTGGACGGCATACAAACAAGCCGATTTGTGCTGCAAGAACTTTATGCCAACGCCCGTATCTGCCATTATCAGTTGGGAAACTATAAGGCTGCATACGAGAGCCTGGACAAGACGGTAGCTTTGCGCGACTCCATGAATGACGCTCAGAAATCCCGCGAATTGCAGGAACTCTCCGTGAAGTACCGGACCAAAGAAAAGGAGCTTGAAATAGTGCGGCTGAACGCCCAAAAGGCGCGGAACGAGGAGAAGGCGCGGCTGCGTGTGTTGATTCTGCTGAGTTGCCTGGTGGTTGTATCGTCGGTATTCCTCTATATCGTCCAGCGGCAGAAGATGCGGACCGAACGGCTGAAACGTGCCGCCGAGGAGAAAGAACGCGAATTCGCCGTCTTGAAGAAGGAGACCGAACTGCGTCTTGCCCGCAAGTACATCGACGGACTGGAAACGGAACGCAGCCGTCTTGCCAAGGAACTGCACGACGGAGTGAGCAACAACCTGCTGGCTCTTGAAACCCGCCTGAAGAAACTGCTGACGGAGGGGGATGCCTCTGTATTTTCTTTTCTCGCAGAGACACGCGAGGACGTAAGAAATATTTCTCACGAGCTGATGCCGCCCATGTTCCGGTATGCAACGATTGACGAAATGCTGTGGGACTATGTGAACAATCTGACGGCCTCCCCGCAAGTCAATTTGAGATACTATTCGGACCCTTCGGGGGTGGATTGGAACATCGTGTCCGAGAATATAGGCTACGAGATTTACCGCATTGTGCAAGAGGCCTTGAACAATAGCTTGAAATATGCCCATGCCACCGCTGCCACGGTAAGCCTGGAGTTGGACGGGAACGTATTAAATGTTTGTATCACAGACAATGGCGTCGGTTTTGACCCCGCTTCCAAGTTCAGAGGCATCGGCATACGGACCATGAAGGAGCGTGCCGCCGTAGTGGGCGGGAAACTCCTTATAGAGAGTGGTGAAGCGGGTACGAAGGTGAAACTTATTGTTACTATTTTTCCGTCAGATGGAAGAAAATGACTTGTATCACGGAATTCCGTGAGCAACGGTAAGCGATATACGGTTATATTTGCCAAAAAAATAGAAAGACAAACTAAGGTATATTGTTTTCGCAAGTACTCAACTGATTAGTTGACGAGGAGACAAGTTGACAAGGGGAATAGTCCTGATTCCCACTATTCATAGCATATTGTGTAGTACTATCTACCTTGTCAACTCGTATCTACAGCCTTGTTACCTGAAAAGCTTGAGCTTGCTAAAGCTGAGTAATATAAAATTATGGTAAATAGAAAAACGGAAATAGCAATCGTTGACGATCATGGTCTGGTATTGGAAGGCCTCAAAAGTATATTGAACGATATGCCGCAGATAGGAAACGTGCAGACGGTATTTACCGGTGAAGAACTCGTCAGACTGCTCAGAACAAGGACTTTCGATATTTATATTCTGGATATCGAACTGTCCGGAATGAACGGCTTCGATGTCATCCGAGAAATCCGAGCCAAAGATAAAAAGGCGCATATCATCATCAATACTATGCACGAAGAGATATGGATTATCAACAAACTGATTCAGAGCAACGTCGATTCCGTTATCCTCAAGACATCCGATACGGAACAGATAAAGAACGCCATCCAGGCGGCGCTCGACGGGCGGTCCTATTTCTGCCCCCGTTTTGAATACATACGTCACAAACTTCGCCACCGTCCCGGTACCAAGCTGCTGAACCAGGATATACCCACTCCCCGTGAGCAGGAAGTGCTGGAATCTATTTCCGAAGGCTTGAGCACGGGAGAAATCTCCGAAAAACTCTGCATCTCCGAGAATACCGTAGAGACGTATCGCAAGAATCTGATGCTGAAGTTCGGTGCCAAGAACTCGACGGACTTAGTGGTGAAGGCCCTCGCAAGCGGCTATCTCACTATATCCATCTGATGTGTATTCCTGTTCGACGCCCGTTCGGCGAATCCCCACCACGTGACCTTACGCCGGATAAATCCTGACATCACCCTCGTTGCCAAACAAGATGCCGTAGAGCCTCGCCGACAGTTAGCACAGGTATCCTCTACAGTTAGCACAAGTATAGAGGATACCTGTGCTAACTGTCGGACACACTTGTGCTAAGTGTCAGCCCCCCCCCCTCAGAGCTTTCCCGGGCATGTTTTACCGTCAATGCCTCGGGGAACGGTAGCCTCAATCCCCTTAAATAATAGTTGACATAAGCTTTCCTTCCCCCCTCCCTTTCCTTGAAATATCACGGAATTCCGTGAGAGACGGCACCTTTCATCCCGCTATATTTGCCTTGTGTAACATTTTAAATGTAATAAGTATGAAAAGAATTATTTGGATGGTACTGGTAGCCCTCATCGCTGCCTCCACAGTGATGGCGCAAGACGCCCCCAAGAAGAAGAAAGGCGGATTTTGGAACAAAGTAAAGAAAGGCGTGGAATCTGCCACTGGCATCGACGTCTCTAAAGAAACACTTTTTGTCTATCCCGAGTTGGGGCAGTGGAAGATGCAGCTGAAAAGTGCCGAAGGCGACCCGGCAACGGGCAACGTGAAAGTAGTCTTCGAAGTGATGCCCCTTGCCGGACAAAAAGGCGCCGCCCTCAAGATGAAGGGAGTGATAGATGCCAACGGCAGGGAACTTGTCCCCGGCGAAGAGTGGGAGTATGGTTCCAATCATCACGAGTTTAGAGCGGATGCCTTTACCGAGTACGAACTTCGCCGCATCACCGTATCTCCGGACATCAAGTACTTAAAGTCCATCTCCTTCGTCTTTGGCGGAAAGGAGGGCTTTGAAGCGCGTGACGTCCTCATCACATGGAACGGTGCAGAATGATAAATCAATAAACAGAGACGATTATGAGAAAGTATTTATATACCGCACTTTTCTGTGCGTTAAGCGTGATGTTACTCTCCGGATGCGGTGGCGGAAAACCTGCTTCCGGCAGTTCTGAAACCGCTTCTACCGGTAGCGGCAGTGACAAGTTGTTCGGTGACGTGTCCGGCGTAGTGGTCGAGTATGCCCAAAAACAGAACGACTTCCAAAAAGAAGCCGTGGCAAAGATGGCGAAGATTAAGAGCATGGAGGACGCCACCAAATTGGAAAAGAAGGCCACAGACCTGAAAAAGGAAGCGGAATCCAAATTGGAGGAGGCCGCCAAAGAGCTGATAGGAAAAAAGGTGCCCTATGAAGAGTCCGAAGGACTGTTTTTTAAGATCACCTCCGACCCTGTGATAACGAAGGCTTCTGCGAATGGAAGTGAGGCTGTTTCGATCGACATTACCTACCGTGCCGCACAGAAAGAAGCGATGGAAATAGCTAAGATGGCGTATTTCGATTACCCTATCTGCTATCAATTGGTAGATGCCACGGGTGCTCCCCTTTGGACGAGTATGACGTATATCAATGCCGCCAATCCGGGACCTGTAAAGTTTGAGGCAGGGCAGGATTACGGGCAGGATTTTGTAATGAAGTTCTCCATTACCGAGAAGAATGCGGACAAGCTGAAGGATGCGATCAAGCTTGTCTTTATCTCCAAAGCCCAATACGATGCGGCAAAGAAGTAGCTGAATAAGAAAAGTAACGATGGAATAAACAATGACCGGTATAAGACGACTTTTAATGATGCTCGTCGTCGTGCTGCTTGGAGGAGGATTCTCGTGTAGGGCTCAAGTTTTGGAAAACGATTTGTTCTACTTCGAGAATCCTCGTTCGGCCTATACGGCGGTGGGCGGCTTGCTGTCTTCCTCGCAAGAGAAGTGCAGCATGGTGGTGGGGAAGAATAATGCTCTCCCGATTTTAAGAAGTACTTCAAGCTGAAGTCAAATGCGTCGGCATCCGAAGACATTGTAATGAAACGTTGCTATTCCACCAGCCAGCGTTCGATGTTACGTGTTTTAGCGCTGAAGTTTACGCCTATCTTGAATAGTTTCCGTCCGTCGGCTTCGAAAGGCCGGGCATAGTGCTTGTCATTGATTTGCTGCAAGGCCTCCTCTGCCGTACCCTCCAGTTTGAATTCCATCACGTAGATGAAGCGGTCGGTTTGCAGGACAAGGTCAATGCGCCCTTCCGAGGTGCGATATTCTGCCTTGACGTAGAAACCCACTAACTTGAAGACGATGAAAAGAACATTCTGGTAGTGGAGTTCCAGGTCACGCACCAGTTCGTAAGGAGTATCGGAAAAGAAGCTTTGAAGGCGGTGAAAAAAGGCATCGGGCTCTCCCGCACGTATTTCCCGCACGAAATTCTGTATTTCGAAGGGGGCTTCGACTTTGTTGAAACGAGTATAATAAGGTAGTAGGAACCTGACGAAACCTTCCTCAACTTCCTTGTTGGGGAAGCCAAGGCGGTATATCCCAAATTCTTCGTCATAATCTTTAATCGTGAGGTAGCCGCTTTGGAAGATGACAGGCAGGGGATCATCGTCCCCATAAATGCTGTTCAGTACGTCCGAGTAGGTTTCGGCATGTGTCATGCTTTCCAGATCATAATGATAGCGCTTCAATAGCTCTACCAAATAGGTGGGAGTACCCGTCTCGAACGAGTAACTACCGAACTCCTTGCGCTCAAAAGCATTGAGCAGGCTGAAGGGGTTGTATATGCCGATGGAGTTGTGGGTAAAGTGATAGCCATCGTAAAACTCTTTCAGTTTGTCGATGAATGCCTCGTAGGTCAAGCCTTGCGCTTGTGCAAACTCGTGCATTTCAGGTTCCAGGTTTTCGTGCAGTTCCTGGTCGCTGACACCGCAGATGTCAATGTACTTGTTCCACATCGAAAGGTCCTTCAAGTTATTCAGGTCGCTGAATACGCTCACTTTTCCGAATTTGGTGACACCCGTCAGTATGGCGAACTTGATATAGCCGTCCATGCTTTTTAGCGCTCCGTAGAATGGTTTCAGTGTATCGCGGAAACTTTTCTGCAAAGCTTCGTTGCCGATGGATTGGAGCATGGGCTTGTCATATTCGTCCACTAAGATGACGACGCGCTGTCCCGTCTGTTCGCAGGCACGCCGGATGATTCCGGCAAAGCGCAGTGAAAAAGAGATCTCGGAGGGACGGGAGCCGTACAGTTCTTCCCAACGCACTAGGTGGTCGTTCAGAATATTGTCCAAACTTTCCGATACATCATATTTTTCGATATTCAGGTCTAGATGCAGGATGGGGTGTTTTATCCAGTCCTTCTCTAACTTTTCTATCGCCAGCCCCTCAAAAAGCTCCTTCTTTCCTTGGAAGTATGCTTCGAGTGTGGAGATGAGCAGACTCTTGCCGAAGCGGCGCGGCCGGTTCAGAAAGTAGTAACGTCCGGTCTTTGCTAATTGATAAACCAATGCTGTTTTATCAATATAGAAGTAATTGTCTTTACGAAGGCTCTCGAAATTCTGTATTCCGATGGGATAGATTTTATTGCTCATATAATCTTCCGGTTTTTGTGCGACAATGAACAAAGATACACATTATTTCTTTATTCCATTCATCGTGCATCTCCTTTATTCTATCTCATAATTCTATCTTATACGAGGACGAACTCAATTTTGTCGAAGATACGATAAAGCTCTTCTTTCGTCTCTGCCCGTAGCATAGCTATCCTTGTTTCTTTGAAATTAGGGATGCCCTTGAACAGCGGACTCGCCGCAAGGTGTCGGCGTACGTGCAATATGCCGCGACGCTCGTCCAGCAGATTGACACTGTCTTCTACTTCCTGGCGCAGCACGTTCAGACGCCATTCGCTGCTTAGCGGGGGCAGTTCTTCGCCCGTTTCCAAGTAATGCTTTACTTCCTTGAATATCCACGGACGGCCGAAGCTGGCACGGCCTATCATGATAGCGTCTACGCCGTAGAGGTCGAAACACTCTTTGGCTCGCTGGGGAGTGGTGATGTCTCCGTTGCCGATGATGGGGATGTGCATGCGCGGGTTCTTCTTCACTTCGCCGATGAGGGTCCAGTCCGCTTCGCCGGTGTACATCTGAGCACGGGTACGCCCATGGATGGTGAGGGCAGCGATGCCGCAGTCTTGCAGTTGCTCAGCGAGGTCAACGATGATTTTGCTGTTGGCATCCCAACCTAAACGGGTCTTTACGGTGACGGGTATCTTCACGGCATCTACTACGGCACGGGTGATTTCCAGCATCTTAGGGATATTTTGTAGCATGCCTGCTCCGGCACCTTTGCCTGCTACACGCTTCACGGGACAACCGAAATTGATATCGAGTATATCGGGTTGTGCTTGCTCCACGATGCGTGCGGCTTCTATCATGGTTTCGGTATCTTTGCCGTATATCTGTATGGCTACGGGACGCTCTTCATCGCTGATCTTCAGCTTTTGTTCCGTCTTGCTGACCGAACGGATCAGTGCATCGGCAGAAACAAACTCCGTATATACCATGTCTGCGCCGAACCGTTTGCACATCAGGCGGAAAGCCGGATCGGTGACGTCTTCCATCGGGGCGAGGAGGATGGGTTGTTTGCTTAACTCTATGTTAGCTATCTTCATGTGTAAAATGAACTAAAAGATTATTTTCGCTGCAAAAATACGGAAAAAAGCCTACCTTTGCTGTTATATAATAAGCTTTCTAAATTTGATTTATGAGTTTTAATATAAAAGATTTCGAAATCATGGCGCCTGTGGGCTCGCGCGAATCGCTTGTGGCAGCCATTCAGGGAGGTGCTGATTCCATCTATTTCGGTATAGAGAACCTGAACATGCGTGCCCGTTCGGCAAATACGTTCACGATTGATGACTTGAAGGAGATAGCCCGTACGTGCGATGAACATGGGATGAAAAGCTATCTTACGGTGAATACCATTATCTACGACCAGGATATCCCGTTAATGCGCACTATTGTAGACGCGGCGAAGGCGGCAGGTATCTCGGCTGTGATTGCCGCCGATGTGGCGGTGATGAGCTATGCCCGGCAGATAGGGCAGGAAGTACATCTCTCTACGCAGTTGAACATCTCCAATGTGGAAGCACTGCGCTTCTATGCACAGTTTGCCGATGTAGTGGTGCTGGCGCGTGAATTGAACTTGGAGCAAGTAGCGGAGATCTACCGTCATATTTGCGAAGAGAATATATGTGGACCGAGTGGCGAGCAGATACGTATTGAGATGTTCTGCCACGGAGCACTCTGCATGGCGGTATCAGGCAAGTGTTATCTCTCGTTGCATGAGATGAATCACTCTGCTAACCGGGGCGCTTGCATGCAAGTGTGTCGCCGTTCTTACACCGTGCGTGATAAGGAGACGGATGTAGAACTGGATGTGGACAATCAATATATCATGTCTCCTAAGGACTTGAAAACCATTCACTTTATGAATAAGATGATGGATGCCGGTGTGCGTGTGTTCAAGATTGAAGGTCGTGCCCGTGGTCCTGAGTATGTGCGTAAAGTAGTAGAGTGTTACAAAGAAGCAATCGGCGCTTATTTGGATGATACCTTTACCGACGAGAAGATTGCTGTTTGGGACGAACGTCTGATGACTGTCTTCAATCGTGGTTTCTGGGACGGCTATTATATGGGTCAACGATTGGGCGAATGGACTAAGAACTATGGTTCTGCGGCAACAGAACGTAAAATATATGTAGGCAAGGGTGTCCGCTACTTCGGCAATATCGGTGTGGCCGAATTCTTAGTGGAGGCTGCCGAAGTCAACGTAGGCGATAAACTGCTGATAACAGGTCCTACCACCGGTGCGGAATTCCTCACGTTGGACGAAGCCCGTGTAGACTTGAACACAGTGCAGACGGTGAAGAAAGGGCAGCATTTCTCAATGAAAGCACCTAAAATACGTCCGAGCGACAAACTCTACAAGCTGGTTTCCGTAGAAGAACTGAAAAAGTTCAAGGGACTGGATGTGGAGCAGAAGCGAGGATAAAAAGTAGTTATAAGTTATGAGTTATAAGTTATTTGTTTGTGGCTTAGCTCATAACTTATAACTCATAACTTATAACTAAAGAAAATGGTTTATATTTACGAGCTTGAGATGAAGGTGCGCGATTATGAATGCGACCTGCAAGGCATTGTTAATAATGCTAATTACCAGCATTATCTGGAGCATACTCGTCATGAGTTTTTGGCCTCTACGGGAGTCAGTTTTGCTGAATTGCACGAGCAGGGGGTAGATCCTGTGGTGGCACGTATCAGTATGGCTTTCAAGACACCGCTGAAAAGTGGTGATGAGTTTGTGTCTAAACTATATATGAAGAAAGAAGGCATTAAGTACGTCTTTTATCAAGATATCTTTCGTAAGAGTGATAATAAAGTCAGCTTAAAGGGAGTGGTCGAAACGGTGTGTGTGGTGAACGGACGACTCAGCGACAGCGAACTGTTTGACCGTATTTTTGCTCCGTACCTCGATCATGAATAACGACGAACGCATTTGCAATATAGCACTCACGCTTTGCCCCGGTATAGGACATATCGGGGCAAAGCGTTTAATAGACGGTATGGGTAGTGCTGTCGAGATCTTTCGTCAGCGTAAAGAGATTCCCGAAATCCTTCCGGGAATCTCTTCCGCTGTAGTGACTGCCCTTGATTGCCCTGCCGCCTTTCTGCGTGCAGAAAAGGAGATGGAGTTCGTAGAGAAAAACCGCATCTCTTGCCTGACCTTGAAAGACGAGGCTTATCCTTCCCGCCTCCGGGAGTGCGAAGACGCCCCGCTTGTCCTGTTCTTCAAAGGAGATACAGAACTTAACCGCCTTCGGGTAATTAATATGGTGGGTACGCGACTTGCCACAGAATATGGAAAGCAGTTCTGTAATGACTTTCTGCATGACTTGGCTGCACTTTGCCCGGATGTACTGGTGGTCAGCGGTCTTGCCTATGGCATTGATATCCACTCTCATCGTGCTGCCTTAGCTAATAATCTTTCTACGGTAGCTGTACTTGCCCATGGATTAGACCGTATTTATCCATACGTACACCGCAAGACTGCCGTTGACATGCTGGCGAATGGCGGCTTGCTTACAGAATTCCTGACTGAGACTAATCCTGACCGCTTTAACTTTGTCAGCCGCAACCGCATTGTGGCGGGTATGTGCGATGCAACGATTGTAGTAGAATCTTCCGAGAAAGGCGGTTCGCTTATTACGGCAGAGCTTGCCGAGGGGTATCATCGCGACTGTTTCGCAGTTCCGGGGCGTGTATCGGACGCTGCATCTCAAGGTTGCAACCGCTTGATACGTGATAACAAAGCCTCACTCATTCAATCTGCCGAAGACTTTGTCCGTGCTATGGGTTGGATGTCTGCTTTGCAAACAGAAAAGCCGCAAGGCATTCAACGTGATCTTTTCCCGCAATTGACGGAAGAAGAGACCGGTGTAGTCGGCATTCTTTCCCGCTTGGGAGATTTGCATATCAATGCGCTGGTAGTAGAAGCCAATCTTCCCGTCAACCGCATGACCGCCCTACTTTTTGAACTCGAAATGAAAGGAGTGGTGAAGGCGCTTGTAGGCGGTATTTATCGCTTGCTGGTATGAGGAAGATAATTGTTTGCCTGGCTGTATCAAGGCCATCCCGAAGAGTCCGGCGAATTGCAAACTGATCGGCTGATGCTATTTTCCTATACCCGACTTCCCATATTTCATGATGAATTGCTCCGGTCGGTCGGTAGCTATAGCGTCTATTCCCAGGTCTACTGCTCTTTGATTGTCTATTGTTTTATCATCCAAACCTAAAACTAATGCCAATACTTTCAGGTTGTATTTGTGGCATTTATCAACGAACTCCGGGGTTAGGGAGTCGAGGCGGATAACGGCAATGTTGGGGCTTATTTCCTTTACTACACGATCTAAATCTGCCTCGTTCTTCACATACGCTTGCAGGGTTTTTACTTCGGGTGCCAGTTTTCTGAACTGCTTGGACATTTCTTCGTTGTAGAAAGTGAAGTTGCAATTCTTCAGCATACCTTCGGACTTAATCAAAGCTAATAACTTTTGAATATCTCCGTTGCGGTAATCAATGGTAAGTTTTAGTCCGCTTTCTTTTGCTTTACGTAGCAGGTCGGCAAAGCGCAGAACGCGCTGCCCTGCAAACTCCGGACCAAACCAGGAACCGGCATCCAATGTATCAATGTCGGCGGACATCCAGTTGCTAATTTTTCCGGTTCCATTGGTCGTTCTATCAAGGGTAGAGTCGTGCAGTAGGTAGAATACGCTGTCTTTGCTGATGCAAAGATCACATTCCATATAATCAACACCGTACTTAATGCAAGAATCGGCTGAAGCCATAGTGTTTTCGGGGGCGATGGCGTTAGCTCCGCGATGACCACTGGTTATAGGTATCTTAACAGGAGATGTATGTTGTTTGGAGCAACTTGAACAGAATAGTATTATAACGAGCAATATATATAATAATTTTCTCATTGTTTTTTACATTAGGAAATAAATAAGGTTTTGTCTTTATATATGGCTTAAAAAGTCTGCCGAAGGTAGGATTTTTCTGTCACTTTGCGAAATAATGCAAGTAATCTTTTTGTTGCAAATAGTTGTATATTTCTCTCATCGGGGTATGGGCATAAAAAAAGGAGTACCGCTGTACTCCAACCTTTGTTAACCTTAAATCTAATACTATGAAAAAAATCACATTGCAAATGTAAATGTTCCGGCATTAACCTCCAAATTCAAGCTTGTTTTCCATGTTCCTTTTATAATTCTTTCACGGAAATTAGTTGTTCTCGAACACGAGTTGTCTTTTTGTATTCAATAGATAGTAAATGATAGCGAAATGATAATTGGGACTGTTGGCTCTTCAAAAGATGGAGAAAAGGTATGAAATGAATGAAATTTGTAAGTGGAATGATTGAGAGGAGGCGCAAAAGTTGCAAATCTGTTTCAAACGTTTCACAGATACTTTCATGCCTTGAAAATAGTTATAAGGAGTTGATTTTATATAAATTATATCTTTTATTTTTGTTGGCATACAACGCAAAGTTATGGATAAACGCACTATCATATACGCTCTTTGGTTACTCTTTATTTGTATTATACCAGGAAAGGTAGCAGGGCAGAATAGTTGGACGGAAATCTATAATTGGGTGTTGGCAGATACACAAATACCGGATAAGGAAGAAGTCTTGATGTTGATTCAGCATCACAACGGAAATCCGCAGAAGCTGGAAAAGTTGTTGCGGTATCTCAATGAAGGAAGAGCTTATACTTATTTATCAAAGTATCTGCTTCCAAGGATTAAAAGGAAAGAGAGAATAAAAGATACATTATCCATGGCAGTGTTAGAGCTGCCTACAACTACTTCGTTAATAAAAGAGCCGGTACCACAGGGATTGTTTGCTGTACCGGAAGAGAGAGAAGGAAAGAAAGAAGAAAAGCCGGCACCGTCACAAAAAACGGTGCTGGCGTTAAAAAACAACTTGCTTTACGACTTGGCTCTGGCTCCCAATATAGAAGTAGAGTTGCCGATAGGGCAACGTTGGTCTTTGAATGCTGAATATAAATGCCCTTGGTGGCTTAATAGTCGCCACAGTTTTTGTTATCAGCTTCTATCAGGAGGGTTAGAGGCACGGTTTTGGTTGGGAAGCAGACGTAACCGCAATCGGTTGACAGGACATTTCCTCGGAGTATATGCTGAGGGCGGTAGGTACGACTTTCAGTTTGGAGGTGAAGATGGATATCAGGGTAAGTATTATGGTGCAGCAGGGCTGACGTATGGGTATTCCCGTCAGCTAGCTCGCCACTTAGCAATCGAGTTTAGTTTGGGCGTAGGTTATCTTACTACTGAATACCGCAAATACTCTCTTTATGAAGGTGATTTGATTTGGAAAACCAGTAACCAGTATAACTTTATCGGGCCAACAAAGGCAAAGGTATCTTTGGTGTGGTTAATTACGGGAAGGAGGTGAGGTGTGAAGAGTGCAAGATATACGTATCTGCTACTGTTGTCCTCATTGTTGATGATGTTTGCAGGGTGCGAATTTCGGGATGTACTGGATAATTATCCTGTAAGTGGAGTAGAAATCAAACTGAACTGGATAGGAGTGACGGACAAATTACCCGAAACAATGCGAGTGATATTCTATCCAAAGGATGAAGGAGGACATCGCATTGAGAGCTATCTACCACCTGCGGGTGGTGAAGTGAAGGTTCCGCCGGGACGTTATGCAATGGTTATTTACAACTTCAATACAGAGAGTGTGCTGATTCGTAGAGATGAGAGTTATGAAACGATTGAGGCTTACACAGGACGCTACACAGGGTTGGCAACAACCGAAGAAATGGTTTGGTCACCCGATGCGCTGTATGTAGTTGCTTTGGACGATGTAGATATAAAAAAGAGTGATGAGGTATTCTTGATGGAATACAAACCGGAAGCTGTTGTACGAAACTACTCTTTTGATATAAAAATAGTAGGTGCATCCAATTTGTCCGGGGTTGTTTGCAGTGTTAGCGGATTGAATGGATGTTATCGTTTGGGTAAGCGTACTTGTGTATCAAGTGAGATGCCGGTCAATTCAGAGGTAGTCATTAAAGATGGAGTATTGTGGGGGCATTTTTCGCAGTTCAAGCAGTCGGAAGTTAAGAGCCGTTCAGTTATTCCGTTCATGTTGACGTTGAAACTGATAAAAACAGATAATACGGTGCAGGAAGTGAAGGTTGATATTACCGAAGTGCTCACTCCTCCTTCTGGTGGAGGAAGTGTTGAAGAGCCTAAAGAAGAGATACATATTGAAGTTCCTGTTCCGGGTGGTGAAATAGAAGTTGAAAAGCCGGCACCTACACCTGGTGGTGATGGTGGAATTGGTGGTGATGTTGGAGACTGGGGTGATGAAGACAATGTTGAATTACCAGTGTAAAATATAAATAGAACAAACAAAAATATTAA